>CALKUS010000233.1 GCA_937996755.1 uncultured Pseudomonadota bacterium | reverse complement strand
CCCGCTCCCCGCTCCCCGCTCCCCGCTCCCCGCTCCCCGCTCCCCGCTCCCGCTCTTCTCGACAGCTCGACGCGACACCTCCGGGCACAACCGCTAGTGGCATGTGCGCTCGCACATGGCTACATTTCGCGGCGGCTCGCCTGGGAGGGGCAGGCCGCGGGCGAAGGGACGGCAATCCGTTCGCCCGACATGCGGGCGTCACGGTCCCGACATGGACGCTGGGTCTCATTGCGCCCTTTCGTGCCACGTTGGGGACATCTCGATGACCGTCACGCCTGTCGCTGCCCGCGGCATCCGCCGCGCATTGCTCGCGCTCACCGTATCACTCGTACTCGCTCCCGCCGCGATCGCGGCGCCGCTGCCGAGCCCCGACCACCACGAGTTCGAAGCGATGCTCGAAGCGCCGTACACCGGCGTGAAGGGCGACGCGCGCGAGTTCGTGCTGCGCTTCGCGTTCCCGGACGCGCTCGACCCGAACACGGTCGCGTGGCGGCTGCGCATCGTCGGCGACGACGGCAAGGTGCTCCGCCAGTGGTACGGCGAGGAGCGCCTGTACGGCGAGCCGATCGAAGTGACGGTGCCGTGGGACGGCCGCGGCAACGCGAAGGCGCTGCTGGCCGACGGCCACTACCGCGCCGAGCTCACCGCCGTCGCGGGCGACCCCGTGGTGTTCCGCACGCAGCGCGGCTCGCTCGACGAGCGCGTCGAGAACGTGCTCGCGCGCGGCGGCGCGCAGGTACAAGCCTGGGACGTCGAAGTGGGCAAGCCGCGCCGCCCGCAGATGCCGGCGTTCGAGCCGCTGCCGATGGGCGCCGACGCGGCGAAGTCGCGCCCGGCCACGGGCAGCCTTCCGTACACGGTCTACTACGGCAACCTGCACAGCCAGACGAACGACTCCGACGGCGGCGGCGCGATCCCCGGCTGCAGCAGCTCGCAGGCCGCGCAGAGCGGCGCGTTCGGCCCGGCCGACGCGTTCCCGTACGCGAAGAACAAGGGCCTCGATTTCCTGCTCGCCTCCGAGCACAACCACTACTTCGACGGCTCGTCGGGCACGAACACGTCGGCCAGCCCCACGACTGCGAAGAACCGCTACGCCGCAGGCCGCACGGCCGCTGCGAACTACAACGCCGCGAACCCCGGCTTCCTCGCGCTGTACGGCATGGAATGGGGCGTCATCTCGGGCGGCGGCCACCTCAACATCATCGACGCGAACCTGCTGGCCGGCTGGGAATACAACAGCTCGAACCAGCTGCTCGCCGACATCTTCACCACGAAGAGCGACTACGCGAACCTCTACTCGGTGATGAAGGCGCGCGGCTGGATCGGGCAGTTCAACCACCCGAGCAGCTCCGACGGCCAGTTCCCGATCGGCGGCACGACGTTCGGCTACCACGCCGACGGCGACGAGGTGATCGTCGCCGCGGAAGTGCAGAACACCTCCGCGTTCTCGAGCAACACCACCGAGACCGAGACGTCGAAGTCGAGCTACGAATCGGCGTTCAACACGTTCCTCGAGCGCGGCTTCCACGTGGCGCCGACGACGAACCAGGACAACCACTGCGCGAACTGGGGCGCGTCCTGGACGAACCGCACGGCCGTCCTGCTGCCGACCGGGCAAACGCTGAACGACGCGAACTTCGAGACCGCGCTCCGCGCGCGTCGCGTGTTCGCCACGTCGGACAAGAACTCGCAGCTGATCCTGGTCGCGAACGGCCACGTGATGGGCGAGCGCTTCGCGAATTCCGGCCCGCTCACGCTGACCGCGAACTTCGCCAACACGTCCGGCCGCACGGCGTCCACCGTGCGCATCTACGAAGGCGTGCCGAAGCGCAACGGCACCGTCACGCAGCTCTCCACGACGGCCGTCACGACGATCACGCCATCGACCGGCGAGCACTTCTACTACGCGAAGGTCACGCAGGACGACGGCAAGATCCTGTGGTCGGCGCCGGTGTGGGTCACGCAAGGCACGGGCGGCGGCGACACCACGAACCCGACGGTGAGCGCATCGGTATCCGGCACGTCCGGCACGATCACGCTCGCGGCCACGGCGTCCGACAACGTGGGCGTCGCGCGCGTCGAGTTCTCGGTCGACGGGACGCTGAAGGGCACCGACACGACGTCGCCGTACTCGATGACGCTCGATTCGAACACGCTCGCCAACGGCACGCACACGCTCACCGCGAAGGCGTTCGACGCGGCGGGCAACAACGCCTCGTCGTCGGTGTCGTTCAGCGTGAGCAACGGCAGCACGCCGGTCGAGCGCATCGTCAACGGCGGCTACGAGTCGGGCAGCACCAGCTGGACGGCCACGTCCGGGGTGATCACGAGCAGCACGAGCGAGCCCGCGCACGGCGGCAGCTGGAAGGCGTGGCTGAACGGCTACGGCAGCGCGCACACCGACTCGGTGTACCAGACCGTCGCGATTCCCTCGACGGTGACCACGGCGACGCTGAAGTTCTGGCTGCTCGTCGACTCCGACGAGACCACCACGACGCAGGCCTACGACACGCTGAAGGTGCAGGTGCGCAGCACGAGCAACGCCGTGCTCGCGACGCTCGCCACGTACTCGAACCTCAACAAGGGCACGGCCTACGTGCAGCGCACGTTCGACGTGAGCGCGTACAAGGGCCAGACGATCCGCGTCTACTTCGAAGGCATCGAAGGCTCGACCGTGGCGACGTCGTTCGTCGTCGACGACGTGAGCCTGGTGACGCAATAGGGAGCGACCGCAGGGTGGGCAGCTCCGCTGCCCACGCGTCACCACACACGCGTGGCCAGCGAAGCTGGCCACCCTACGACTACTTCGAAGGCATCGAAGGCTCGACCGTGGCGGCGTCGTTCGTCGTCGATGACGTGAGCCTGGTGACGCAGTAGCCGCTCTTCGTAGGGTGGGCAGCTTCGCTACCCACGCGGCTCAGGACACGCGTGGCCAGCGGAGCTGGCCACCCTACGACGCCTTCAGTAGGTGCCGCGCTGGATGTACGGCACGCTCGCGAACAGCTCGCGCTCGCCGCGGCGCGGGTCGTCGACGACGCGGGGCTTCGCGTCGAACACCATCGTGGCGCGCCGCGCCAGGTCGTAACGCGGCCAATCGCACTTCCCGGCGCGCGCGAACGCGAGCAGCGCGTCGCTCATCGCGTCGGCCGTCGCCTGCGCTTCGCGCGTCGTGCCGGTGAGGGATCCCGGTTGCGCGACGTTGTCGAACACGAGCGGGATGTCCATCGTGTGCATCGCGCCGTACCTGCCGCCGTCGAGCGGCGAACGGTAGTCGAGCTGGTACGTCCACGTGTTCGCGCCCTGCGCGGCGCGCAGCTCGGCTTCGATGAGCGCGCCGCGCCACGAGCGGCCCGCGGTCGTCGCCGCGAAGAACACGTCCGTGGGCGTGTAGCGCGGATACATCCGCCGGTATTCCGCGATCACGCGTTCGGGACCGATGTCGACGTGCAACTGCGGCAACAGCCGCGCGGGCAGCTCGTCCCAGCCGAGCGATTCGATGCCCGGCTCGTCGCGCAGCCACGCGCGCGTCTCGTCGCGCGTGTTGCCGATGAGCATCGGGATCGCGGCCGATTGCGCCGGCGCGTCCGGGTAGAACGGGTGCCGCGGCAAGGCGTCGTGGTCGAGCACGGGGCCGAAGTACAGCGGCCGACCCACGATCGTGGCGTCCGGGGCCTGCGTCGCGGCGACGAGGTCGGCCACCGGCACCTCGTCGAGCCGCGCAGCGTCCGCGATGCCGAGCGCGCGCACGAGCGCTTGCGCGCGCAGCGTCGCGCTGCGCGGACCGGACGCCGTCACCTGCTGGCCGCTCATCGTCATTGCGCGGTGGAACAGGCCCTTCGCCGCCGGCATCGCCATCAGCGTCGCGATCTTCGCGCCGCCGCCGGACTGGCCGAACACCGTGACGTTGCCGGCGTCGCCGCCGAGCTCGGCCGCGTGGTCGCGTACCCACGCGAGCGCGAGTACCAGGTCGAGCAGGCCGACGTTGCCGGACGACGCATACGCGTCGCCGCGCAGGCGCGCGAGGTACAGGTGCCCGAATGCGTTCAGCCGATGGTTCAGCGTGACGACGACCACGTCGCCGCGCCGGCACAGCCGCGCGCCATCGAGGATCGCGGGCGAGCTCGAGCCGGAGCTGAACTCGCCGCCGTGGATGTAGACCAGCACCGGGCGCTTCGCGCCGTCGTGCAGCGCCGGCGTCCAGGCGTTCAGCACGAGGCAGTCCTCGCCCGCGCGCTCGTCGCTGCCGTGCTGCGGCGACGCCGGGCCGAACGCGAGCGCGTCGCGCGTGCCCTGCCACGCAGCAGGCGCGCGCGGCGGCAGGAAGCGGCGCGCGCTGCCGTACGGCACGCCGCGGAACACGCCCACGCCGTGCTCGACGACGCCGCGCACGCGACCGGTGCGCGTGGTCGCCACGACGTATCGCGACGCAGCGGCAGCGGGAAGCGATCGCAGGAACGCACCGGCGCCGAGCCCGAGCAGCAACGAACGCCGCGAGAGCTCCACGTCAGTCGCGCGACGGCAGGCCGATGATGCGGCGCAGGAACGGCACGGTGACGCGGCGCTGCTGCGCGAGCGATTCGTGGTCGAGGCGGTCGAGCAGCTCGAACAGCGAGCCGAGGTCGCGCGAATGGCGGCGGAACAGGAAATCGAGCACGGCATCGTCGAGTTCCACGCCGCGCGCGAGCGCGCGCTCGCGCAGCACGTGGCGGCGCGTGGCTTCGTCGAGCGGCCGCAACGTGGACTGCACGCAGGACGACAGGCGCGACGAGAGATCCGGCAGGTCCAGCGCGAGCCGCGCGGCCGGCTGGCGCGCCGCGAACAGCAACGTGGCACCGCGCGCCTTGCCGCGGTTGTACGCGTCGAACAGCCCCACTTCGAGCGCGCGGTTGCCGCAGATCGCGTGCACGTCGTCGAATGCAACAAGGTCGAAGTCGTCGAGCGCGCTGAGCCCGGCCTCCGCCGATGCGCCGAGCGCCGCGAGCGGCAGGTACTGCGCGCGCGCATCCGTTTCGCGGCACGCCGAGATGAGCAGGTGCGACTTGCCGCTGCCTTCGGGCCCGGACACGAACACCCACGGCGCGTGGCGGTCGTGCGCCGCGTGCACGACCGAGGCCACGGCGGCGACGTTCTGCTCGCCGGCGTGGAAAGCGTCGAATCGCTGGTGCGCGGGAAAGCGCAGCCCGAGCGGAAGCTGCGGCGTCGTCACGGTGCCGCCGGCGGCACCGGCGCTGGCGCGGTAGCGACGACCGGAGGGACCGTGGGAGCGACTTCAGTCGCGATCTTCTCGCCCATGGTCGCCCCTTCCTCACGCCCGTACAGCTGGCTCGCGAGGTAGCGCTCGTGCGCATGGCGCAGCACGACGTTGATCACGCTCGCGACCGGCAACGCCATCAGGATGCCGAGGAAACCGAACAGCTCGCCGCCGACCATCACCGCGAAGATGACGGCGACCGGGTGCAGGCCGATGCGGTCGCCCACGAGCAGCGGCGTGAGCACCATGCCTTCCAGCGTCTGGCCGACGCCGAACACCACGAGCACGAGCACCACGTGCATGACGTCGTGGTACTGCACGAGGGCCGCGATCACGGCCGCGAGGACGCCGATGATCCCGCCGAGGTACGGCACGAAGCTGATCAGGCCCGCGATCATGCCGATCAGCAACGCGAGATCGATGCCGACCAGCCACAGGCCCGTCGTGTAGATCGCGGCGAGCGCGAGCATCACGGTGAGCTGGCCGCGCAGGAACGCGCCGAGCACGCTGTCGGACTCGCGCGCGAGGCGCGTAACGGTGGGCTCGATCGGGCGCGGCAGCAGCTCGCGCACGCGTGCGACGAGGAAGTCCCAGTCGCGCAGCAGGTAGAACGTGACGACGGGCACGAGCAGCACGTTCGCCACCCAGCCGAGGATCGCGAAGCCCGACTTCGAGACCGACGACAGCACGGTCGTCGCAAACCCGCCCGCCTCGCGCCAGTGCTGCTGCACGAGGGCAGTGAGCTTGCCGGGGTCGAAGTCGAGGATGTCGGCCGGCAGGCCGAACTTCGCGACGAGCCACGGCGCGGCCGTGTCGCGGAACCAGCCGAAGTACGCGGGCAGGCGCTCGATGAACTTCGCGACCTGGCGCTCGAGCATCGGCACGAGCAGCAGCGCGATCGTCGCGATCGCGAGCGACATGATCGCGAACACCACGCTCACCGCCATCGTGCGCGACAGTTTCCATTTCTCGAGGCGGTCGACCAGGGGGTCCCCGAGGTACGCGAACAGCGCGGAAAGCGCGAACGGCGCGAGCACCGGCGAGATCAGCCAGAGCACGAAGCCCAGCACCACGATCGCCGCCAGCAACTGCCACTTCTGGGTGTCAGTCACGTTTCCTTTCTCCGCGCCGCGCCACCGCGGCGCACCCTGAGCGTCCAGACCACGACATAGTGTAGGCCGCTCGCGAGCGTCGCAGCGGCCGTGGACCATAGCAGGCCGGCATGCAGCCACGGGGGCATCGCGACCGACGGCAGGCGCTCGGCGAGCAGCGCGACGACCAGCGCGATCTGCAGGCACGTCGTCGCCTTCGACAACAGCGACGGCTGCGCTTCCAGCCGGCCGACGAACGCGTTGTACGCGACCGCGCCCGCGACGATCAGCGCGTCGCGCCCGACGACGAGCCACGCGATCCAGTTCGGCGCGCCGTCCGACACGGCGAGCGCGACGTAGCACGCGAGCAGCATGACCTTGTCGGCTGCCGGGTCGAGCAGGCCGCCGAGGCGGCTGCGCCAGCCGAAGCGGCGCGCGAGCAGCCCGTCGAGCGCATCGCTCAACCCCGCGACGACGACCAGCGTGAGCGACAGCCGCGGCTCGTTCGCCAGGATCGCCCACGACAGCGGCGCCGCCATGAGCAGGCGGACGACGGTGATCGCGTTGGGTATCCAGGAGAGGCCCATGAGCGCTCCCCGAAGGTCGCCTGCGCGTCAGTGGCGCAAGCGCAGCGTGGCCTGCGCGCCGACCGTCTCGACGGTGTCGTCGAACGAAAGCACGTCCTGCAGGGCGAGCAGCACGCGCAACCGATCGAGCGTCACTTCGAGCCGGGCCTGCACGAGCAGGCGGTCGCCGTCCGCGCCGACCGGCGAGATCGCGCTCACCACCGACAGGCTCTCGAGGTACGACAGCGCCGTGCCGTAGTCGGCCGGCGAGCGCACGTCGGCGATCCAGAGTGTGTAGTCGCCCGGCTGGCGATCGGCCGCCGGGATCGCATAGCGCTGCGAGAGGCGGTCGGCGAGACCGGCCGCGCCCGCGGCGAGCACGCTGTTCGCGTCGGCGTAGCTCGCGTTCCAGTCCAGCGAGCCGCCGCCGTCGACGAGCGTGAAGCGCCCGCGCCAGCCCTGGCCGGCGCGTTCGAGGCGCGCGACGAGCGCGCACGAGGCGTTGTAGCGCGCGGCAGCGCCGAGCGCCTTGCCGGGCGAGCCTTCCCAGAGCACTTGCGGGTCCGCGGCCGCGTAGTCCTGCGGATCCATCTGCGGGAAGACGAGCGCGACACCGCGCGCCGCCGCCGCCTGCGTGAGCGCACCGAGCGCTTCCACCTGCGCCGCGCTCGCGATGCGCTTCGCGCCACCGTCGTCGATCACCAGCCAGACCATCGTCGCGGGCCGTTCCACCCACGAGCTGCGACCGATGCCGCGCAGCGCGCGCTCCACGCCCTCGGGGTCGAACTGCGCGACGAGCCACGTGCGCGGCACGGGCTGGCCCGCGACGGTCTCCACGCTCTGGCGATAGCTGTAGCGCTGCAGCAGCGCGGGCGCCTGCTCGATCAGCGGCGTGGCGCGCGGGTCGGTCGCGAGCGCCGCGTCGCCGGAGGCCTTCACGAGCGCCTGCAGCAGCGCCGGACCGAGCGCGCGCGCGCGCTCGGCTTCGTCCTGCGAGGCCACGAGCGACTCGCCCGTGTACAGGCGTGGATCGGCGGCACCCGCGAGCGCCGACCAGGCGAGCGCGAGCGCGGCGGCGAGGCGGATGGCGAACGGGGCGTGCGTCATGGCGTGCGCGCGTGGCAAACGGGGCGATCATGGTGACGGATGGGCCCCGGCGAGTCCATTTATCCCGGCGGCTGCTTCGGGCTTTTCGCGTGCGCGAGTGGCGGCCCGCTGCTACCATCGCGCGCCCCGCCGCCACGCTTCTCCGCCGCCGTGACGCGCCCTGACAAACCCGGACTCACCTACCGCGATGCCGGCGTCGACATCGACGCGGGCAACGCCGTCGTGGAACGCATCAAGCCGCTCGTCGCGCGCACCGTCCGCCCCGGCGTCATCGGCGGGCTCGGCGGCTTCGGCGGCCTGTTCGCGCTGGGCCAGGGCTACAGGGATCCGGTGCTCGTCTCGGGCACCGACGGCGTCGGCACGAAGCTGAAGCTCGCGCAGACGCTCGGCCGCCACGACACGATCGGCATCGACCTCGTCGCCATGTGCGTGAACGACGTGCTCGTGCAGGGTGCGGAGCCGCTGTTCTTCCTCGACTATTTCGCCACCGGCAAGCTCGACGTCGACACGACGGTCGCGGTCGTCGGCGGCATCGCGCGCGGCTGCGAGATCGCGGGCTGCGCGCTGATCGGCGGCGAGACCGCCGAGATGCCCGACATGTACCCGCCGGGCGAATACGACCTCGCCGGCTTCTGCGTCGGTGCCGTGGAGCGCGCGCAGCTGATCGACGGGCACGGCATCCGCGCGGGCGACGCCGTTTTCGGCATCGCATCGAGCGGCCCGCACTCCAACGGCTATTCGCTCGTCCGCCGCATCGTGAAGCACGCGAACGCCGACCTCGGCGCCGCGCTCGGCGAGGGCACGCTCGGCGACGCGCTGATGGCGCCCACCACGATCTACGTGAAACCGATGCTGGAGCTGCTGCGCTCCGCGCCGATCCCGGGCATGGCGCACATCACCGGCGGCGGCCTCACCGAGAACATCATCCGGGTCGTGCCCGAGGGCCTCGGCATCGCGATCGACCCGCGCAGCTGGCCACAGCCCGACGTGTTCCGCTGGCTGCAGGAAGCGGGCAACGTGGACGACGCGGAGATGCGCCGCACGTTCAACTGCGGCATCGGCTTCTGCGTGATCGCGCCGGAAGGCCGCGCAGGCGACGTCGCACGCGCCTGCGCCGCGCACGGGCTCGCGCACTGGCGCATCGGCACGATCGAGCCGGCCACGGGCGACGAGCGCGTCCGCTTCGGCTGATGGCCGTCCGCATCGCCGTGCTCGCTTCGGGGCGCGGCAGCAACCTCCAGGCCCTGCTCGACGCGCGCACGCGCGGCGCGCTCGACGTCGAATTCGCCGGCGTCTTCTCCGACCGTGCCGATGCAGCCGCGCTGCAGCGCGCGCGCGACGCCGGCGTCCACGCGCAGGCGCTATCGCCGAAGGCGCACGCGACGCGCGCCGCATTCGACGCCGCCTTGTTCGCGGCCGTCGCGGCGGTTCAGCCGCAACTCATCGTCTGTGCGGGATACATGCGCATCATCGACGACGCGGTCGTCGCAGCGCACACCGGACGAATGATCAACATCCACCCTTCCCTGCTGCCGCGCCATCGCGGCCTGCACACGCACGAGGGCGTGCTCGCCGCGGGCGAGCGCGAGCACGGCGCGTCCGTGCACTACGTCACGCCGGAGCTCGACGGCGGACCCGTGATCGCGCAGGTGCGCATGGACGTACGCGACGGCGACACACCCGCGACGCTCGCGCAGCGCCTGCTGCCGCTCGAGCACGAGCTGCTCGTGGCCACGGTCGCGCTCGCGGCGGCCGGCCGCATCGCGCTCGACGGCGAGCACGTGCGCCTGGACGCTGCACGACTGGCCGCGCCGCTGCTGCTGGAACGGGGGCGCCTGCATGTTCGCTGAGCTGCTGTTCGCAGTCGCGCTCACGGCGGCGCCTGCCGACGTCGCGCCCGTGCAGCCGGTGACGCTGGAATACGAGGTGTTCCGCAACGACAAGCCGATGGGCAAGTCGACGATTCGGCTGGCCAAAGGCGCCGGCGGCACCTGGACGCTCGAGACGAACACCGAAGGCACGTCGGGTCTCGCCGGCCTGGCCGGCGCGGGGATCGCCGAGCGTTCCGAGTTCGCGTGGCGCGACGGCCACCCGGAGCTGCGCCAGCGGGTGATGACCACCGTCTACAAATTCGAAGCCATGCAGCCCGGCCATCGCATCGAGGGGCCGTCGCTGGTCGAGGCGGAATTCACCACGCTGGTGGTGCCACCGGGGCAGGTGTTCCACATCGACAGCCGTGGTTTGGGCATTCTTGAATATACGAAGGGAGGAGCACAGGCATGAGCATCCCGACACTCGCGGAAAAGCTGCAAGCGCTGAAGGTCACCACCGCCAGCGCCTATGAGCGCGACTGCGCTGACAAGGTCACGCGCGGCGCCTACGAAATCGCCGTGCAACGCACTGCCGACATCCTCGATGAAATGTCGGAAGAGCACCGGATCGGGCGAAAACTTCATGTGGTCGACGTATCCGTCGAGCGACACGTTGAGATCCGTGACCGAGAGGACGTCCTTGCCGAGCTGACGCTCGGTCTTGAAGACGATGTACGGGTATTTTCGCGACGACGGCTTGATGTCGTCGAGCGTGATCTTCTCGAGCTGACTGCGGCGCGAGCTCGCCTGGCGCGACTTCGAGTGCAGCTTCTTCGCCGGCGCCCGCGGATGATCGTGCTGCAGCCGCTCGCGCACCAGGCGCCGGAACAGATCCAAAGCCGGCGGCACACTGCGGCCGCGCAGGCTGACCAGGGCGAAACGCGCGTGGTCCTCGAACGGCGGGGCCAGCATCAGCTCGACCAGCGTGCCGTCGAGCAGCCCCGCGTCGGCCGCCTTCACGATGCCCAGGAAGATGGCATCGGTGCGGCGCACGGTTTCGATCAGGCTGGCCACGTCCTCGCACTCGAGGCTCACCAGCTGCGCCGGGTTGGCCTGGGGCCCGTAGTGCCGCACCAGGGTCAGTGCGATGTCGTCGGACAGTGCGGTGGACGCGATCGGAAAGCGCAGCAGCTCGTCGAAGCTCACGCGCGGCCTGCCGGCCAGCGGGTGCGCGCTGCGGCACACGAAGCCCGCGCGCAGTTCGCCCACCACCTCGATGTCCAGATCGGGCGCGGGCACCAGGCCACGGTGGCTGACGGCCACGGCGTCGACTTCGCGCTGGCGCAGCTGTTCCAGCTGCGCCTTGATCGGCCCGCGCGTCAGCGTCAGCTTCAGCCGCGGA
>CALKUS010000232.1 GCA_937996755.1 uncultured Pseudomonadota bacterium | reverse complement strand
CTCGCTCGGCGCGCTCATCCTCGCGCTGGGCCTGCTCGTCGACGACGCGATCATCGCGGTCGAGATGATGGCAGTGAAGCTCGAGCAAGGATTCGACCGCATCAAGGCGGCGGCATTCGCGTACGAGAGCACGGCATTCCCGATGCTCACGGGCACGCTCGTCACCGCCGCCGGCTTCCTGCCGATCGCGACCGCGAATTCGAGCACGGGCGAGTACACGCGCTCGATCTTCCAGGTGGTGGTGCTCGCACTGCTGATCTCGTGGGTCGCCGCGGTCGTGTTCATCCCCTACTTCGGCTACAAGCTGCTGCCCGACGGGCACGGCGCGAAGGAGAAGCACGGCGGCGGGCACCACGATCCGTACCAGTCGGGCTTCTACACGCGCTTCCGTCGCGTCCTGGAGTGGTGCCTCGAGCGGCGCTGGACCGTCATCTTCGTCACGGTCGGCGCGTTCGCCGTGTCGGTCGCGGGCTTCGGGCTCGTGCAGCAGCAGTTCTTCCCCGATTCCACGCGCCTCGAGCTGATGGTGGACCTCAAGCTGCCGGAAGGCTCGTCGATCGCGGCGACGCAGCGCGAGGCGCAGCGCCTCGAGTCCATCCTCGCGAAGGACAAGGACATCGAGAGCACGGTCGCGTACATCGGCTCGGGCTCGCCACGCTTCTACCTGCCGCTCGACCAGCAGCTGCCGCAGGCAAGCTTCGCGCAGCTCGTGGTGATGACGCGCGACATCGAGGGCCGCGAGCGCGTGCGTGCGCGCATCATCGACCTGTTCGAGAAGGATTTCCCCGACCTGCGCGGTCGCGTGATGCGCCTGGAGAACGGCCCGCCGGTCGGCTTCCCCGTGCAGTTCCGCGTGTCCGGCGAGGACCTCGCGACGGTGCGCTCGCTCGCGCAGGAAGTCGCCGCGGTCGTGCGCCAGAACGAGCACCTGACGAACGTGCACCTGGACGCGAACGAGCCGTCGAAGATCATCAAGCTCGACATCGACCAGGACCGCGCACGCGTGATGGGCGTGTCGTCGCAGGACCTCGCGAACTTCCTCCAGAGCTCGCTCTCCGGCGCGCGCGTGAGCCTGTTCCGCGAGGGCGACGAGCTCATCGAGATGCTGCTGCGCGGCCCCGGCGAGGAACGTGCACGCCTCTCGCTGCTCGAGAGCCTGTCGGTACCGACCGCGTCGGGCCAGAGCGTGCCGCTCGCGCAGATCGCGACGGTCTCGTACGCGTTCGAGGACGGCATCATCTGGCGCCGCAACCGCCTGCCCACGATCACCGTGCGCGGCGACATCTACGGCCACGTGCAGCCGCCGACGGTGACGGCGCAGATCCTGCCGCAGCTCGATGCGATCCGCGCGAAGCTGCCGTCGGGCTACCTGCTGGAAGTGGGCGGCACGGTGGAGGATTCCGCGCGCGGCTCGAAGTCGGTCGCCGCGGGCGTGCCGCTGTTCGTGCTCGTGGTCACCACGTTGCTGATGTTGCAACTGCGCAGCGTCGCGCGCGTCGCGATCGTGTGGCTCACGGCACCGCTCGGACTGATCGGCGTGACGCTCGCGCTGCTCGTGTTCAACACGCCGTTCGGTTTCGTCGCGATGCTCGGCACGATCGCGCTCAGCGGCATGATCATGCGCAACTCGGTGATCCTCGTCGACCAGATCGACCAGGACATCGCCGCGGGCCATCCGCCGTGGCAGGCGGTGATCGACGCCACCGTGCGCCGATTCCGCCCGATCTGCCTCACGGCCGCCGCCGCGATCCTCGCGATGATCCCGCTGTCGCGCAGCGCGTTCTTCGGCCCGATGGCGGTCGCGATCATGGGCGGCCTGGTCGTGGCGACGGCGCTCACCGTGCTGTTCCTGCCCGCGCTTTACGCCGCGTGGTTCCGCGTGCGCCGCCCGGGCAGCGAGCCCGAGCCGGTGCGCCGCGCCGATCCGTGGCCGGGCGACGAGATCGAGGTGACCACCTGAAAGCGGGGGAGGGGAGGCGGAGGGCGCGCGTCACGCGCTCCGGCGACCCTGCAGAGCCGGAGCGGAACACCGCGGAATGCGCGCCCTCTCCCTCTCCCTCCCCCTGCTCACGGCAAAAGTGGGCGAAAAATTTCGCGCCCGCCGTAACGTCCTGGCGACGGAAGGGCTCAGTTCGCCCGTTGACTCAATGGTTTAAGTGACTTCCGGCACTACGAGCGCAGGGGCGTGAAAAGCGACCTTTCGCTTGCCGCAAGGGACGCGGAGCCCTAGGCTTTTCGGCCCTTCCACCAAGGTTCCATCAGTCATGTCCCTGGATTTCGAGCGCGCACGCTTCAACATGGTCGAGCAGCAGGTCCGCACCTGGGAGGTGCTGGACGCGCGCGTGCTCGCCGCGCTGCGCGAGGTACGCCGCGAGGACTTCGTCCCGCCGCGCTACCGCAAGCTCGCGTTCGCGGACCTCGCGCTGCCGCTGGATAGCGACGTGCACATGATGAAGCCGGTGGTCGAGGGCCGCACGCTGCAGGCGCTGGCCGTGCAGTCCGAGGATTCCGTGCTCGAGGTCGGCACCGGCAGCGGTTTCCTCACCGCGTGCCTTGCCTGGCTCGGCCGCGAGGTGACGAGCGTCGAGATCAATGCCGGGCTCGCCGAGCGCGCGCGCCAGCGCCTCGCGGCCGCCGGGCGCACGAACGCGAAGGTCGAAATCGCGGACGCCGTCACGGCGTTCGAGCCGAACGGCGAGTTCGACTGCGTCTGCGTCACGGGCGCGGTGTACGCGATCCCCGAAAAGTTCAAGCGCTGGCTGCGCGTCGGCGGCCGCCTGTTCGCGGTGCGCGGTGAAGCGCCCGCCATGCAGGCGGTGCTCGTGACGCGCGTCGGCAGCGACGAGTTCCGCGAACAACCGCTGTTCGAAACCGAGCTCGAGTACCTCATCAACGCCGCGCCGCCGCGCAGGTTCGTCCTGTAGACGGCGCCCACCTGGACAAGTCCACGAAAGGAACTCCCATGCGCTTCCGCACCCCCACCATCACGGCCCTGGCCGTCGCGCTCGCCGCGGCGCTGGCGCAGCCGGCCTCCGCCGAAGACCTGATCCAGGTCTACGACATGGCGCGCGCGTCGGACCCGCAGCTCGCGGCCGCGGATGCGCAGCGCCTGTCGGCGCGCGAAAACGTCGTGCAGTCGCGCGCGTTGCTGCTGCCGAGCCTCGTCGGCCAGGCGACGGTGACCGACAACGACACCGATTCCAGCTCGACCCGCGCGTTCCTCAACCCGGACGGCACGGTCGGCTTCGGCACGTCGCTCTTCACGCAGGACACGCGCCAGCGCGTCTACCGCGCGCAGCTCGACCAGAGCGTGTTCGACTACTCGCGCTGGACGCGACTGCGCGGGTCGAAGGCGTTCTCGCAGCAGTACGAAGCCACGTACGAAGCCGCGCTCGACGCGCTGTTCGTGCGCGTGGCGCAGGTCTACTTCGACGCGCTGACCGCGCAGACGAACCTCGAGGCCGCCGAAGCCGAGCGCACGGCCGTCGGTCGCCAGCTCGAGCAGGCGAACCAGCGCTTCGAGGTGGGCCTGACCGCGATCACCGACGTGCACGAGGCGCAAGCGCGTTTCGACAACTCGCGCGCCAACGTCATCATCGCGCGCGACGCGCTCAACGACGCCTACTACGCGGTCGAGGAAATCACCGGCCAGCCCGTGCAGACCCTCGCCGCGCTCGCCGACTCGATCCCGCTCGCCGCACCGGAGCCGCCCGACCAGGACGCCTGGGTGAAGGTGGCCGAGGAACAGAACCCGACGCTCGCGTCGCGGCGCTTCCAGGTCGCCGCGTCCGAGGCCGACATCAGCACCGCGCGCGCCGGACACCTGCCGTCGCTCGGCTTCCAGGCGGTGGAAACGCGCTCCGATACGTGGGGCGACGCGTTCTCGAACGGCAACCCGCAGCCGCCGGGCTCGTCGTTCGACGACACCGCGATCGGCCTCGTGCTGAACGTACCGATCTTCGAGGGTGGCGCCACGCAATCGCGCGTCCGCCAGGCCGTGCACAACCGCGACGTCTCGTCCGACCTGCTGGAGCAGGATCGCCGCCTGGTGGTGCGCCAGACGCGCAACGCGTTCCGCAACGTCGTCGCGGGCATCAGCCTGATCGAGGCACGCCGCGCCGCGCTCGTGTCCGCGCAGTCCGCGCTCGAGGCCACGCAGGCCGGCTTCGAGGTCGGCACGCGCACCATCGTCGACGTGCTGCTGAGCCAGCAGCAGCTGTTCGTCGCACAGCAGGACTACGCGCGCGTGCGCCACAACTTCCTGGTGGAGAACCTGCGCCTCAAGCAGACCGCCGGCGTCATCGAGGTGGGCGACCTGCAGGCCGTCAATGCGCTGCTCACCGGCCCGAACAAGAGCGTCGACGAGACGCTGCCCGTGCCGGAGCCGACCATGGACGTCGCGCCGAAGGTCGACGCCACGCCGGCGTCGCTCGACGACGAAGAAGTGGACGGCAAGAAGGGCTGACCCGGTTCCAGTTGCACCACGATCGCCCCGCCCTTGCGGGGCGATTTCGTTACGGGTGGTCTGAGTCTCAGTCCGAGTGCGCCAGCTCGCGCGCTCGGGTGATCGGGTGATCGGGTGATCGGGCCCGTTGTACAACCCTGCAGTCCGCTGGGCGCCTTCGGTGTACTCGCACTCAGACTCAGACTCGGACTCAGACCACACCCCGCCGAAACGCCTCGAGCACGACCTCAGTCGGTGGGCTGCTCGAAGTCCTCGGCCATCACGCTCTCCACCACCTGCATCACGCGGTCGACCGCGCCGCGCTCGCGCGCGACGGCGGCGATGCCGGCGGCGCCCATCGCGGCGCGGCGCTGCGGGTCGTTGAACAGTTTCACGACCGCTTCGCCGAGGTCGGCGCCGTCGGCGACGCGGATCGCGGCGCCGTCGCGCAGCAGGTTCTCGGTGACTTCGGCGAAATTGAACGTGTGCGCGCCGACGAGCACGGGCTTGCCGAGCGCGGCGGGCTCGAGCACGTTGTGGCCGCCGATCGGGTCGAAGCTGCCCGCGACGAACGCGGCGTCGCACGCGGCGTAGAACGTGAGCAGCTCGCCGAGCGTGTCGACGACGAAGCACTGCGTGTCGCGCTGCGCGACGGATTCCTCGCTGCGCGTGAGCGTGCGCAGCCCGTACTGGCGGCACGCCGCGGCGGCCGGGCGGAAGCGCTCCGGATGGCGTGGCGCGAGCAGCAGCAGCGCGTCGGGGAAGCGCTTGAGCACGCGCGCATGCGCCTCGATCACGGGCACTTCCTCGCCTTCGTGCGTGCTCGCCGCGATCCACACGGGGCGCTCGGCGCCCCAGTAGTCGCGCAGCACGACGGCCGACTCGTCGAGCCCGCGCGGCACCGGCATGTCGAACTTCACGTTGCCGGCGATCGACAGCCGCGCGGGATCGGCACCGAGCGCGAGCAGGCGCTCCGCGTCCTGGTGCGATTGCGCGGCGACGTGGCTCGCGCAGCGGATCGCGCGACGCGCGAGCGGCCGCACGGGGCCGTAGCCGCGCAACGAGCGCTGCGAGAGTCGCGCATTCGCGACCACGATCGGGATGCGCCGCGCGCAGGTCATCATGTAGAGGTTCGGCCAGATCTCCGTTTCCATCACGACCGCGAGCTTCGGCTTGACGCGATCGAGGAACCGCGCGACCGAGCGCGGCAGGTCGTACGGCAGGTAGACGTGGAACACGCGGTCGCCGAACAGCTTCTTGACGCGTGCCGAGCCGGTCGGCGTCACCGTCGTGATCACGAACGCATGGCCGGCGTAGCGCCGCATCAGCGCCTCGATCAACGGCTCCGCCGCGTTCACCTCGCCGACCGACACCGCGTGCACCCAGATGGAGTCGCGGAAACCCGGCGCCTTGAACCAGCCGAAGCGCTCGCGCCAGCGCGCGTAGTACTCGCGGTAACGCAGGCCGCGCACGGCCAGCCGGTACACGATGACCGGCGTGACCAGGTACATGGTCAGCGTGTAGAGGAATCGGAAAAGCATCGGCACGATGGTATCGGATGCCCCATCCGATGCGGCGCCCCGTAACATCGCGCCATGGCCCTCGCCCCCGATCGCCCGCCGCTGTCGCCGCGCCACTGGCCGGCCTGGGTCGGCATCGGCTGCCTCTGGCTGCTCGCGCAATCGCCGATGCCGCTGCTGCGCGCGATCGGCCGCCTGGTGGGCGCACTCGCGCACGTCATCGCGCGGCGCCGGCGGCGCTACGCCGAGCGCAACGTCGCGCTCGCGTTCCCGGCGCTCGACGCCGCGGCGCGCGCGCGGCTGGTGCGCGCGAACTTCCGCTCGCTCGGCATCGGGCTCATGGAGTTCCTGCGCGCGTGGTGGGGGCCGCTCGGCGCATTGCCGCGGCACGCGACGATCGCGGGCGCGGAGCACGTCGATGCCGTGCTCGCATCCGGCCGCGGCGTGCTGCTCGTGTCGGGCCACTTCCACACGCTGGAGCTCTGCGGCCGGCTCATGTGCGCGCGCCTCCCGTTGTCCGGCATGTATCGCCGCCACGAGAGCCCGGTGATGGAATGGGCGGTGAAGCGCGGCCGCCTGCGCTATGCCGCCGCGATGTTCGCGCGCGACGAGCTGCGGCCCTGCCTGAAGCACCTCAAGGGCGGCGGCATCCTCTGGTACGCACCCGACCAGGACATGCGCGGCAAGGACACGGTGTTCGCGCCGTTCTTCGACGTACCCGCATCGACGATCACCGCGACGCACCAGCTCGCGCGCGCGAGCGGCGCGGCCGTGATCGGCTTCTTCCATCGCCGCACGAAGGACGGCGGCTACGAGATGCGCGTGACCGAGCCGCTGGCCGATTTCCCGTCATCGGATCCGGTTGCGGATACGGCGCGGATCAATGCGCTGATCGAGGCGATGGTGCGGGAGGCGCCGGAGGAATACCTCTGGATCCACCGGCGGTTCAAGCGCCGGCCCGAAGGGGCGCCGAAGATCTATTCGTGATCGCGGTCCTGCCGTGATTCGTGCAGCTTCGCGTATTTCAGGAACACGTAGAACGCGTCGATCGCGCAGCCGATGAAGCCGGCCCAGCCGGCGAGGAACTTGCGCTTGAGGACGTAGCTGCGGAAGAAGTGCCACGGCGGCTGCACGATCATCCGCAGCGGCGCGAAGCGCTGGCCCTTCTCGAGCTTCGCGCCGACCATGCCGCTGGAATAGCGGTTGATCTTCTCGACCTTCGTCGCGATGTCGGGCTCGCCGAAGTGCAGGAACGGCTCGCGGATCGCGGCGACGCGTCCGTCGACCTCCGGCGCCGCGTGGATCGGGTCGGTGGAGAACCGCGCGCGCTCCCTGTCGAACAGGCGCAGCATGGGGTTGTGCCGCGCATGCTCGTGCTGCAGGCGCCAGAACAGCTGTTCGCGGCGCGGGATCGTGAAGCCCGCGACCGCCGGCGCTTCGAGCGCGCGCTCGATCGCGGCGCGGCAGGCATCGGGAACGCATTCGTCGGCGTCGAGCAGCAGCACCCAGCGGTGCGTGGTCTTGCGCATCGCCGACAGCTTCTGCGGCCCGTAACCCGCGAACGGCTCGACGAACCAGCGCGCGCCGTGGCGCATGGCGATCTCGTGCGTCGCGTCGCTGCTGCCGGAATCGAGCACGACGATCTCGTCGGCGAACGCGACCGACGCGAGGCAACGTTCGAGCGTCGCCGCGTTGTCCAGCGTGGTGACGAATACCGACAGGGGCTCGCGGCTCATGTTTCCTCCCCGCTGGCCAGCGCGGCGCACCACGTGGCGAGCAGCCACCAGAATACGAGGCCCCAGAACGCGGAATAGAACGCGAAGTGCGTGTTGAGCGGGAAGGTCATGACCAGCAGCGCGACGGACGCCGGCCAGGCGAGCGCCCGGGCGTCGCGGCCCGCGCGCAACCACGCACGCACGGCGACGAGCGCACCCGCGAGCCACGCGAGCAGCCCGATCGCGCCGGTTTCCGACAGCAGCTCGAGCACGAGCTGGTGCGCATGCAACGCGCCCGTGTCGCTGCCCGGCTGCACCCAGCGATCGCCGGGTCCGGCGAACTCGCGGTACGCGTAGCGGAAATCGCGCACGCCGACGCCGTTCACCGGATGCGCACGCGCCATGCCGGCGGCCGCGTGCCAGATCGGCAGGCGGTCGGCTAGCGCGAAGTCGAGCGCGGCTTCGTCGCCGCGCGCGACGGCGAGCGTGCGGTCGACGCGCTCGGCGAACAGCGCCGATTGCGAATACGCGAGCGCGCCCAGCAGCGCGAGCATCGCGAACCCGCCACTGCACCACAGCGCGAAGCGGCGCAGGTCCGCGGCTTCGCGCCATGCCATCGCGACGCTGGCGAGCGCGAACATGAGCCAGCCCGCGCGCGCGCCCGCGAGCAGCACCGCGGCCGCGACCGCCAGCCAGGTGGACAGCAGCGCGAGACGGCCGAAATCGCGGCGCGCGACGAGCAGCGCGAACGGCGACAGCACCGCGAGCGTCGGCCCGAGCTTCAGGTTGTCGTCGCCGAACACGCCGCTCACGCGATCCACGTGCAGGTGCCCGCCGAAGCTCCAGCCGGTCGTCGCCTGTACGAGCGCATCGAGCGCCCAGAGCACGACGATCGCGGCGCTCGCGCGCTGCAGGCGCAGTTGCCACGACGGCGCGCCGCGCAGCGCGAGCACGGCGCCGAGCGCGAACGGCGCGAAGCGCACGGCGCCGGCGACCGTCGACCAGGCCTTGCCGGCGGGCTGCGCGTCGAATGCCGACACGAGCGCCGGCAACCAGTACGCCGCGAACAGCACGAGCGCCGGCGCAGCGGCGCGCCAGGCACGTGCGTCGCCGCGCGCGCGCCACGCCACGACGACGCCGGCGAGCGCGACCGCCAGCAGCGCGACCTCGGCGCTGCGCCCGATCGGCAGGAGCACGAGCAGGATCGCAAGCGCGGCGGCGACGAATGCGCTCACCCGCCCACCACCGAGCGATAGAGCGCGAGCGTCGCGGCTTCCATGTCGGCGAGGCGATGGCCCGCGAACGGCGCGACGACCGGACGCTCCGCGAGCACCGCATCGATCCGCGCGGCGAGCGCGTCGATGTCGCCGCGCTGCGTGCGCCCCGCGGGGAACAGCTCGCCGAGCAGCTCACCGACGCCGCCGTGCGCGTAGCCGACGACGGGCGTGCCGATCGCGAGCGCCTCGACCACGACGCGACCGAACGACTCGGCCTTGTTCGAGACCTGCAGCACGACGTCCGCGCGGGCATGGAAGTCGCGCACGTCGCCGCGCGCCGCCGCGATCGCGACGCGCCCGGCGACGCCGAGCTCGCGCGCGAGCGCCTCCACTTCCGCGACATACGCCTCGCGGCCCGCTTCGCGCGTGCCGAGCATGAGCAGCGCCGGCGCCGGCGTGGTGCGCAGCTTCGCGAGCGCGCGCAGCGCGTCGTGGTGGCCCTTCAGCCGCGTGCCGCGCGCCACGAGCAGCAACAGGGGACGGCCCGCGAGCTGCGGAAACTCGCGCTCGAACGCGGCGTTCCACTCCTCCGACGGACGATGCCCGCGCGGGAACGCTTCGGCATCGATGCCGCGCGGGATCACCGTCAGGCGCGATTCCGGGACATCCGGGTAGTGGCGCAGCACGTAGTTGCGCACGGTTTCCGACACGCAGATCACGCGCTCGCCGCGCGTCATCACGGCGCTCCAGCAGCCGGGCGAGTTGAGCCCGTGCACGGTCGTCACGAAATGCGGTCGACCCGCGCCCCAGCCGCGCAGCGCGAGCTCGCCGACCCACGCGGGCAGGCGCGAGCGCGCATGCACGACGTCGGGCCGCCAGCGCTTCAGCAGGCGACGCAGCGTGATCACGTGGCGGAACGCGAGCGGCGTCTTGCGCGCGAGGTCCATCGCGACGTGCTCGCTGCCGGCAGCGACCAGCGCCGCGACCAGCCGGCCACCCGCCGACACCACGATCGAGCGATGGCCGCCGCGCACGAGCGCCGCGCCGATCTCGAGCGTGGAGCGCTCGGCGCCGCCGCCCTGGAGGGCGGGGACGAGCTGGACGACGGTCAGGGGGCGCAGTGGTCCGTTCAAAAGCACGGTTCCGCACAGTGGAGACCACCCCTCACCCCTTGCCCTCTCCCCTGAGGGGAGAGGGGGAGCGATCGTCGCGCTGCGCGCGACGCGTTACCCGAGCTGCCGCACTGCCTTCGACGAGCGCTCATGCGCGTCGAAATTGCGTGCGGTCAACGGAGGGTGTAGAGCGCGCCGCAATATGGGCACTTCGCGGAACCGCTCGCCTCGATCGGCAGGTACACGCGCGGATGCGAGTTCCAGAGGCTCATGCCCGGCATCGGGCAGGACAGCGGCAGGTCGGCAGCCGTCACCGTGTAGCGGTTCTCGGCATTGGCAAGGATGGTGCGCGCGGGCTCGGCCATGGCGGTGTCTGGTCGTGAAAGCGCGCTGATTCTAGGGCAAATCGAAAACCAGCACCTCGGATTCGTCGTGTGCGCGCACGGAGAGCGCCGTGGCATCGGTGACGGCGGCGCCGTCGCCCGACGCGAGCTCGACGCCATCGAGCGCGGCGCGACCGCGCGCCACGTGCACCCAGGCGCGACGACCCGCCGCGAGCGGCAGCGACACCGTCGTGCCCGCGTCGAGCACGCCCGCGTGCAGCCGCGCATCCTGGCGGATCGAGATGGAACCGTCGGCGCCATCGGGCGACAGCACCAGGCGCAGGCGATTGCGCCGCTCGGAATCGGGGAAATGCTTCTGCGCGTACTCGGGATCGCCGAAGCGGCGCGACGGCTCGATCCAGATCTGCAGGAAGTGCACCGGCTCCTCGCGCGACGCGTTGAACTCCGAGTGCAGGATGCCGCTGCCCGCGCTCATCCGCTGCACGTCGCCGGGACGGATCGTGGAACCCGTCCCGAGCGAATCCTTGTGCGCGAGCGCGCCCGACAGCACGCAGGTCACGATCTCCATGTTCGCGTGGCCGTGCGTCGGGAAACCCGCGCCGGCGATGACGCGGTCTTCGTTGATGACTCTGAGGGGTCCGAATCCCATCCAGCGATCGTCGCGATAGCCCCCGAACGAGAACGTGTGACGGCTGTCGAGCCAGTCCGTTCTTGTCGGGCCGCGCTCGACCGACCGCCGCACCGTGATCATCGTCGCGAGCCTCAGCTCTTCGCGGTTTCGGTGGTGATCTCGAGACGGATGTCGTCGCTGACGTTCGGCGCGTACTGGCCGACGCCGAACTCGGTGCGCTTGAGCGTGCCGCTCGCGCTGAAGCCCGCGGCGTCCTTCTTGGTCATCGGGTGCTGGCCGAGCTTGTTGACCTTCACGTCGAGCGTGACCGGCTTCGTCACGCCGTGCACGGTCAGGTCGCCCGTGACCTTGAGCTGGTTCTCGCCGGTCTTTTCGACCTTCGTGCTCCTGAACGTGGCGTCGGCGAACTTCGCCATGTCGAAGAAATCGGGGCTGCGCAGGTGCTCGTCGAGCTTCGGGATGCCCGTCACGAGGCCGCTGATCGGGATCGTCGCGTTGACCGAGGACTTGCTCCAGTCGGCCGTGTCGATCATCACGTCGCCCGTGATGTTCGTGAACGTGGCTTCGATGTCGGAGAAGCCGAAGTGGCTCCAGCCGATGCGGACCTGGGTGTGGTTCGGGTCGATCGTGTACTTGTCGGCCGCGAAGGACGGCGCGGCGAACGTGGCGGCGGCAAGGGCAACGGCGAGCAGGGTACGGCGCATGGCGAGGCTCCTCGGGGGCGGGCGGAAAGACCATCTTGGGGGCGAACCGGGCCGGGTCAAGCGCCTATCATCCGGGGATGAGCGATTCGCGAGCCCTCGTGCTGACCGACGGCCGCGCCGGCAACCGCGCGCAGGCGCGCGCGCTGGCCGACGCCATGGGGCTGGAGATCGTCGAACCCACGCTCGCCCTGCCGGCGCCCTGGCGCTGGTTCGCGCCGCGCGCGTTGCCGGGCGGCGATCGCTGGCTGCCGGCGCTGCCGGACGGAACCGCGATCGCGATCGGCTGCGGTCGCCTGGGTGCATGGGCCACGGCGCGCCTGCACGGTCGCGTGCCGACCGTGCAGGTGCTCGATCCGCGGCTCGATCCGCGCCGCTGGGACGTGGTCGTCGCGCCGCGCCACGACGGGCTGGCGGGCGACAACGTGGTGACGACGCTCGGCTCGTTGAACGCGATCGCGCCGGCGCGCCTCGCCGCGGCCGCGCTCGCCTCGCCGGAGCACGCGATCGACGCAACACCGCGCTGGGCCGTGCTCGTGGGCGGCACGACGCGCGCGCAGCGCATCGATGCCGCATACGTCGATTCGCTCGTCGCGCGCCTGCGCGAGCTGCACGCACGCGAAGGCGGCGGGTTCCTCGTCACCTCGTCGCGCCGCACGGGTGCGGACGCCGTGGCCGCGTTGCGCCGCGGCTTCGCCGGCCTGCCCGCGCGCCTCTGGACGGGCGATGCGGATGGGCCGAATCCCTACCTCGCGTTCCTCGCGCATGCGCAGCGCATCGTCGTGACGCCGGACTCGGTGAACCTCGCGTCGGAGGCCTGCGCGACGGGCAAGCCCGTGTACGTGCATGCGGCGCAACCGATCGCGGGCAAGCTCGCGCAATTCCACGCGGCGCTCGTCGCGGGCGGCCATGCGCGCGCGCTCGACGCGTTCGACGCCGAATGGGGGCCTGTGCCATTGCGCGAGACGCAAGCCGTCGCGGCCGAAGTCCGGCGGCGGATTCGGGGGAAGCAACGTCTCCCCTCCCCCGCGAATGCAGGGGAGGGATAAGATCGTCAGGCGAAGCCCAGCCGCGCCACGATCGCCGTGACTTCCTCGCGGCGCCGCTCGCACGCGGCGTCGCACGCGACGATGCGCGGGCGCAGGTCGAGCGCGCAATCGGCGGCGCGTGCCAGCAACCATTCGTGTGCGTTCGCCAGCGATTCCGCGGCCTCGCGCGCGATGCCGCCGGACGCGGCGAGCGCCTCGAGCAACGCGCGGGTGCGCGTGGTCGCGAGCAGCGCCGGCGCGTGCGCGGCGTCGCGCAGCACGAGCGCCTGCACGAGGAACTCGATGTCGACGAGCCCGCCGCGGCCCTGCTTCAGGTCGAGCCGGCCGTCCGTCGAGCGATCGAGCTCCGCGCGCCAGCGCTCGCGCATCTTCGCCACCTCGCGCCGCAGCTCCAGCGGGTCGCGCTCGCGCGCGAGCGTCGCGTTGCGCGCCTGCGCGACGGCCGTCGCCACGGCGCCGTCGCCGGCGATCACGCGCATGCGCACGAGCGCCTGGTGTTCCCAGAGCCAGGCGCGCTGCGCCTGGTACGCAGCGAACGCGGAGACGCTCGCAACGAGCAGGCCCTTCGCACCGTCCGGGCGCAGGCGCATGTCGACGTCGTAGAGGCGGCCCGCGCGGGTCGGCGTGGTGAGCCAGTGCACCACGCGCTGGGCGGCGCGCGCGAACGCGCGGCTGCCCTCGACCGGGCGCGTGCCGTCGGTCGTCGCGCTGCCGAGCGCGTCGTCGTAGACGAACACGAGGTCGAGGTCGGAACCGAAGCCGAGCTCGGCGCCGCCGGCGCTGCCGTAGCCGAGCACCGCGAACCCGCCCTCACGACCGGCGGGCAGCCCGTGCTGCGCGCGCGCGTCGTCGAGCGCGAGCGCGAGCACGCGCGAAACGACGAGGTCGGCGACCGTGGCGAGCGCGCGCGAGAGCGCGTCGGCGCTGCAGCGTCCGCCGAGCCACGACAGCGCGAGCCGCAACAGCGCGGCCTGCTTGAACTCGTGCAGCGCCTCGAGCTGGTGCTCGGGATCGTCGCCCGCGGCGGCGAACCGTGCGCCGGCGTCGGCCGCGAGCGCCAGGTCGGTCGGCAGCTCGCGCTCGGCACGCGCGTCCAGCAGGTCGTCGAGCAGCAGCGGGTGTGCCGTCACCCGCTCCGCGAGCCACGCGCTGCGCGCGAACAACGCGGCCAGGCGCTCGCGCGTCGCGGGCCGCTCGTCGAGCAGCGCGAGGTAACTCGGGCGGCCGGCGATCGCCTGTAGCAGCCGCACGAGGCGCACCAGCGCGGCATCGGCATCCGGTTGGTGCAGCGCCGACTCGAGCAACGCGGGCATCAGTTGCTCGAGGCGCGCGCGGGCGCGTGCGTCCAGCGCACGAACGGCGGCGCCGCGCGCGAACGAGGCGAGCTCGCCGAACGCGTCCTCGGCGAACGGCGATCCGGGTGGCGCGGCGCCGGATGCCGCGGCCGCCCACAGCCGCAGCGCATCGCCATCGCTCGCGGCGCGCGGCGCGTCCCGGTGCGGCTCGAGCGTGGCGCCGAACGCGTCGGCCACGCGCGTGCGGTGCGCGGACAATGCATCGTCCAGCGCCGCGACGTCCGCGAACCCGAGCGCCACGGCGATGCGCTCGCGCGCGAGCGCGTCGACCGGCAGCGCGTGCGCCTGCTCGTCGCGCAGCATCTGCACGCGGTTCTCGAGCCGGCGCAGGAACACGTACGCGTCGCGCATCGCCTTCGACGCGGCCGCGTCGAAGTGGCCGGCGCTCGTCGCGGCGGCGAGCGCCGCGAGCAGGCTTGCCGTGCGCAACGCGGGCTCGCGGCCGCCGCGCACGAGCTGCACGAGCTGCACCATGAACTCGATCTCGCGGATGCCGCCCGGGCCGAGCTTCAGGTTCTGCGCGAGGTCCTGGCGCGCCACTTCGGCGTCGATCAGCCGCTTCATCTCGCGCAGGCCGTCGATGGCGGTGAAGTCGAGGTAGCGCCGGAACACGAACGGACGCAGCGCGTCGAGCAGCCGCGCGCCCGCCGCGACGTCGCCCGCCACCGGCCGCGCCTTGATCCACGCGTAGCGCTCCCAGTCGCGGCCTTCGCGCTGGTAGTACTGCTCCATCGCGACGAACGACAACGCGAGCCGGCCGGCCGCGCCGAACGGGCGCAGGCGCATGTCGACGCGATACGCGAAGCCGTCCGCCGTCACGTCGCCCAGCCACTGGATCAGCCGCTGGCCGAGCCGCGCGAAGAAGTCCTCGTTCGCGAGCGCGCGCGGTCCGTCGCATTGGCCGGCTTCCGGGAACGCGAACACCAGGTCGACGTCGGAGGAGAAGTTCAGCTCGCCGCCGCCCAGCTTGCCGAGCGCCATCACGACCAGCCGCTGGCGCTCGTTGCCTGCGTTGCGCGGCACGCCGAAGCGCGCCTCGAAGCGCGGAGTCAGCCACTCGAGCGCGGATTCGATGCACGCGTCGGCGAGCGACGAGGTCGATCGCAGCGTGTCCTCGACCGTATCGATGCCCAGGACATCGCGCATCACGATGCGCAGCGATTCGCGCCGGCGGTGCGCGCGCAGGTCGCGCATGGCATCGGCTTCGTCCTCGCCGAACACCGGCACCGGCGCGGGCGCCGCGTTCGCGAACGCCAGCGGATCGGCCGCGATCGCGGGATCGGCCAGCAGGAGATCGAGCGCGAAGTCGCTCGCCTGCGCGAGGCGGAACAGCGCGTCGCGTGCCGCGCCGCGCGCTGCCGCGCAGCCGGCGTTCGCGACGGCGGCGTCGAGCTGCGCGAGCGAGGAGTCGATGAATCGCGCGAGCGCGCCGGAGGCCATCGGGCGACGCTGCCACAGGCCCGTGAAAAAACGAAGGCCCGCGCGCCGTCTCCGGCACACCGGGCCTTCCCCTCCCCTACGGCGACACCCCGTACCGCGTGCGGCCGGGGCTTTGTGCGGCGCAGTCTAGGCGGTTCGCGGCGAATGCCAAGCCGCAACGCAGCAACCATGCCCGGGTCCGACGCGCGCCCGACGCCTCCTGTGGCAGACTCGCGCGCTTCGCCCATCGGGGGATGGTCATGCGGAACTCGCTACGCCGGCTCCTGGCGCTCGCCGGGTGCTGGGCCACGGTCGCGGCCGCTGCGCCGGTCGCGGACGACTTGCCGCAGGTCGTCCGCGTGCACACGCGCGATCGCGCCGTGATCCAGTCGCTGGCCGACGAGCACGGCCACCTCATGGTCGACCGCAAGTCGGGCACGGTGGCGTTCGACACCGACGCGAAGGCGCGCGCTGCGCTTGCCGCGCGCGGCCTGCGCTTCGAGCTCGACGCGATCGCGACGGCCGACTTCAACGCGCCCTTCCTCGCGGCGAAGGCCGGCATCCCGGGTTTCGCGTGCTACCGCACGGTGGCGGAGACGAAGTCGCGCCTCGACGCGCTCGCAACGCAGTACCCCGCGCTGCTGACGCTCGTCGACGCGGGCGACTCGTGGGAGCGCACGCAGTCCGCCGCCGCAGGCGAGGACCTGCGCATCGCACGCATCACGAATTCGGCGATCGCGGGCACGAAGCCGAAGCTGTTCGTGACGGCGTCCATCCATCCGCGCGAGCTGCCGACGGCCGAGACCGCGCTGCGTTTCGTCGAGCGGCTGCTCGCCGGCTACGGCACCGATCCCGACGTCACGTGGATCGTCGACCGCAACGAGGTGCACGTCCTCGTGGTCACGAACCCCGACGGCCGCAAGAAGGCCGAGACCGGCCTGTCGTGGCGCAAGAACACGAACAACAACTTCTGCGCGAACTCGAACACGCGCGGCATCGACCTGAACCGCAACATGGTGTTCCAGTGGGGCGGCCAGGGCGCGAGCGCGACGCCGTGCAACGAGACGTTCCGCGGGCCGTCGGCGCTGTCGGAGCCCGAGTCGTTCGCGATCGATGCGTACCAGCGCCTGCTGTTCCCCGACCGCCGCGGCCCGAACCTCGGCGACGCCGCGCCGGCCGATGCCGACGGCATCTACATCGACGTCCACAACAACGCGGCCGAGGTGCTGTGGCCGTACGGCTTCGACGACGTGAGCGTCGCGCCGAACAACACGGCGCTGCAGACGCTCGGCCGCCGCCTCGCCTGGTTCAACGGCTACGAGCCGATGCAGTCGAACCAGCTCTACGCCGCGGCCGGCGCGACCGACGACAACGCGTACGGCAACCTCGGCGTCGCGGCCTACACGATCGAGCTGGGCGGCGCGGGCTTCAACGTCGATTGCAGCGTGTTCGAATCGTCGATCGCGCAGCAGAACGTCGACGCGCTGCTGTACGCGGCGCGCGTCGTGCGCGCGCCGTACCTGCTGCCGGCCGGCCCCGACGTGCTCGCCGCGAGCGCGTCGCCGCCCGTGGTGTTCGCGGGCGACCCGGTGCAGATCGCGGCGACCGCGGACGACACGCGCTTCAATCAGTCGAACGGCACGGAAGCGACGCAGCCGATCGCTTCCGCGAAGGCGTTCGTCGACGCGCTGCCGTGGCTGGCCGGCTCGCCGTCGCAGGCGCTCGCCGCCGCGGACGGCGCGTTCGACGCGACGCGCGAGGAGCTCACCGGCACGATCGCCACGACCGGGCTCGCGCCGGGGCGCCACCTCGCGTACGTGACGGCGCGCGATGCGTCCGGAAACGACGGCCCGGTGACCGCGGCGTTCGTCGACGTGCTCGATCCCGCGACCGCCGGCCAGCTCTCCGGCACGGTCCGCAACCGCACGGGCGCGCCGCTCGCGGCCGACGTGCGCGCGGACAGCTACACCGTGCACGCGGGCACGAACGGCAACTACCTGCATCGCCTCGTGCAGGGCAGCCACACGCTCACCGTGTCGGCGCCGCACCACGAAACGCAGGTGCTCGCGGGTGTCGTCGTGGCGCCGGGCAGCACGACCACGCAGGACGTTTCGCTGTTCGCGCTCTGCGCGCGCGCGACGCAGGACGCGCAGTCCGGGCTCGCCGGCTGGACCACGCAGGTGACCGCCGGCGCGAACACCTGGGGCGTCGCGCCCGCGAGCGGCGCGTTCGCCACCAGCCACTGGACCGAGAGCGTCGTCGGCAACTACGGCAACGGCATCGACACGAGCCTCGTTTCGCCCGCGCTCGACCTGGCCGGTTACGACGCCCCGCGCCTGTCGTTCGACGTGTCGTGCGAGACCGAGGCGACCTACGACTTCGGCCGCGTGGAAGTGCGCACGGGCCCGGCCGCCGCGTGGACGCAGGTGTGGCAGTGCACCGGCAGCCTTGCGAAGACGCACGTCGAGCTCGAGCTGGCGCAGCTCGCCGGCGCCGCGCAGGCGCAGGTGCGGTTCCGCGTGACGAGCGACACCAGCCAGGTACGCGACGGCGTGCGCATCGACGACGTGTTGCTGGAAGCGGGCGGTGCGACCTGTCGCGCGACGCAGGGACCGGCGGATCCGCTGTTCCAGAACGGGTTCGAATGAAATGAAGCAGTTGCTCGCCGCAACCGCGTTGCTGGTCGTCGCCGCGGCCACGGCCGCCGGTGAACCGGACATCGTGCGCGTGCACACGCGCGACCGCGCGGAGATCGCGTGGCTCGCAACGCAGCGCACGCACCTCGGCGTGAACCGCGCCAAGGGCATCGTGACGGTGGAGGCCGACGACGAGCTGCGCGCCGCGCTCGCCGCGCGCCGGCTGGCGTTCGAGGTCGACGCCGAAGCCACTGCCGCGTTCCGCGCCTGGACGCCCCGGCCCGACGACGGCATCCCGGGGTTCTCGTGCTACCGCACGGTGGCCGAGACGAACGCGCGCCTCGATGCGCTCGCCGCACAATTCCCGAACCTGCTCACGCTGGTCGACGCGGGCGATTCCTGGGAGCGCACGCAATCCGCGGCGGCCGGCGAGGACCTGCGCGTCGCGCGCATCACGAATGCCGCGATTCCCGGGCCGAAGCCCGCGCTGTTCGTGACCACCGGCATCCATCCGCGCGAGCTGCCGACCGCGGAGCTCGGGCTGCGCTTCGTCGAGAAGCTGCTGCTCGGTTACGGCGTCGATCCCGACGCGACGTGGATCGTGGACCACCACGAAGTGCACATGATGGTGCTGGCCAACCCGGATGCGCGCAAGCGCGCGGAAACCGGTCTGTCGTGGCGCAAGAACACGAACAACAATTTCTGCGCGAACTCGAACACGCGCGGCATCGACCTCAATCGCAACTTCGCCTGGCAGTGGGGCGGCCTCGGCGCGAGCACCAGCCCGTGCAACGAGACGTTCCGCGGGCCGACGCCCGGCTCGGAGCCGGAGACGGTCGCGATCGACGCCTACCAGCGCCTGCTGTTCCCCGATCGCCGCGGGCCCGCGCTCACCGATGCCGCGCCCGCCGACACCCAGGGCATCTACATCGACGTGCACAACAACGCGGCGCAGGTGTTGTGGCCGTACGGCATCGACGAGACGACCGTCGCGCCGAACGACGCGCAGCTCGCGCGGCTCGGGCGCCGGCTCGCGTGGTTCGACGGCTACGAGCCCGTGCAGATCAACGGGCTCTACCCCGCGTCCGGCAGCACCGCCGACAACTCGTACGGCGAGCTCGGCGTCGCGTCGTACGCCATCGAGCTGGGCGGCTCCGGCTTCAGCCCGTCGTGCGCGTCGTTCGAGGCTTCGATCTCGCCCGACAACCTCGGTACGCTGCTGTACGCGGCGCGCGTCGTGCGCGCCCCGTATCTGCTGCCGGCGGGCCCGGACGTGCGCGACGCGATCGCCTCGCCGCCGCTCGCATTCCCGGGCGACGTCGTGCGCGTCGCCGCGGTCGCCGACGACACGCGCTACAACCAGTCGAACGGCGTCGAGCCCACGCAGGCGATCGCGGCCGTGCGCGCGGTCGTCGATGCGCTGCCCTGGCTGCCGGCCAGCCCGTCGCAAACGCTCGCCGCATCGGATGGCGCGTTCGACGCGAGCACCGAAGCGGTGTCGGGCGACATCGCCACGACCGGGCTCGCGGTCGGCCGCCACGTGGCGTACCTGCAGGCGCGCGACGCGTCCGGCAGCGACGGCCCGGTGTCGGCCGTGTTCGTGCACGTGGTCGACCCGGCCACGAACGGCACGCTCGCGGGCAGTGTGCGCACGCCGGCCGGCGCGCCGCTCGTCGCGACCGTGCGCGCGAACGCGTACACCGCGCTGTCCGATTCGAGCGGCGCGTACCGGCATCGCCTGCCGCCCGGCGCCTATGCGCTCGACGTGAGCGCATCGCACTACGAGCGCGCGACCGTGCCCGGCCTCGCCGTGGCGGCGGGCGCGACGACGACGCGCGACGTCACGCTGTACGCGCTGTGCCCGCGCGCGACGCAGGACGCGCAGTCCGGGCTCGCCGGCTGGACCACGCAGGTCACGAGCGGCACGAACACCTGGGGCGTCGCTCCGGCGATCGGCGCGTTCGCGACCAGTCACTGGACCGAGAGCGTTTCCGGCAACTACGCGAACAACATCGACACCAGCCTCGTCTCGCCCGCGATCGACCTTTCCGGCTGGGACCAGGCGCGGTTGTCGTTCGATGTCGCCTGCGCGACCGAAGCCACGTTCGACTTCGGCCGCGTGGAAGTCCGCACGGGCCCGGCCGCGGCGTGGACGCAAGTGTGGCAGTGCTCCGGCGCGCTGCCGAAGACGCGCGTCGAGCTCGACCTGCCGCAGCTCGCGGGCGCGGCGCAGGCGCAGGTGCGCTTCCGCGTGACGAGCGACACCGGCGTGGTCGGCGACGGCGTGCGCATCGACGACGTGCTGCTGGAAGCAGCGAGCGCGACGTGCCGAGGAGCGCAGGGAGCGGTGGATCCGCTGTTCTCCAGCGGCTTCGAGTGAGCGCTGCGCGCCTATGGCGCTGGACAGTTTCGCCTGTCGAGGGTGGGGCGCTCTTGCGCACCTGGCGCATTTTCCGAGCTGCCGCTCTGGACAGTTTCGCCTGCCGAGTCGGAGCACGCTTGCGCCTGCCTTGAGCTCTCGCTCTGGACAGTTTCGCCTGCCGGCGACCGGAGGAGGGGCGCTGGCCCGCCCCTCCTCCGGAC
>CALKUS010000231.1 GCA_937996755.1 uncultured Pseudomonadota bacterium | reverse complement strand
CGCCCGCATCCAGTCCGGGGAATTGGCGAAAGTAATCGATGACCGGCTTGTCGCGGTTCAAGGACAGCTGTTCCGGAAGCGGTTGTCCTGCGTACTGAAATTCAGACAACTTTTGTCGGAGTTCGCGTTCTCCCGCGGAGCGTTCCGCGGGCGACGGCGTCTTTTGAAACGAACGATAGACTTTGGTGCGGATCGCGTCGGCGAACTGGTTGCGCTCGCGGATCTCCTCAGCCTTACCGTGCGAGTTCCAGCGGTCTGCGTAGCGCGCGGCGAACTTGAGCATGCGCGGGCCGTGGGCGCCCAGCGTGAGCGGCGGGCGAGGGCGCTGCACCGGGGCGGGGCGGAACGGCGCGTCCGTGACCTGGTAGTAGGTGCCGTCAAACGTGGTGAATTCCTGCGTCAGCAGTTGATCGACGAGCCGGACGCCCTCCTCGTTCACGCCGCCGTCGATCACGGCCTCGAGCGTGTCGGAGACCGCGCGCGGCTGCTCGTGGATCTCCTTCTGCATGTAGTGGCTGAAGGGGCCCAGGTCGACGGCGTCGGCGTCGATCTCGCTCCTGCGCTCGGGGCGGTTCGCCGGCTTGCCCTGGCGGTCGACCACCTGCACGCCGCCGCGGCGGATGGCGTCGCGCGTCTCCCAGACGCCGCCGTTCACGGCGCCGAACCAGAAATGCAGTGCGTCGCGTGGATCGCCAGCGACGGTGAGTACGCGTCCGCCGCGGAACGGGCCGATGTGGCGCCACTGCAGGTCCTGGAACGCCAAAGGATCGACGGCGGCGGAAGCCGCGGCGGCAAACACCAGCGCGAGCGCCGGGAGCATGAATGCGATGCGCATGGACCACCTCGAGCGGGAGCACGTCGATGATAGCGGCGCCGGCCTTCGCGTCGCTGCGCGAACGACGAGCTTCGGCAACACCGGGTGCGATATTCGCGCCTCGGCGATGTCACGATGAGCGCCACCTCGCTGCCGGGAACGAGACCCATGGACCTTCGCGCGCTCCGCCCACTCGCCGCCGCGACGCTGCTCGCCCTGCCCTGCGCGCTGCCGGCCGCGAGCACGGTCGCGATCGCCGACGGCGTGACGCTGGTGCCCGGCCACGCCGAAGCGGGACAGCAGCCCGACGGCAACAGCGTGCTGATCGCGACGCGCGACGGCTACGTGGTCGTCGATACCGGCCGCCGCGCGACGCATGCGCAGAAGCTGGTCGACTTCGCGAAGGAAGACGACGAGCCGATCGTCGCGATCGTCAACACGCACTGGCACCTCGACCACGTCTCGGGCAACCCGCTGCTGCGTGCGGCGTTCCCGGGCGCGCACGTCTACGCGAGCGACGCGATCAACGGCGCGATGAGCGGCTTCCTCGCGCACTACCGCGGGCAGCTCGAAGGCGAGATCGCGAAGGCGCCGGATGCGCCCGCGAGCGCCGGCTATCGCGAGGAGATCGCGCGCATCGACGCCGGCGAAAAGCTCCTGCCCGACCGCCTCGTCACGGGCGACCGGCGCGAGACGATCGGCGGGCGCAGGATCGACTTCCACGTCGCCGGGCCCGCCGCGACCGCTGGCGACGTGTGGCTGTACGACCGCAGCACGCGCGTGCTGGTCGCGGGCGACCTCGTGACGCTGCCCGCGCCGTTCCTCGACACCGCGTGCCCGTCCGGCTGGCAGAAGTCGCTCGACGTGCTGGCCGACGAACCATTCGACCTGCTCGTTCCGGGCCACGGTGCGCCGATGCATCGCGACGGATTCGATCGCTACCGCAAGTCGTTCGGCGCGCTGCTCGCGTGCGGCGCGAGCGACGCGCCGGCGTCGCAATGCGTCGACGGCTGGCTGTCGGGCGTCGGCGACCTCGTGCCGGCGGCCGACCGCGACTACGCGAATTCGCTGCTGCAGTACTACGTGAGTCAATCGCTGCGCGGCGATGCCGAGCGCACGGCGAAGCTCTGCGGATCCTCGAGCGCCGCGGCCACGTCGCGCTAATCGACGAGATCCGAATACTCCGGGTGCTTGCGCGCCCACTGCGCGGCATAGCTGCACGCCGGCACCACCTTCCGCTTCGCGCCGCGCGCCCAGTCGAACGCCGCCTGCACGAGCGCGCCCGCGATGCCGCGTCCGCCGACCGCGGGCGGTACGCCGGTGTGGGTGATCGTCATCGTCCGGCCGTCGTCGCGATAATCCAGCTCGCAGACCTGGTCGTCGACGATGACCTCGAAGCGCTTGCGCGCGGCGTCGTGGCTGACGTGCATGGTTTCCTCCCGGTTGGATGGCGCAGTTTGCCGCATGCACCGCGCATGCTGCCCGGCGCGCAGGCCGCGACCGGGCCGCGGCGCGGCGGACGCGACGGCACGGGGCTTGTATGAGGTCGGATCCGCCGATACCAACCGGAGATTCCGACATGGCCGCACCCCGACTGAAGAAGACCCGCTCCCGCTCCCGTACCTCGACGCAGATCGTCCCGAAACCCGTGCAGGACGTCGCCGCGCGCGCGAACGACGGCCTGTCCGTCGCGAAGCAGTACGCGAAGGAACATCCGCTCCTCGCGGTCGCGGCCGGCGCCGCCGTGCTCGCGGCCGGCTGGTCCGCGCGTCGCTTCCTGCTACCGATCGCCGCGACCGCCGCCGTCGAACGCTTCCTGCCGGGCAGCACGCAGGCGATGTCGCTCGACGGGATCGCGAAGTCGGTCAAGGCGCTGAAGTCCTCGCTGCTGCGCTGACGCGCATCGGCGCCATCGTGCGCTCCCGCTCCGGGAGCGCACGATGCGCCGCGCGGCCTTGGCTGCGGGCGCGAACGTGCCACCGACCAGCGCAGGTCGACGAACCGAAGCCCGCAGCGACGCATTAGAATGCGCGCCCCTTCCTGCGGCGCGCAGCGATGCCCAACCCCCGCTTCCTGCAGCTCGACGTGTTCACCGAGAAGGCCGGCGGCGGCAATCCGCTCGGCGTGGTGCTCGACGCGCACGAGTGGAGCGGCGAACGCATGCAGGCGTTCGCCGCGTGGGTGAACCTCGTGGAAACGACCTTCGTGCTGCCGCCTTCGACGCCGCAGGCGAGTTACCGCGCACGAATCTTCACGCCATCGCGCGAGATCCCGTTCGCGGGGCATCCGACGGTGGGCACGGCCCATGCGGTCATCGAGCTCGGCGTCGCCGCGCCGCGCGACGGCGTGCTCGTGCAGGAATGCGGCGCGGGCAACCTGCCCGTCCGCGTCGAGCACGATGCGCGAGGCCGGCTGCTGTTCGTGGAAGCGCCGCGCGCAAAGGTCCTGCGCGAAGGGCTGGACGACTTCGCGCTCTGGGCCGTGCTCGACGGCGTGCCGCTCGGCCGCCTGCCGCCGGCATTCGTGGAAGGCGGACGCCGCTGGTGGCTGGCGGAGCTCGCGAGTGAAGCGGCACTGCGCGCGTGGCAGCCGGACCACACCGCGATCGCGATGCTCGCGCGCGCGAGCGGCAGCCTGGGGCTGTGTGCATTCGCGCGCGCGCCACGCGGCAGCGAATACGACGTCGTCGTCCGCGCGTTCCCGAGCGGCGTCGGCATCATCGAGGACCCCGCGTCCGGCGCGGCGAACGGCTTGCTGGCCGCGTATATCGCGCACCGCGAGCCCGGTGGGCCGCTCGCGCGCGGCTATCGCGTGAGCCAGGGCCGCGAGATCGGTCGCGACGCCACGTTGCTGATCCGGATCGAGCTCGATGGTGCCGTCTGGGTCGGCGGGCACGTGCAGACCGTCCTGGGCCCGGGCCAGGTCTTCTGGTAATCGAGGCGAGAGGATCGTCGCACTCGTGGCAAGCGAATACGGGAGTTGCTGTACGACGTCTTTCGGAGGATGGTAGGCGCACACGCGAAGGAGGCTCGCCATGCGTTTGCCGCTCGTACTGTGCGCCGCCCTGCTCGCCGCGGCGCCCGCGTTCGCCAATGAAACAGCCGAGTCGCCCGCGCGCGTCGCGAACGCGCCACGCATCGGGAACATGGATACCGCGCAGTTCCTCGCGTTCCACGCCGAAATACGGCGTGACGTCGCGTCGGGGCAGTACGCGAAGCTCGATCGCCGCGATCGCGCGATGATCGACGAACAGGAAGCCGTGATCGCCGCGAAGCTCGACCACGGCAGGACGTTCGCCCAGCTCGACGAGCGCGGGCGCCTCGCCGTGTTCAACGCGCACCAGCGCGTGGTGGGCATCCTGAACGGCGAAGAGGAAGACGACGTCATCTGCCGCAAGGAACACCAGGTCGGATCGCACCGCCCGCGCGTGGTGTGCCTCAGCGAGCGCGACCGCGAGCTGGCCGCGCAGCAGAACAAGCTGACGCACATCCACAAGGGCGCGAGCATCGACTGAGGCGGGCCTTGCCGGGCGGGCAGCACGGTTGCCCGCCCTGGCCTCGCCGCATCAGTGATGACGCGAGCGATGCAGTCCGACGATCGCCTCGACCGGCGGCACTGCCGAAGCGGGTATCGACCGGCCTGCGAGCGCCTGCTGCACGCGCCACGCCTCCGTCGGCTCGAGCTTTTCGAGCCAGGTGATTTCCTCGCCGACCAGGGTCGCGACGGGCAGGCCGTCGCGATAGGCGATGCGCGCGCTCGCGAGCGCGGGCAGCTTTTCTGCTGCGACCACGAAGCCCGCGAGGTTCAGCGGATCGGCGCCGCTCACGCAGACGATGTTGCCGCCATGCTTTTCGTTGCGCACCTTGCGCAACAACGCGAGCGCCTCCGGTAGCGCGAACTGCTCGCCGGACAGGCCCGCGACGAAACGTCCGCCGCGAATCTCGCCGCGCGCCTCGAGCCGCTGGAACACGCGCAGCAGGTCGCGCCAGCGCGGCAGCCAGTGCGCCTCGCGCGCCAGCAGGCGCCAGCAGACGACGCCGTACCGGCGCAGCAGCGTGCGTGCCACGTGCTCGACCGCTTCGCCTTCACCGGAAGGATCGGGCGGCGCGCGGCGCACGCGCGACCAGCGACCCGCATCCTCGATGCCCATGAGTGCACACGCACGCGCGCGGCGTCCCGAAGCGCCGCGCTTGCCGGCGGGCGCCAGCAACGCGCGCAGGCCGGTAAACGCGTCGGAATTCACGAGCCCGTGCGCGACGAGCTCGCCGAGCGCGTCCTCGAGCTCGGTGCGCAGCAGCCGGGTGGCGGACGCGAGCTCGTCGAAGAACGAAGCGCCGTGCTGCGCGAGCGCGTCGTACACGGCCTGCGCACGCGACGAAAGCACGACGTCCTCGTCGGCCGCCTGGCCGAAGCGCGCCCACACCGGCACGGCGCGACGCGGCAGCAGCACGATGGGCGTCGCGCGCACGGGCGACGCATGGCGTTCGCGCTCGACGTTCGGCGCGCGCGGGCGCAACCGCGTCCAGGCCACGCGTCCCGCGAGGCAGAGGTCGTCGAGCCACGCCGGCTCGTAGCCTTCGACGCGCGCGGGCAGGATCGAGCCTTCCCATGAGGAGGCCGGGGCTTCGTAGCCCTCCAGTTGCGCCAGCACCGATACGAGCGCTTCGGGCCCCGAAACACGATCCGGACCGTCGAGGCGTTGCCATCTGCCGAGGAAGCGCATGAGGTCGCGCCCTGTCACCGGCTCGATTTCGCGCCGCAGGCGCCCGATCGTGTATCGGTGGATGCGCGCGAGCAGGTGCCGCTCGCACCACTCTTCGCCGCCGCCGTCGCTCGAATAGAACCCGCGCATCGCGAAACCTTCCGCCTCCAGCCGCAGCAGCGCGACATCGACCTCGCCGGGCGCGACGCCGATTGCGGCAGCGAGCGCCGGTACACGCACGGGACCGAGCCCGCCGATCCTTGCGCGCACGATCTCGCGCAGCGCGTCGTCGCGCGTCCACGCGGTGGCGAGGAACTCGTCGGGCACGCGCACGTCGGGCGCGACCGGCGGCTCCGCGTGCACGGCGCGCCACATCGGCAGGCACTCGGTCGCGACCCAGATCGGCATGGGCAACGCCATGCGCGTCGCTCGGCCGCGCGATGCCAGCGCCGCCATGAGCGCCGGCCACGCGGGATTCGCGTCGATCTCTGCCTGCGTGAGGCATCCCAGCTGCGTCAGTGCTTCGTGCAGCTCGTCCGCGTCGCGCGCCTCGGGCCACGCTTCCTCGCGCACCGAGGCGATCGCTTCGGGATCGAGGCGCCCCCAGCTCGCCATGTCGTCGGCATCGCCGTAGCGGCGCGACTGCACGGCCTGCGTGCGGCGCTCCTCGAGCGGCGCATCGTCGAGGAACGTGTACGGCCGCGAGCCGAGCACCTCGGCCGCGAGCGGCGACGGCGCCGGCAGGTCGCGTGCGTCGATCGCGATCGCACCCGATTCCAGCCCGCGCAACAACGCCTCGAGCCCTTCGATGTCCATCGCCTCGTGCAGGCAGTCCTCGATGGTCTGCTTCACGAGCGGATGGTCCGGCACCTGGCGCTCGCCGACCAGGTTCTCCGCGCAGGCGACCTGGTCCGGGAACACCGTCGCGAGCAGGTCCTCCGAGCGCATGCGCTGCAATTGCGGCGCGACCTTCGTGCCGCCCTGGAAGCGCGGCAGCGCGAGCGCGATCGTCGCGTTCCATCGCCAGCGCAGGCCGAACATCGGTGCGTCGAGCATCGCCTGCACGAGCACCTCGCGCACCGACGACGAGTGCAGGTACTTCGACACCTCGATCAGCGGGAAGCTGTGGCTGGTCGACAGCGACAGGATGATCGCGTCCTCGGTCGCCGCGGCCTGCAGCTCGAAATTGAACTTGCGGCAGAAGCGTTTGCGCAGCGCGAGCCCCCACGCGCGGTTGATGCGGCTGCCGTACGGCGTGTGGATGACGAGCTGTGTGCCGCCCGACTCGTCGAAGAAACGCTCCATCACGAGGTGCGACTGCGTGGGCACGGCACCGAGCGCGGCACGCGTGCGCGCGAAATAGTCGCCGAGCTGTTGCGCCGCTTCCGGGTCGATGCCGGCCTCGTCCTCGAGCCATGCAACGGCGGCGGCCGGATCCTCGCCGACGCGTGCGTCGATCTTGCCGCGCAGCCGCGAGACCGATTGCGAAAGCGCATTGCTGCGGCCCGGCGCTTCGCCGAGCCAGAACGGGATGCTGGGCGGCGCGCCCTGCGCATCCTCGACGCGCATGCGCCCGGCCTCGATGCGCAGCACGCGGTACGACGCGTTGCCGAGCTGGAAGACGTCGCCCGCGAGGCTCTCGATCGCGAAATCCTCGTTGATGCTGCCGATGCGCTGGCCGGCCGGCTCGAGCACGACGTCGTAGTCGGCGGTGTCCGGGATCGCGCCACCCGACGTGAGCGCCGTGAGTCGCGTCGAGCGCCGCGCGTGCAGCACGCCGTTCACGGCGTCGCGATGGACGAGCGCCGCGCGCGGACCGCGTCGCGTCGTGAAGCCCTGCGCGAGCATCTGCACGAGCGAATCGAACTCGGCGCGCTCCAGCGTCGCGTACGGCCACGCATTGCGCAACGTTGCGAACAGCTCGTCCTCCAGCCAGTCGCGGTTGGCGACGTCGGCGGAGATCTGCTGCGCGAGCACGTCGCGCGCGTTGCGCGGCACGACGATGGTGTCGAGCTCGCCGCGCCGCACGGCATCGAGCAGCGCCGCGCATTCGACCAGGTCGTCGCGCGATTGCGGGAACAGCCTGCCCTTCGGCGTCGCGCCCACGGCGTGGCCGGAACGCCCGACACGCTGCAGGAACGCCGCGATCGCGCGCGGCGAGCCGAGCTGGCACACGAGGTCGACGTCGCCGATGTCGATGCCGAGCTCGAGCGATGCCGTGGCGACCAGCACCTTGAGCTGGCCGCGCTTCAGGCGCTGCTCGGCGTCGAGGCGATGCTCCTTCGAGAGGCTGCCGTGATGCGCGGCCACCACGTCGCGGCCGAGCCGCTCGCTGAGATGGCGCGACACGCGCTCGGTCATGCGCCGCGTATTCACGAACACGAGCGTCGTACGGTGCCCGTTCACGAGCTCGGCGAGGCGGTCGTAGACGAGCTGCCAGGTTTCGCCCGACATGACGGGCTCGAGCGGCACGGGCGGCAGCTCGAGCGCGAGGTCGCGCTCACGCGAGTAACTGCGGTCGACGATCGCGCAGTCGGGCGTGCCGTCCGGCGCGATCGCCCGGGCACCGACGAGGAAGCGCGCGACCTCGTCGATCGGCCGCTGCGTGGCCGACAGGCCGATGCGGACGAGTCGCCGCTCGCACAGCGCCTCGAGGCGCTCCAGGCTGAGCGACAGATGCGAGCCGCGCTTGTTCGGCGCGAGCGCATGGATTTCGTCGACGATCACGCTGCGCGTGCTCGCGAGCATCGCGCGCCCGGACTCGGAGCCGAGCAACACGTACAGCGATTCGGGCGTGGTGACGAGGATGTGCGGCGGGCGCTTGCGCATCTGCGTGCGCTCGCCCTGCGGCGTATCGCCCGTGCGCACCATCGCGCGCACCTCGACGTCGGGCGCACCCATCGCCGCCAGCTCCTCGCGGATGCCGGCGAGCGGCTGCTCGAGGTTGATGCGGATGTCGTTCGACAGCGCCTTCAGCGGCGACACGTAGACGACGGCGACTTCGTCGGTCAGCGTCCCGGCCACGCCGAGCCGCACGAGCTCGTCGATCGCCGCGAGGAACGCGGCGAGCGTCTTGCCCGAGCCGGTGGGTGCCGCGATGAGCGCATGGCGGCCGGTCTGGATCGCCGGCCACGCGTCGAGCTGCGCCGGCGTCGCCGCGGGAAAGGCCTTCGCGAACCACGCGGCGACCGCGGGGTGGAAGTCGTGGCGGTTCATCCCGGCGATGATACTCGGAGAACGGGCGGAAAACGTGAACGTTTTCCGCCCGCCCCGAGCGCAGCGAGGGGCCTCGCTTTACGCGCTGGATCAATCCGTTACGACTACTTCCCAGACTGCTCCGCAGACATCGCCGCCTTCACGCTCTCGCGCGCGACGACACGCCCGACGTAGGCCGCGAGCTTCGGGAATGCGTCCAGGCCGATCTTGAAGTACCTGAGCCAGTTGAGGACCGTGTAGGCGTAGGCGTCGACCACCGTGAAGCGCTCGCCCATCAGGAACTGCCCGTCGCCGAGCTCGGCCTGCAGCTGGCCGAGCCGTTCCTGGATCCGGTCGCGCTGCACCTGCTGCCACTCGGCCGGCATCGCGGCGTTGAACAGCCCGCCGATCGTCTTGTGCAGCTCGGACGTCACGAAGTTCAGCTTTTCCATCAGGCGGTAGCGCTCGAACGTACCGGCGGCCGGCGCGAGCTGCATTTCCGGCTTCAGGTCCGCGAGGTACTGCACGATCGCCGGGCCTTCCGTGAGCACGCGGCCGTCGTCGAGCTCGAGCGCGGGCACGTAGCCGCGGGGGTTGACCTTGCGGTAGTCCTGGTCGTCACCGTACTTCTTCGCCTTGAGGTCGACCTTCACCAGGTCCAGCGGGATGCCGAGCTCTCGCGAGACGATGTTCGGCGACATCGAGCAGGCACCGGGCGAGTAGTAGAGCTTCATGTTCGCGCGTCCGTTCCGTGGGGGGACGACCATCATGCGGGCGCGCGCGGCGCGATCAAGGCGCGGCTTCGAGCTCCCGCCGGATGCGCTCGACGTCGGCGGCCCGGGCGTCCAGCGTGGCGACGAGCGAAGCGAGCACGTCGCGCTCCTGCCTGCCCGGCGCCGCGTTGCGCCCTTCGGCGACCCAGGCGAGCGTGCCCAGCCGGCTCCGCACCTGCACGGGCTCCGCGACGGAATCGAGGTAGGCGTCCGACTCCGGTTCGACGAGGCCACTTTCGGCCGCGGCGAGCGCGGCGAGCCACGCCTTCGTGCGCGCGTCGCCCGCGCGCTTCGCGATCGCTTCGCGCAGCGTCGCGATCGACTGCACGGTCTCCCGCACGCGCTTCTGCGCCTGCTGGATCTCGCGCCCGAACGCGAAGCGCGCAGCGTGGTCGGCGGCCGTCGCGGCGCTGCCCGGATGGTCGCGCACGACGAGCGTCGCTTCCGAGATTGCTGCGCCGACGCCGAGGCGCACGCGGTATTCGCCGGGCACGAGCCGCGGTCCGCCGCCGTCGTCACCCGCGCGCAGGTTCCAGGTGTAGGCGTTGAGCCCGGCCTTCGCGGGCAACGCGGCTTCACCTTCGCCCTGCACGCGTGCGAGCGCGTTGCCGTCGGCGTCGAGCAAGTCGAGCGCGACCTTCGCGCCGGCCGGCGGCGCCTCCTTCAGCCACCAGAACAGGTGGGCGCCGTTGTCGTAGTTCTCGCCCTCGCCTTCCTCGAGCACGCCTTCGAAGCGATAACCGCCGGCAAGCGTTGCGGCTTGCGGCCGCAGCAACGCGACGCCCCGCTGCAGCGTGGCCGCGTCGAGCGCTCGCACCGCCGCGAGGTCGTCGAGGATCCAGAACCCGCGACCGTGCGTCGCGACCACGAGTGCCCCGGCGCTGCGTGAGATCGCGAGGTCGTGGATCGCCGTGCGCGGCAGGTTGCGCTGCAATGGCTGCCAGTGCGCGCCCGCGTCGAACGACACGTACACGCCCGCGAGCGTGCCCGCGTACAGCAGTCCCGCGCGATCGGGATCCTCGCGCACGACGAAGCTCGACTCGTCGCGCGGCAGGCCGTCGGCGATCGCGTCCCAGTGCGCGCCGCCGTCCGTGGTCCGGAACAGGTACGGCGTGCGATCGCCTTCGCGCTCGCGGCGCGCGGCGAGCACCACGGTGCCGCGCGCCTGGCGCGACGCCTCGATGCTGCTCACGACGGCGTGCTTCGGCAGGCCGCGCGGCGTGACCTCGCGCCACTTCGCGCCGCCATCGCCCGATGTCCACACGCGACCATCGTCGGTGCCAGCCCAGAGCTCGTCCGCCGCGAGCGGCGATTCCGCGAGCGCGAACACCGTACCGTACACCTCGATCGACGTGCCGTCGCGACGGATCGGCCCGCCGGACGGTTGCTGCAATTCCTTCTCGTCGTACGTGAGGTCGTCGCTGATGCGCCGCCATTCGCGCCCGCCGTCGTCGCTGCGCAATACGTGCTGCGATCCCGCGTACAGGCGACCGGCCGCATGTTGCGAAACGACCAGCGGGAACACCCAGTTGAAGCGCTCGCGCGACTCCGCAGCGCCGTGGCCCGTGACGTCCTCCGGCCAGGGCGAGTAGATCGTGCGCGTACCGCCGCGCGCGTCGTTGCGCTGCACGAGGCCGGCCACGCTGCCGCTGGCCCACGTCACCCACGGCTCGCGCGGGTCGGCGAAAACGTACCCACTCTCCCACTGCGCGACGACGCGCCATTGCTCGCGGCCGATGCTCCAGCCGTTGGTGTTGCGGCTCGCGATCGCGACGGTCGCGTGTTCCTGCTGCGCGCCATAGGCCTGGAACGGGAACTGCTCGTCCACGCTCACGTGGTAGAACGCGCCCGTCGGCTGGTTGTCCTGGCGCGACCACGACTTGCCGCCGTCGACGCTGATCGTCGCGCCGATGTCGTTGCCGAGGATCATCCGCGATGCATCCGTCGGGTCGATCCAGAGCTCGTGGTTGTCGCCGCCCTCGGCGCGTACGGGCGTGAAGGTCTTGCCGCCGTCCGTCGACACCTGGATCGCGGGCGCCTGCGGGGCATAGACCTTCCCGGCGTCCTTCGGGTCGGCTTCGATGCGGCCGAAGTACCACTGGCGCTGGCGCAGCTGGCGCGAATCGCTCGTGCGTTGCCAGGTCGCGCCGCGGTCGTCGGAACGGAACACGCCGCCGTCCTTCGCCTGCACGAGCGCGTAGAGGCGTTCCGGATTCGCCGGCGAGATCGCCAGGCCGATGCGACCGAGCGGCGCCGCCGCCATGCCGGGATTGCGGTCGAGCCGCGTCCAGTGCGCGCCGCCGTCGTCGCTGCGGAAGATGCGCGAACCGGGGCCGCCGCTGCGGAAATTCCACGGGCGGCGTTGCACGTCCCAGGTCGCTGCATACAGCACGCCCGCGACGAGCCGCAGCTCCACGGCGCCCGAGCGCTGGTCGACGAACAGGATGCGGCGCCAGGACTTGCCGCCGTCCTTCGACTCGTACACACCGCGGTCGCTGGTCTCGGCGAACACATCGCCGAGTGCGGCGACGTAGACGTGGTCGGCGTCCTCGGGGTCGACGACGACGCGCGCGATCATGCGCGTTTCCACGAGTCCGAGGTGGCGCCACGACTTGCCCGCATCGTCCGAGCGCCACACGCCGTCGCCCACCGCGACGTCGCCACGCGGGAAGGGCTCTCCCATGCCGGCGTAGATCGTGTCGTGCGCGGACGGCGCGACCGCGAGGGCACCGACCGCGCCCATGCGGAAGCAGCAGTCGGACACGTTGCGCCAATGGCGGCCGGCATCCTCGGTCTTCCAGACCCCGCCATCGGAGCCGCCGAACCAGAACGTCCGCGGATCGCCGGGCACGCCCGTGACGGCGGGCACGCGCCCGGCGCGGAACGGCCCGATCGAGCGCCACTGCAGCGCCTGCAGCGCGCTATCGGGTACGGATTGCGCCCGCGCTTCGAACGCGCACAGCAACAGCACCGCAAACAGGACCATCGTTCGCATCGCGTCGCTTCCGTTCCACCGGAAGTACGAAGCGTGCGGTATTCATTGCACGATGGTCAATGCTGCGCCGTCCTTTTCAACGTCCAGGCAATGGCCGGGCCGATGAGGAACACGTGCGCTGCGAGCGGCACGAGCTCGTTGGCCAGCTGGAAGTCGCGCGGCGGCGCTGCCGACAGCGGCACGACCACGAGGTTCATGACGAAGAAGATGCAGGCGCCGTAGGCGATACCCGCGAGCCACGGATTCGCGCGGATCCAGGTCGAGCGATCGGACGCGAGCAGGTACCACCACGCCGCGACCACGAGGATGCCGTAGTGCGACACGAAACCGATTGCGGCGCTCGTCCAGCCGCCGTCCCTCGCCGCCGCGCCGAGCCACCCGCTCGCGACCGACTGCAGGATGCGCTGCGGCCCGACGCCGAACTTCCAGCCGTAGTAGACGAACGCGAACGCGAGGTCCACGCTGCCCGCCACGAGGCTGGCTGCGACACAACGCCCGAACATCTTCATCGCTGATCCCTCTGGCGGCCCCGCGCGAACATAGCGCGACCGCCCGCCCTGGTCGGTTGCCTTTGTTGTGGCATGGCCGTTGCAGAGTGCACTCGGGATCGGCCCGGAGGATTGCCCATGGCGCTCGAGCTCTACCGGCAGAAGCGGAATTTCCGGAACACGCCCGAACCGCGCGGCAAGGTCCGGCGCAGCGACGGGCATGACCTTCGATTCGTGATCCAGAAGCACCGCGCCAGCCACCTCCACTACGACTTCCGGCTCGAGCTCGACGGCGTGCTGCTGTCCTGGGCCGTGCCGAAGGGGCCGAGCCTCGACCCGAGGGAGAAGCGCCTCGCGATGCACGTCGAGGATCATCCGATCGAATACGGCGGCTTCGAGGGCGTGATTCCGCCGGGCCAGTACGGCTCGGGCACGGTGATGCTGTGGGATCGCGGCCGCTGGATCCCCGAAGACGACGATCCGCGCGCGGCGTATCGCAAGGGGACGATGAAATTCTCGCTCGAAGGCGAGAAGCTGCGCGGCAGCTGGGCGCTCGTGCGCACGCGCTGGAAAGGCCGCGACGAGCGCAGCTGGCTGCTGATCAAGCACGACGACGAGTTCGCGCAGGCCGGCAGCGGGTCGGCGATCGTCGACGACGAGGATCGCAGCGTCGCCTCGGGTCGCGACCTCGACGAGATCGCGGCCGCGAAGGACGCGCAGTGGAGCGGCCGCAAGTCGGTCGCGGCGAACGTGAGGAGTGGCGCGTTGAAACGGAAGAAGGCGAGCCTGGACCCGGCGCAGCTCGACGGCGCGCACAAGGCGAAGATGCCCGCAATGATCGGCGCGCAGCTGTGCACGCTCGTGAAGCAGGTGCCGGCCGGCGACGAATGGCTGCACGAGATCAAGTACGACGGCTACCGCATGCTCGCGCGACTCGAGAACGGCCGCGCTTCGATCTACTCGCGCAACCGCAAGGAGTGGACCGAGGACCTCGGGCCGGTCGCGCGCGCGGTGGCGTCGCTGCCCGCGAAACAGGCATGGCTGGACGGCGAGGTCGTCGTGCTGCTGCCGGACGGGCGGTCCAGCTTCCAGGCGCTGCAGCTCGCGATCGGCAGCGACGGCCAGCAACTCACCTACTTCGTGTTCGACCTGCTGTACCTCGACGGTTACGACCTGCGCGCCTGCCCGCTCGTCGCGCGCAAGGCGTTGCTGAAGAAGCTGCTCGCGGGCCGGAAGTCGGTGCTGCGCTACGGCGACCACCACGAGGGCGAGGGCGAGCGCTTCTTCGCCGCCGCCTGCAAGGGGCGGCTCGAAGGCATCGTCTGCAAGCAGCGCGACGGCGCGTATCACTCGACGCGCGGCCGCGGCTGGGTGAAGGTGAAGTGCAGCCTGCGCCAGGAGATGGTGATCGGCGGCTGGACCGATCCGGGCGGCGCGCGCACCGGGTTCGGCGCGTTGCTGCTCGGCGCCTACGAGCAGGGCAAGCTCGTCTACGCCGGCAAGGTGGGCACGGGCTTCGACCAGAAATCGCTGAAGGACATCCACGCGAAGCTGCGCAAGCTCGCGCGCGACACGCCCGCGTTCGCGAACCCGCCGCGCGGCGCCGATGCACGCGGCGCGCACTGGGTGGAGCCGAAACTGGTCGGCGAGATCGAGTTCACCGAGTGGACGCGCGAAGGCACGGCGCGACATCCGTCGTTCAAGGGATTGCGGCTGGACAAGCTCGCGAAGGACGTCCACATCGAGCGCCCGGCCGACGATCCGTTGCCCGAGCCCATGGGAAAGTCGGCGCGCTGGAAGAAGCGCGCGGTCGTCGCGCCCGAGCGCACCGAGCGCCGCATCGAGCTGACCAATCCCGACAAGGTGCTGTACCCGGAGGCGGGCATCACGAAATCGGACATTGCCGAGTACTACCGCGCGATCGGCGACCGGATGCTGCCGCACCTCGAGGGCCGGCCGCTCACGCTCGTGCGATGCCCGAACGGCTACGCGGCAAAGTGCTTCTACCAGAAGCACGTGAAGGACGGCACGCCGGAGATCCTCACGCGCGTGAAGGTGCCGGAAGGCGACGGCACCGGCATCTACATGTCCGCCGACTCCGTCGAGGCCATCGTCGCCCTGCTGCAGATGGGCGTGCTCGAGATCCATCCGTGGGGCTCGCGCGTGCCGAAGCTCGGCTGCCCCGACCGCATCGTCTTCGACTTCGATCCCGACGAGGGCCTCGGATGGAAGGAGGTCGTCGATGCCGCGAAGACGATGCGCGACGCGCTCGAGCAGCTCGGCCTCGCGAGCTTCCTCAAGACGACCGGCGGCAAGGGCCTGCACGTCGTGGTTCCGATCGCGCCGAAGCTGCCGTGGCCAACGGTGAAGGCATTCACGAAGGCCGTCGCGGAATCGTTCGCGGCGACGTGGCCCGACCGTTTCACCGCGAAGCTCGCGAAGGCGAGCCGCGGCAACAGGATCTTCATCGACTACCTGCGCAATGCGGAAGGCGCCACCGCCATCGCGCCCTACTCCGTGCGCGCGAAGAAGAACGCGCCGGTCTCGATGCCCATCGACTGGCGCGAGCTGCGCACCGACGTGCGCTTCGACCACTTCAACGTCCGCAACGCACCCGCGCGGCTGAAGAAGCAGAAGGTCGATCCGTGGAAGGACTTCCTCGCGACGAAGCAGTCGCTCACGAAGGCGATGCTGAAGAGCGTTGGCGTCGCGTCCTAGACCCTTCGACTCCGCGCCTGCGGCGCTCCGCTCAGGGCGAAGGGATGACCATCAACCTTTTGGTTGATATTCATCCCTTCGGTTGAAACTGTGCAGTCCATGGCCGCCCTCGACCTCGCCTTCGCCGCCCTCGCCGATCCCACGCGCCGCGCCATCGTGCAGCGGCTCACGCGCGGACATGCGCGCGTGACCGACCTCGCCGGCCCGTTCGACATGTCGCTGAACGCGGTGTCCAGGCACCTGAAGGTGCGAGCTCATGGAGGCGGCGGCTGGCGCGCTCGCCTGAGCCACCGCCCGCTCAACGATCGCCGGTACGAAAGAGCCAGTCCCCGATCGGGTAGGTGATGTTGAAGTGGCGCTGCGTCATCAGCGTCGGGTCGTGGTGCGCACGATGGCGGCGCGCCAGCTTCACCAGCATCGGCAGGCGCCGCTGCCACGCGGGTGTCGCATGGTGCGCGAGGTGCAGGATCTCGTAGTTGAGGAAGTAACCGAGCGCCGTGGCCAGGAACAGCCACGCGGCGTTCGGCGATGCGAGCGTGCGCACGAGCCACCACGATGGCGCGCCGAACACGCCGAAGAAGAACACCACGAGCACGGGCGGAAACAGTACGGCGCGCAGGTCGCGCATGTTCTCCAGCGCCATCGCGTCGTGCTCGAAATAGCGGTGGTGCTGTCCCGCGTGGCGGCGATAGACGAGCCGCAGCAGCGGGAACGGCCGGTGCATCGGCCAGCGGTGGCCGATGTACTCGATGAGATTCGCGTAGAGGAACGTTGCCGGCACGAACAGCCAGTCGAGCGGCTGCACGTCGCGCAGCATGAACAGGCAGGCGATGAATGCGGCGCTTGCGCCACCGAAGGTGATCGCCACATGGAGCCAGGGCTTGTAGCCCTTCGGGATCTCTTCGGCGCGATACGCCGCGCGAAACGCCGCGACGCGCGGCGGCACGAACGGTGCGTCGCCCGCGAGCGTTGCCTTGCCCGATTCGACTGTCGCTGCCAACACGCACCTCCCCCACCGCGCGCCCAGCATAGCGCGCGGTGCGGGGAGGCGTATTTCCGTCACGCCACCACGGCCTTCCGGTCGCCGAGGCGCGCCTCGCCCAGCGCGAACGCGCCATCGCCGAGCAGCGCGTGCGCCACCGACATCGCGATCAGGAACAGCGGGTATTCCCAGCCGCCGTTGGGCGCCGTGAACACCCAGCCGTTCGGCCAGTGCGTCGAGAACGCGACGACGAGGATCGGCAGGAGCACCAGCGAAACGCGGCGGCCACCGACGCCGAGCAGGATCAGCGTGCCGCCGGCGATTTCCGCGAGCACGACCGGCCACGCGGCCCAGGCCGGCAGTGCATGCGCCGCGAGGAACTGGCCGAAGCCGGCGACGGTGAACACGAAGACCTTCAGCATCGCATGCGAGATCCACATCGCACCGAGGCTGAGCCGCACGATCGTCGCGCCGTAGCGCGCGTTGTCCGTTGCATTCATGACGCGAACCTCCGTTGTTGGGGTATGCGAAGATTGCGGCCATGCCCGCTCGGCGAAAATCGGCGTCCACGAAAAGCCCGATTGCAGCGACGCAATACGCGCTATCGCCCGACGACCTCGCGCTCGTGCTGCAACTCGTGCGCGGCGGCACGCTCGCCGAGGCGAGCCGCCGGCTCGGCCGCGACCACTCCACGACGTTCCGCGCGATCAAGCGCCTCGAGCAGCAGCTCGGTCTCGCGCTGTTCGCGCGCACACGCACCGGGATGCGCCCGGCCGACCTCGCGCTCGAGCTCGCGGCGCACGCCGAGGCGATCGAGCAGCGCATGGCGCAGGCGCACGAGCTGCTCGCCGGCGGCGAGGCGCAGTTGCGCGGCACGTTGCGCATTTCGACGACGGACACGATCCTGCACGGCCTGCTGCTGCCCGTGCTCGACGCGTTCGCGATGCGCTATCCGTCGCTGGAGCTCGAGCTCGTCGCGACGAACCAGCTCGCGAACCTCAGCCGCCGCGACGCCGACGTCGCTGTCCGCGCCACGCGCAAGCCGCCCGAGCATCTCGTGGGCACGGAGCTCGGCACGATCACGGCGTCGCTCTACGCGAGCGACCGTTACCTGAAGGGCCGCAAGGCGAATGCGCCGGAGTCTTTCGACTGGATCGCGCCGGACGACACGCTCGCCGAGCACCCGTCCGTCGTCTGGCGGCGCGCGCAGTTCCCCGACGTCGTGCCGCGTGTCCGCTGCAATTCGATCCTCGGCGTCGCCGACGCGGTAAAGGCCGGGCTCGGCGTCGGCATCGCGCCGGACTTCCTGATGCGCGGCGTCGCGGGCGTGCGTGCGCTCCAGTCGCGCATCGCCGCGCTCGACATCGGGCTCTGGGCGCTCGCGCATCCCGACGTGCGCCACCTGCGCCGCGTGAAGGCGTTGTTCGAGTTCCTCAAGGAACGCGTGGAGCCCTGATTGCGCTAGGCTTCCGCCTCGAACCACCGGGACAGGAGCTTCAGGGATGAAATCGCGCGCCGCCGTCGCCTGGGAAGCAGGCAAGCCGCTCAGCATCGAGCTCGTCGACGTCGAAGGCCCGCGCGCCGGCGAGGTGCTGCTGCGCGTGATCGCGACGGGCGTCTGCCACACGGACGCGTACACGCTGTCCGGGCAGGATCCCGAAGGCATCTTCCCCACGATCCTCGGCCACGAAGGCGGCGCGATCGTCGAGGAAGTCGGCGCGGGCGTCACGAGCGTGAAGCCGGGCGACCACGTCATCCCGCTGTACACGCCGGAGTGCGGCAAGTGCAAGTTCTGCCTGTCCGGCAAGACCAACCTCTGCCAGGCGATCCGCGCCACGCAGGGCAAGGGCCTGATGCCGGACGGCACCTCGCGCTTCTCGCTGAACGGCAAGCCGATCTTCCACTACATGGGCACCTCGACGTTCTCCGAGTACACCGTGCTGCCGGAGATCGCCGTCGCGAAGATCGACGAGCGCGCGCCGCTCGACAAGGTCTGCCTGCTCGGTTGCGGCGTCACCACCGGCATCGGCGCCGTGCTGAACACCGCGAAGGTGCAGCGTGGCACGAGCGTCGCGGTGTTCGGCCTCGGCGGCATCGGCCTCAGCGTGATCCAGGGTGCGCGCATGGCGGGCGCGGCGCGCATCATCGGCGTCGACATCAACCCTGCGAAGTTCGCGATGGCGCGCGAGCTCGGCGCGACCGACTTCGTGAACCCGCGCGACCACGATCGCCCGCTGCACGAGACGATCGTTGCGATGACCGACGGCGGCGTCGACTACTCGTTCGAATGCATCGGCAACGTGCAGCTCATGCGCACGGCGCTCGAGTGCTGCCACAAGGGCTGGGGCGAGTCGATCATCATCGGCGTCGCGGGCGCGGGCCAGGAGATCAGCACGCGCCCGTTCCAGCTCGTCACCGGCCGCGTCTGGCGCGGCAGCGCGTTCGGCGGCGTGAAGGGCCGGAGCGAATTGCCGGGCTACGTACAGCGCTACTTGTCGGGCGAGATCGAAGTGGATCGATTCATCACGAACGTGCTGCCGCTCGAGCGCATCAACGAGGCGTTCGACCTGATGCACGAAGGCAAGGCGATCCGTTCGGTCATTCGTTTCTGAGCGCGATGGAACGCGTTTCGTCGAGCGCGAGCTTCGGCGGTCGCCAGGAACGCTGGCGCCACGCCTCGCAGTTGCTCGGCTGCGACATGGTGTTTTCCGTCTACCTGCCGCCGCAGGCCGAACATGGCAGCGTGCCGGTGTTGTACTGGTTGTCCGGCCTCACCTGCACCGACGAGAACTTCTCGACGAAGGCCGGCGCGCAGCGCGTAGCGGCCGAGCTCGGCATCGCACTGGTGATGCCCGACACGAGCCCGCGCGGGCTCGGCATCGACGGCGAAGCCGCGAGCTGGGACCTCGGCGTGGGCGCCGGGTTCTACGTCGACGCGACGCAGGCGCCGTGGGCGCCGCGCTGGAACATGTACTCGTACGTCGTGGACGAGCTGCCTGCGCTCGTCGAAGGCGGCGCGTTCCCGATCGCGCGCGACCGGCGCGCGATCAGCGGCCATTCGATGGGCGGCCACGGCGCGCTCGTGCTGGCGCTGCGCAATCCCGGGCGCTATCGCTCGGTGTCGGCGTTTTCGCCGATCGTCGCGCCGTCGCTCGTGCCCTGGGGACAGAAGGCGTTCACCGCGTACCTCGGCGACGATCGCGACGCGTGGGCGAAATACGACGCCACCGCACTCGTCGCGACGGCAGGCGAACGCCTCCCGCTGCTCGTCGACGTCGGCGACGCCGATCCGTTCCTGCACGAACAACTGCGGCCGAAGCTGCTCGAGGCTGCGTGCGCGACGCACGGTCATCCGCTCGCGCTGAACCTGCGCGAGGGCTACGACCACAGCTACTGGTTCGTCGCGACGTTCATCGAATCGCACCTGCGCCACCACGCCGCCGCGCTCGCGCGATGAGCGGCGACCACGCGGCGCTGCTCGAGCACGCGCGCATGCTCGCCCGCGCCGGTGAAATGCGCGTCGGCAGCCCGCGCTGGTCCCCCGACGGCAGCCAAATCGCCTTCGATGCTTACACCCGAGCCGGCGGCGACATCTACATCATTGGCCAAGAAGGCGGCGCGGCCCGAAGGCTCACCCCCGAACCCAGCGCCGAAAGCCGCCCCAGTTGGTCCCGCGACGGCAAATGGATTTACTTCACCTCAGACCGCACGGGCAGAGCCGAAGTCTGGAAGGCGCCCATTGGCGGCGGCCCCGCCATCGATGGCCCAGGAAGCGGACGAGATCGTAGTCACGGCGATGCGTCGCAACGAGCAGGCGCCACCGCCGCTGCCGGCCGTCACGATCCGCAAGCGCGGCGACTCCCTGCTTCAGGCAGTGCAGATCACCAACGATTCGCGCGATGCGAAGCAACGTGCGGATGAGCTGTACGCCACCTTGCGCGGCCTGGTGCAGTCCGCGCGCAAGACGCCGGGCCTGTCGCTCGCGTGGCAGAGGGGCTTCCTGATCCCGCTCACGGAGAAGGATTACCGCATCCCGCTCGCGGCAGGCGACGACCGCGACGACACGAATACGGTGAC
>CALKUS010000230.1 GCA_937996755.1 uncultured Pseudomonadota bacterium | reverse complement strand
GCGCGGCACCAGGCGGGGCGGCGGCGGGCGCCGCACCAGCTCGCGGCGCAGGCGCGCCAGCTCGTCGTCCTCGCCGAGGATGCGGGCCGAGCCGAAGTGCAGGCGCAGCTCCTTCACCAGCGGCGGATCGCCGAGCGCGGCGTTGAGCTGCTCGATCAGGCGCGGCGCCAGGATGCGCAGCTCCTGCATCCACGGCGAGGTCTTCACCCACACCGACAAGACGCCGTTGCGCAGGCCGTCGGGCGCGGTGACCCGCGCGATCGTCGGGCCGACCAGCTCCTTCCACTCGACCAGCAGCCGCTGGGTGCGCAGCATCGGCGCCAGGTGGTGGTGATCGATCAGCGCGCGCAGCACGGGGTCGTCGGCGCCGAACGGCGCGTGCACCACCTGGGGCTCGATCGCGATCGCGGGATCGATGGCGAGGCGGCGCAGCAGCAGCGGGATCGCGACGCCGCTCAGCGCGGCGACGCCGAGGTTGATCAGGATCGCGGCGGCGATCACCACCGCGAGCTTCACGTTCTGGAACCACAACCCCGCGAGCGCGCCGACCACGAGCGCCCAGAGCACGCCGTTCAGCGTGCCGACGAGCAGCTCCTTCGACAGCAGGCGCATCGCGTTCGTCGCGCCCACCTGCCCGAGTGCGAGCCCGCGCACGATCAGCGTGAGCGTCTGCGTGCCGGCGATGCCGCCCATGCTCGCGACCACGGGCATGAGGATTGCGAGCGCGACGACTTGTTCGAGCGCGTGCTCGAAGCGGCCGATCACGAACGCCGCGAGGAACGCGGTCGCGAGGTTGATGCCGAGCCAGACGGCGCGGCGCTTTGCGGCGCGCGGCACGGGCGAGAACAGGTCCTCGTCCTCGTCGAGGCCGGCGGCGGACAGCGCCTGGTGCTCGGCCTGGTCGCGGATGACGTCGACCACGTCGTCGATCGTGATGTGGCCGAGCAGCACGTTGTTCGCGTCGACCACGGGCGCGCTGATGAAGTCGCGGTTCGCGAACTCCGCCGCCACCTCGTTCACGGACGCCGATGCGTCGAGCGCGGGCTGCTCGTCGTCGACGAGCACGTTCAGCGGCGAATCCGGATCGGCCGTGAGCAGCTTCGCGAGCGCGACGCGGCCGAGGTACTGGTGGCGGCGGCTCACCACGTAGATGTGGTCGGTGTGCTCCGGCAGCTCGCCGCGCATGCGGAGATAACGGAGCACCACGTCGACGTCGACGTCGGCACGCACCGTGACGACGTCCGGATTCATCAGGCGACCGGCCGTGTCCTCGGGATACGACAGCACCTGCTCGAGCCGCTCGCGGTTGTCGCGATCCATCGAGCGCAGCACCTCGTCGACGAGATCGTGCGGCAGGTCCTCCATCAGCTCGGCGAGGTCGTCGACGTCGAGCGATTCGGCCGCCGCCTTCAGCTCCTCGGGATCCATGTCGCGGATCAGCGATTCGCGCACCTCCTCGCCGACGTGCACAAGCACTTCGCCGTCGTCCTCGGGATCGACGAGGCCCCAGGCGATCAGGCGCTTCTCCGGCGGCAGCGACTCCAGCAGGTTGCCGATCTCGGCCGGCGACAGCGTGTTGACGAGCCGGCGTACCGGCCCGAGCCGGCCGGCATCGAGCGCCTGCGACAGCAGCTTGAGCTGTCGTGCTGCCTTGTCGTAGCGGGTGGTGTCGGCCATGGCGCGCGCGTCCGTCGAAGGCCGCCATTATCGCCGACGCGCATTCCGAATCGGTTACCCCGGTTCGTTCGCGATGCGCGCGAGCGCCCCCGCAGCCGGTTCCAGCCGCCGCACCGGGCAGAGCGACGGCGCGACCTCGTACTTCGGCGTCAGGTTGCTCGCGATGGCGGCGCAGCCGGCCACGTCGAGCTCCAGCCCGAACCGCGCGAACACCGGCTGCAGGCGCGCCAGCTCCCGTTCCTGCAGCAACGCGAGCACGCGGCCGCGATGCGCGTCGATGCGGCGCGCGGCTTCGCGGTCGAGCTCGAACGGCGGCCGCGGATCGCCGTACAGGTTGCCCGAGATGCGCACGTAAGCGTTCGCTTCGCCCAGCGCGGTCACGAGGTAGGCGGTCGGCGCGTCGCCGGCGAGCAGCACGAGGCCGTCGGCCTGCGCGGCGAGCGGCGGGAAACGCACGTCGACCACGCGTGGCGCGAACCGCGCGGTGCCGAGATTCGCCGGCAGCGTCGTCGCGAGCAGCAGGAAGGCGAGCGCGCTCCAGAACGCCGGCCTCGCTCCGGCCGCGACCAGCGCCGCGATCGCCACGATCGGCGCCAGCATTTCCCAGCCACAGAGGTAGCGGTGGTAGCCGAACACCACGAGCCACGCGCACCACGTGACGAGGAATGCGGCGCACAGCGCGTCGAGCACGCGACGCACACGCGGATCGTCGATGCGACGGCGACACCATGGCCAGGCGAGCGCCGTGAACAGCATCAACGGCAGGCGGGCATCGCGGAACCTGAGCTCACCCGCCGCCTCCCAGTGGCTGATCAGGTCGAGCGGACGGCCGAGCGCCTGGCCCACGTCATGCACCTGCCAGCGCAGGTCGGAGACGGCGAACGGCGGATCCCAGCGGCCGCCGAACAGGTGGCCGAACTGCGGGTAGACGGGATTGCCGAACTCCAGCCAGTTGCGCCAGAAATTCCAGCCACCGGCGAGCGCGACGCCCACGAGCAGCGCGATGCCGAACACGATCAGCGTGCGCATGCGCGTGCCGAAGCGCCCGGGCAGGAACGCGGCGACCGCGACGAGGCCGAGCGCGAACGGCGCGACCACGAGCTTCAGGCCCACCGCGATGCCCGCGAGCAAGCCGGCGCCCGCGAGGTTCGCGCGCGTGCCGCCGTCCGCCGCGAACGCGCGCAGCAACAGTGCGAGCGATGCGAGGCACGGGATCGAGACGAGGTTGTCGCCGTAAGTGGTGCCGATTTCCGAGACGCTCGTGGCCGAAAGGAACCCGACCGCCACCGCCACGGGGAGCGCGAAGCGCGCGAGCCCCGTCGCCGACGACGGAAACACGCGTCGCGCGATCGCGTGCAGCACGAGCAGGTTCGTGCCCTGCACGAGCCCGAGCAGGAACGTGCAGGCCCATGCCGGCAACATCGTGCTCGCGAGGAAGTACGGCACGCTCAGCAACGGGTTGAACCAGGTCTGCAGTTGGGCGGGCGCCAGGTCGAGCGCGGCGCGGCCGTGCAGCAACGCCCAGGGCGCGTAGAGGTGGTAGTTGCGCAGGTCCCACGCCGTGGTCTGGCCGCGCAGCACCGCGAACAGGGCGACGCAGGCCACCGCGGCCGCGAGCAGCCAGGTCGTGACGGGGCGTTCGGCAGGGCCGGCGCGCGGGCTCGGGGTCATCGGTGACTGGTTTCGAGGAAGCGCTTCCCGCATAGTCTCGCACTTCGTCACAGCCCGACCGCCGCATGGACATCGCGAAGCTCCGCGAAATCGCCCGGACGTTCCAGACGCGCCTCGACGAGAAGAAGGCCGCGCTGGCCGGCGAGAACATCCCCTGGTACCCGTACGGGACGCTGTCCAACCTCGAATGGCTCGATCGCCTGCTGCAGGGCGAGCAGCGCGAGCTCGACGGATTGTTCGGCAAGGGGCCGATCGCCGACATCGGTGCGGCGGACGGCGACATCGCGTTCCTGCTCGATGCGACGGGCCACGAGGTGGACATCGTCGATTTCCCGCCGACGAACTACAACGGCTGCCGCGGTGCGCATGCGCTCAAGGCCGCGCTCGGTGCGCGCGTCGGCATCCTGGAGACCGACCTCGATCGCCGATTCGAGCTGCCGCGCGCGAGCTACTCGTTCGCGTTCTTCATGGGCATCCTCTACCACCTGAAGAACCCGTACGGCGCGATGGAAGCGCTCGCGAAGCACGCGAAGCACGCGATCGTGAGCACGCGCATCACGAAGTACAGCGCACGGGCCGAAGTTGCCGGCCGCGTCGAGCTCGCGAAGCTGCCGCTCGCGTACCTGCTCGGCCCCGACGAGTGCAACAACGACGCGACCAATTTCTGGATCTTCAGCGAGGCCGGGTTGCGCCGGCTGTTCGACCGTACCGGCTGGGACGTGCTCTCGTGGATCACCGTCGGCGACACCGTGCAGTCCGATCCCGCGTCGCTGGACCACGACGAACGCGCGTTCTGCCTGCTGCGCTCGAGGCACTGAAATGCCCGATCGGCTGGTGTCGGCCCTGCAGCGCATTTCGCCGGAACTGTCGGCGCGCCTGCGCGGCTGGCTCTGGCGCCGCGATCGTCGCAAGGAGTACGGCGCACGCAGCGCGCAGGAACGCAATCGCTTCGCCGACGAAGTGGACATCAGCGCATTGCCACCGATCTTCGCGTACTGGGCGAATCGGCACCTGCGACCGGTGGTCGAATCGCTCGGGTTTTCCTATCCCGAAGACTTCTACGCGCGCGAGATCGAGCGGCAGGCGCGCCGCAAGGGCGGACCGCTGCGCATGCTCAGCATCGGC
>CALKUS010000229.1 GCA_937996755.1 uncultured Pseudomonadota bacterium | reverse complement strand
GCGTGATCACGGCCGAGAGCGACCGGCTCACCGCGCTCGTCGACCGCTTGCTGCGGCCGGAGCCGCCGGGCGCCCGCCTGCCGACGAACGTGCACGAAGTGCTGGAGCAGGTGCGCCTGCTCGCCGAAGCGGACGCCGGCTGGTCGGCCGTGATCCAGCGCGACTACGACCCGAGCCTGCCCGAGGTCGCGGCCGACGCCGATCGCCTCGTGCAGGCGATCTGGAACCTCGTGCGCAATGCGCTCGAGGCCGATGCGAGCGAAGTGCGGCTGCGCACGCGCGCCGAGCGCAACGTGCCGGTCGGCGAAGACGTCGCGCGGCTCGCGGTGCGCATCGAAGTCGCCGACAACGGCCACGGCGTCGACGAATCGATCGCGCCGCGCGTGTTCCTCCCGCTCGTGTCGGGCCGCGCGGACGGCACGGGCCTCGGGCTCACGCTCGCGCAGGCGGTCGCGCGCGAGCATCGCGGCACGCTGACGTTCCGCTCGCGGCCGGGACATACGGTGTTCACGTTGCTGCTGCCCGTCACGGAGTCGCTGGATGAATCCTGATCGGGGCGAGAGCATGAGTACGAGTCGGAGTACGAATGGGCATGCACCGGCCTGCCTCGATGTCCCGGTGTACTCGCTCCCATGGGGCCGCGCGCGCAGTAACGAGGTGGCCAACGCGTGAGTGAAATCTGGGTCATCGACGACGATCGCTCCGTGCGCTTCGTGCTCGCGGAAGCACTGCGCGACGCGGGCTTCGCGGTGCGCGACTTCGACAACGCGCGCGCGGCGCTGAGCGTGCTCGGGCAGGCGCGGCCCGATGCGGTGTTCACCGACGTGCGCATGCCCGGCATGGACGGCCTGCGCTTCCTCGAGGCGCTCGCCGCGGAGCTGCCGCAGGTGCCGGTCGTCGTCATGAGCGCGTACACCGACGTCGCGAGCACGGCCGGCGCGTTCCGCGGCGGCGCGTTCGATTTCCTGTCGAAACCCTTCGACCTCGACCAGGCCGTCGCGACGGCGCAGCGCGCGCTCGCGCGCGAGGCGGCGCCGGTCGCCGCGGCCGCGCGGCCCGAGCCCGCGCCGGAGATGGAGCTCGCGGGCGACAGCGCCGCGATGCGCGACGTCTTCCGCGCGATCGGCCGCGTGGCGCAGACGCGGCTGAACGTGCTGGTGACGGGCGAGACGGGCACCGGCAAGGAGCTCGTGGCGCGCGCACTGCACCGGCACTCGCCGCGCGCGTCCGGCCCGTTCGTCGCGCTGAACACCGCGGCCGTACCGGCCGAGCTGCTCGAGTCCGAGCTGTTCGGGCACGAGGCCGGCGCGTTCACCGGCGCGACGCGCCGCTACCACGGCCGCTTCGAACAGGCCGCGGGCGGCACGTTGTTCCTCGACGAGATCGGCGACATGCCGCTCTCGCTGCAGACGCGCCTGTTGCGCGTGCTCGCGGGCGGCGAGTACTACCGCGTCGGCGGGCGCGAGCTCCTGCGCACCGACGCGCGCGTGATCGCGGCGACGCACCAGGACCTCGCGCGCAAGGTCGCGGACGGCGCATTCCGCGCCGACCTGCTGCACCGCCTCGACGTCGTGCGCATCCACCTGCCGCCGCTGCGCGCGCGCCGCGAGGACATACCGGCGCTCGCCGAGCGCTTCCTGGCGAGTGCGGCGCGCGAGATGGGCCTGGAAGCGAAGCGCTTCTCGCCGCGCGCGCTCGAGCTGCTCGCGCAGGCCGACTGGCCGGGCAACGTCCGCCAGCTGGAGAACCTGTGCCGCCGACTCGCGGCGCTCGCGCCCGGACGCGAGATCGTCGCGGCCGACCTGCGCCTCGGCCAGGACACGGATGCGGCGGGCGGCGACTGGCACGACGCGCTGCGCGACTGGGCGCTCGGCGAGCTCGCGGCCGGCCGCGATGCGATCCACGCGCGCGCGCGCGCCGCGCTGGACCGCACGCTGCTCGAGGCCGCGCTCGAGACCACCGGCGGCCATCGGCAGGCCGCGGCCGCGAAGCTCGGCCTCGGCCGCAACACGCTCACGCGCAAGCTCGGTTCCTCACGGAAGAAGACATGACCATGACCACGACCGTCCGTCCCGCCACGCGCGCCGACGCGCCCCACCTCATCGACTGGAACGCCGCGATGGCGCTCGAGACGGAACACAAGGTGCTCGACCGCGCCGTGCTCGCGCGCGGCGTCGCCGCGGTGTTCGACGATCCGCGGCGCGGCTTCTACCTGGTCGCCGAGCAAGGCGGCACGCCGGTCGGATCGCTGCTCGTGACGACCGAATGGAGCGACTGGCGTTGCGGCGACTGGTGGTGGATCCAGAGCGTGTACGTGGTGCCGGCCGGCCGGCGCAGCGGCGTGTTCCGCGCGCTCTATGCCGACGTCGAGGCGCGGGCGCGAGCCGCGAGCGACGTCGTCGGACTGCGCCTGTACGTCGAGTCCGACAACGAAAGGGCGCAGAGGACCTACGAAAACCTCGGCATGGAGGCGTCCAGCTACCGGTTTTTCGAGCGGGGGTTTGTAAAGTATTCGTGAATCTCGACGTGAAGTTGCATTGCAATTTGCAATAGCACTACCGCTGGTCGGTTTTCCATTCCGGACTTCGGGTCACAGCGGGTGTCCGGGAGTGTCGGGGTATACTCGCCAGCGGTTTACGTTGGGGATACACCCATGCAGTTTGGTTTCCGGGCCCTGGTCGGCCTCGTCCTGCTCGCGTGCGCATCGTTCGCGCAGGCGCAGCAGGTCAACATCGCGGGCACGGCCCACGGCATCCCGTTCGCCTCGAACTGCACCGCAGCCAGTGGCGTCAACTACGCGTTCTCGGCGGGCACCACGACGGTGACCTTCGCCTGCAACGGCATTGCGTACAGCTGCAAGGCGCAGCCGCTGCCGGACGACCCGAACCAGGTCGTCGCATTCACGCTGGGCAATCCCGGCCGCCTGCGCCTGAACTGCGGTGGCGCGACCACGATCACCGGCCTGCAGAGCTACATCGACGATTATTACTCGATCGACGGCTCGCACCCGTCGGCGCTGGCGTGGTTCATCGACTCGCCGCCGCCGCAGGGCGACAACGTGCCCGATCGCATGTGCCTGTCGGTGCAGGCGGGTCGCACGATCAGCCAGATCAGCTACGACGCGGCGACGCACATGCTGTCGTATACGTGCTCGAACGCGTCCGGCAGCGTCGCCACTTCCTGCTACATGACGTCGTCGTTCAACTACGACGCGCAGGGTACGACGCTGATCATGCCGCACTGCATCGATGCGGGCAGCCCGCTCGACTCGCCGTTCATCTTCGACCACGGCTACGAAGGCATCGACCGGGCCTGACGTTCGCGTCGGTCGTCGCGAGAACGCCGGCCCCGCGCCGGCGTTTTCGTTTCTAGAGCGCCGGCAACGCGCGCGTCGGCAGCGGATCGCCGCTCGCGCCGGTCGCGATGCGCAGCGCGGCCAGCGCGTCCGCCACCGCGCCGGCGGCCAGCGGATAGCACGCAGCGATCGCGCGGCCATCGACGGTCGCCGTGAATGCGTAGCTGCCGATGCCCGCCGCGCCGTGCGCATGCAGTTGCGCCGTCCCGCCGGCATCGCCTTCGCGCGTGCGCAGCAGGAACGCCTGCGCGAGCGGCTCGCCTTCCAGCGTCGCGTCGTTCGTCGCGTCGAGCCAGTCCAGACCGAGCCCGTGCGCGGCGAACAAAGCCGAGTAGCGGCGCTGCTCCGCCTGCCACGCCGCGAACGCGGGCGCGAGCTCGTCTTCGTCGAAAGCGGCGCCCGGGCCTGCACGCCATGCGCGCACGTCGAGCGCGCCGCCGCGCACGCGGCCGTCCCGCCATCGCCACGCCTGCCCGGTCGCGCTCGCGACGAGCGTGTCGCGCGCCGCTGCGAATAGCGCCGCTTCGAGCACGGCCCAGGCGGGCGCGCAGTTCGCGTGGTCCAGCTGGATCGCGACGAGCGCCGCGAGGTCGTGGTGCGTGAAATAGCGCGCATGCACGACGTCCAGCCCGAGCGCCTGCTTGAGCAGCAGGGCGACGGCCGCGCCGGCGAGGCCCTGCTCGTGCAGCACGTCCTCGAGCCGCGCCCCCACGCGATGCGCGATAGCGGCGTCGCCCGCGAGCACGAGCGGGAGCACGGCGAGCGCGCCGAGCCCGAGCGCGGCGTCGGGCTCCAGCGGCGGCGAGACCATGCGACCGCCCGCGCTACCGAACGCGACGACGCGCGAACCGGCGCCGCGGCGCGCGCGCGCCAGCTGCGCGCCCAGCTCGGCGAACACCGGCCAGCCGGGGCGCAGCACCTGCGCGGGGTCCATCAGCGCCGCGGCAAGCGCGAGGTCCAGCGCCTCGATGCCGGGCGCGAGCCGCGCGAGGTCCATCGCGACGTGGTCGGCGAGCGTCGTCGCGACTTCGGTCGGGAGCGTCGCGCCGGCAGGCGCGCCGGGCCCGAGCTCGATCGCGAGCAGTACCGGGCAGTGCGTGGTTTCGGCCATGGCACGGGCGTGGCGGTCGCCTGAGGCGCGACGCGGCGCGCGAGTGTACACTCGCGCGCCTTTCGTACCGGTCGTCGGGCCATGTCGTTCAGCAACTACAAGTCGTTCTGGGACAACAAGGCCGAGACGCTCGCCGGCGCGATGGCCGCGGTCGACGGCAGCACCGACGAGTCGGTGCTGCGCGCGACGGGCGCGTACAGCGCGCGCCAGGTGGCGGCCGCACTGGAGCTGAAAGCGACGGACCGCGTCCTCGAGCTGGGCTGCGGCGTGGCGCGCATCGGCCGCGAGCTCGCGCCGCAGGTCGCGCATTGGCACGGTGTCGACATCTCGCAGAACATGGTCGGCGTCGCGCGCGACCGCCTCGCGGCCGCGGGCATCGCGAACGCGACGGCGGAGCCGCTGGTGCGCACGAGCCTGTCGATGCTCGCCGACGCGAGCTTCGACAAGGCGTACAGCGTCGCCGTGTTCATCCACATGGACAAGGAGGACTTCGTCCTCTACCTGCGCGAGCTGCGCCGCGTGCTGAAGCCGGGCGGTCGCCTGTTCTTCGACGTGTGGAACATCGCGCACCCGATCGGCTGGACGCGCTTCGCGTACGAAGTGGCGCAGTACGTCGACCACGACTTCAGCCAGCGCAAGGACGTCGCGCGCAACCAGTTCTCGACGCCGCAGGAAGTGGCGATCTACCTGCGCCACGCCGGCTTCGAGCAGGTGCTCATGCTCGACGACTCGCCGCAGATCCAGGCCGTCGCGCAGGTGCCCGGCGGCGAGCCCGCCGTCGCCGTCGCCGCGCGCCTCGCCGCGGTGCAGGGCGACATCGCGTACAGCCCGCGCTGGGGCCGCCTGTTCGAACAGCTCCTCAAGGTGATCTACGAAGGCGCGCACCCGGGCCCGCTGTACGCGGAGCTCGACCCGCGCCTGAGCGATGCCGAAATCCCGGCGTTCCGCGCATGGGTCCGTTCGTTCTGGAAACAGAATGAGGAGAGATGGGGCGCTGCTCCCCTATCGTGAACCGGGAAGGGGTCCGTTCGTTCTGGAAACAGAATGAGGAGAGATGGGGCGCTGCTCCCCTCTCGTGAACCGGGAAGGGGTACGCTCGTTCTGGAAGCAGAACGAAGCGCAGTGGGGCGTCGCACCCACGGAGTAGCTTTTCGCGGGGCTGCGTCGGTGCCACCATGTGCGTTCGAGCGCAAGGAGTGGCACGCATGAAGCGCAACGCCGCGATGAAGCCCGCCGCCATCATCGGCGGCACGCGCATCCCGTTCGTCCGCAACAACACGGCGTACGCGGACCTCGGCAACCTGGGCATGTCGATCAAGGCCGTGGGCTCGCTCGTCGAGCGCTACGGCCTGTCGGGCGCGGAGCTCGGCGAAGTCGCGATGGGCGCGGTGATCAAGCACTCCTCGGACTGGAACCTCGGCCGCGAGACCGTGTTGTCCTCCGGGCTCTCGCCGCGCACGCCGGGCATCACGATGCAGCGCGCGTGCGGCACCAGCCTCGACACCACGGTGCTGATCGCGAGCAAGATCGCGACGCACCAGATCCAGTGCGGCATCGCCGGCGGCTCCGACACCACGTCGGACGTGCCGATCGTGTACGGCGACAAGTTCCGCAAGCGCCTGCTCGCGATGGCGCGCGGCAAGACGTTCGGGCAGAAGCTCGCGGCGTTCCGCGGTTTCGGCTTCGGCGAGCTCAAGCCCAGCTTCCCCGGCGTGGCCGAGCCGCGCACCGGCAAGAGCATGGGCGAGCACTGCGAGATGATGGCGAAGGAGTGGAAGATTTCGCGCGAAGACCAGGACCGCCTCGCGCTCGCCTCGCACCAGAAGGCCGCTGCCGCCTACGAGCGCGGCTTCTTCGACGGGCTCGTCGTGCCGTTCCGCGGCCTGACGCGCGACAACATCCTCCGGCCCGACACCACGCTCGAGAAGCTCGCGACGTTGAAGCCGGCATTCGATCGCTCGGGCGCCGGCACGCTGACGGCCGGCAATTCCACCCCGCTCACCGACGGTGCCTCGGCCGTGCTGCTGGCGAGCGAGGATTACGCCGCGCAGCGCGGCTGGAAGATCCAGGCCTACCTCACCTACGCAAAGGTCGCGGCCGTGGACTTCGTCGGCGGCGAAGGCCTGCTGATGGCGCCGACCGTGGCGGTCAGCGAGATGCTGCGCGATGCGAACCTCACGCTGCAGGACTTCGACTTCTACGAAATCCACGAGGCGTTCGCGGCGCAGGTGCTCTGCACGTTGCGCGCGTGGGAATCGGAGAGCTACTGCCGCGACCGCCTCGGCCGCGACCGGGCGATGGGCGCCATCGACCCGGCAAAGCTGAACGTGGTCGGCTCCAGCCTCGCGTTCGGGCATCCGTTCGCGGCGACCGGCGCGCGCATCGTCGCGACGCTCGCGAAGCTGCTCGAGGAGAAAGGCTCCGGCCGCGGGCTGATCTCGGTCTGCACGGCCGGCGGCATGGGCGTGGTCGCGATCGTCGAACGGCCGGGCTGAGGGAAAAGCCCGCGCTTCGACGCGCTTACCGGAGACGGCACTGGTCTTCGGGGGAAGCCGCGATGGGTCTACGCGACAGGATCGCCAGCGCGATCGGCATCAAGCCGAAGCGCGAGGAAACCGTACCGTCGAAGCCGGCGGCAACCGCGAAGCCCGCGGCGAAGGCCGGCGTGAAGTCGGCTTCCGCCGCAGCCGCGGCGCGCCGCACGGTGGCGGCCGGCTCGAAGTACACCGTCTGGCAGTACCAGGCCGGCGCCGGCGCCTGCGACGCCTGCAAGCCATTGCACGGCCGCACGCTGACCCAGGAGAAGATGCCGCAGCGCCCGACCAGCTGCGCGCGCATGGACTGCAGCGCGAAGTACGTCGTGCGCAGCGACGTGCGCCGTGGCGCGCGGCGCGAGAAGAACGATCGTCGCGAGGAGCTGCGCTTCGAGCCGGCGAAGGACGCACGTCGCGAACGCCCGGATCGCCGCAAGCGAACCGACGGCGACTGGAACGACAAATAGCGACGCGGGCTTTGCCTTGGCGGCTGTCCAGGGCGAAGCGGCGGTCGCGCCGGCAGAGTCTCGCCTGTGCCGGCGCGGGACTCGAGCTGCTCTCGATGTTGCCGGACTGATTTCGCGCAGCGAAATCAGTCCGAGCCCATCAATCGCCCGTCTTGACGCCGAACCAGGAGCCCGTGCCCGCGCGGCCGTAGCCGCCGCGGCGCTTGCGCATGCGCTCCTGCAGCTCGGCGCGACGGCCTTCGAGCCAGTCGGCGCGGCCGACCTTGGCCGGATCGGCGCCGCGCGAGCGGGCTTCGGAATCGCGGAACTCGACGAAGTCGGCGTACGCCTCGATCTCGTGCTTCAGCTCGCGCACGCACAGCTCGATCATGATCGCGTCGTCGAGCAGGCCGACCACCGGTACGGAGTCGGGGATCACGTCTTCGGGATTCGCGAAGTAGGTCAGCGCGGTGAGTACGCGGTGCTTGTCTTCGGCCGCGAGCGCCCAGCCCTCGTCGTGCACCATGTTGATGAGCTGCTCGAGCTTGCCGAGGCGCGACGCGATGAACTCCGGCACCTTCACGCCGACCGAGTCGGTCAGCAGCTTGCCGGCCGCATCGGTGATTTCCTTCGCCGGACGCGAGCCGACGGACTCCTGCGCGCGCTTCACCACGTCCTGGAAATGGGCCAGGTCGGCGTCGGAAAGGTCGATCGTGATGCTCAGGGACATGGCGCGATTCCGGCGGAGAAATAGAGACTTGGCAGCGTAGCCAGCGGGGTTGGTGGCGTCAATCGAGCGGCGATGCGTTGTTCGCGCGTTTCAGACCCGGCCGTACACCATGACGCGCTTGCCGAACTTGAGCTGTTCGTAGGCATCGGGCGGTGGCGGCACCACGCCGACGTCCCGGAAGCCGACCTTTTCCATGATCCAGAGCAGGCCTTCGACGCTCGGCGCGAGGCAGATGCCGAGCGTGCTCATCTCCGGGCCGTGCGTCTCGTAGGTTTCGTCGATGATGCCGAAGATGCCTTTCAGCGGCTTGACGAAGCGCCAGCTGCCCCAGTCGACGTTGCCGGACAGGTTCGGCACCACCTGGGTCTCGACCAGGCAGACGCCCCGGCAGAGGTCGCGCGCCACGCGCAGCGCACCGACCGGGTTTTCCAGGTGGTAGATCAGGCCGAAGCACAGGACGAGGTCGAACTTGCCGAACCGTTCGGACGTCACGGCGTGCACGTCGCTCCGCACGGACTCGAACTGCGGCAGGTTCATCGCCTGCGCGATCATCGTGCTGTCGGCCACGTGCTCCGGCCGCGCGTCGATGCCGAGCACGCGCTGCGCGCCGCGCTTCGCGAGCTCGGTGCTGAAGTAGCCCTGGTGGCAGGCGAGATCGACCGCCGTCCGCCCGGCCAGGCCGCCCGGCACGTTCGCCGCGATCGCCGCGTCCATCATCTTCAGGCGCGTCTCGTGGATCGCGTCCAGCTCGCCTTCGCCGTAGCTGCGCGTGACCGCGCCGCTGGGCAGCTGGAAGCGATAGAACCAGGTCTTGTCGAGGACGCGGGATTCGAGGTCGGACACGGCGGCGGCGCTGCAGAAATGGCCGCGTAGTGTAAGGCCCCGCGCGCCGGCGCGGAAAATGGGAGACGGAAAACGGAAGGCGCGCACGAGGCGCCGTTGCGTCTTCCCTCTTCCGTCTCCCGTCTTCCTACAGGATGGGAGCGAGCGCGACGCCGAACGCCGTGATGATTCGCGCGTAGATTGCCTTCAGCGACAGGTTCACCTCGGGGAAATCGCCGACCGGCTCGTAACAGTCGTAGAAGCCTTCGTCCGTGGGGCGCTTCGGCTCGCAGCCTTCCTCGAGCTCGTAGCTGGTCGCATAGCGGAACGGCCAGAGGTCGAAGAACGGCAGCGTTTCCGAGACGGTGGAGATGGCCGTGTTCACCTCGGCGACCACGGGCACGACCTTCTGCCGCTTCGCGATCACCCAGGCATTGTCGGGCGTGGTGTCGTTGCGGATGGACGACTCGAGCGCGGCCGCAAAGGTTTCATCCCAGACGATCACGCCCGACTCGGTGTTGAGCTTGTCCGAGCGCGGGTCGAAGTTGTGCGTGCCGATCAGCGCGACCTTGCCGTCGATCACGATCGACTTCGCATGCAGGCCGCGGCGCACGCCGGGCTTGGTGAGCGGCACGGTCTCGCGACGCGCGCGCAACGCCTCGCGGCCGAACGTGCCCGATGCGCCCACGCGCACCGGCTCCGTCGCCGCCGTGGGCGCGCCGCGGCCCGGGAACGGCTTGTATTCGTGGATCTCGAAACCGAGCTCGCGCAGGTACTTGCGCTTGTGCTTGTGCGAGATCGCGTAGACGTAGAACGCGTCGGTCGCCGCGAGGCTGTTCGTCGACACGAGGATCTGCAATTCCGGGTGCGTTTCCCGCCGACCAGCGAACAGCTCGCGCGCCGCCTTCGAAAGGACGAGGTACGGCGTCTGCATCACGATGCGCTGCTCCGATTTCGCGAGCAGCGACGCGATACGCTCGGTGAGGCCGCGGTCGTATTCGTCGTGGCGCTCGTGGCCCTTGTTCGGCAGGTCGGCGAAGTACTCGACGCGCGCGACCGGGAACGCGCGCTCGACGAACGTCTTCCGTATCCAGTCGGCGTCCGCGGCGCGTTCGCCGATCGCGAGCACGCGTTCCGGATCGTGCAGGCGGATCGTGTCGAGCGACTCCGGCGCCGCGCTGTCGGCGATGATCGCCTTGCCCACGTCGCTCAGCTCGGCCAACGGTACGGCCGTCGGGTGGTTCCAGTACTTCCCGAACGACTCCTGCATCTCGCCCGTGGCCGGGCCGACCACGAGCACGTCGCGGTCGCGGTAGTTGAACGCGCTGCTCCAGTCGTAATAGCGCTCGTCGACGTTGCGGCCGCCGGTGATGCCGTAGGCGCCGTCCACGAGCAGCAGCTTGTTGTGCATGCGCTGGTTGAAGCTCGAGAAACAGCACAGGATGCCGGCCGCGAACTCGAGTGGTGCCGTCTTCGCCTTCGCGAACGTCGGGTTGTAGAGGCGGATCTCGAAGTTCGCGTGCGCGCGCGCCAGCTTCGCGAACAGCTTCGTGTTGTCGAACGAGAACAGCTGGTCGAGCAGCAGCCGGACCTTCACGCCGCGGCGGGCGGCCTTCAGCAGCTCGTCGAGCGTGAGGTAGCCGACGTCGTCCTCCGAGAAGATGAACGTCTGCAGGTCGATGCGCTCACGCGCCGCGCGGATCAGGTGCACGCGCAGCGCGAGGCTGTCCTCGCCGAGGTCGACCAGGTCCACGAAATGGCGGCCGCGCTCGCCGACCGGCGTGACGCGCGTGCGTTCGAGCAGCTCCGCCAGCGGCGACGGCAGCGCGCAGTGCTGCTCGTCGTCGCAATCGATCGGTCCTTCGCGCGCCGCGACGGCCGCCGCGGCCTGCTCGCGCACGACGCGGCTCGTGGCGCAACCGCCCGCCATCGCGACGACGGCCAGCAGCACGCAGAGCCCGGACAGGCGGCGCAATGCCGCCATCAGGTGGCGCGACCCACGATGCGCAGCCGCAGGCTCACGCGATCGGACACGGCGCGGCGCGAGCTCATGCCGAACAGCGAGCGCTGGATCGAGCCACGCGCCTCGACGGCGCATTCGCCGCCGCGCGGCGTCGGTTCGCCTTCGTCGCCGGCCTTCGGCACGTCGAGCGCGCAGCTGCCGCCGGGCTCGACCTCGAACACGACGGGCTGCGAGATGCCGCGCAGCTCGAGCGTGCCGCGCAGCTCACCGCCCGATTCGAGCAGCGCGAGCGGGAACCGTTCGGAACGGAACACGATCTTCGGGTGGTTCGCGGCGTCGAAGAACTCCGCCGAGCGCGCCCACTCCGCATTCGCGGGATTCGTCATCGTGACGCTTTTCGCGCTGATCTCGGCTTCCACGCTGCCGGTGCGCGTGTCGCGGTCGATCACGATCGCGCCTTTCGGCGCGGCAAACGATCCGCCGACCGGCATCACGCCGAGGATTCGGACGCGGAACGCGGCCGTCGATTCCTTCGCGACGATGGCCCAGCGTTCGTCGGCCGCATGCGCCGTGCCCGCGGCGAGCGCGAGCACGGCCAGCGCGGTCGCGACGTGCGCGCGCGGCACGGTCGCGTCAGGGCGACCAGAATGCGCGCAGCTGCGCCGCCCCGGGCTCGACGCTGGCGTCATCGGCGATCGCGAGCCGCGCAACACCCGCCGTCGGCAGGCCGCGGCATTCGTCGGAGCGTCCTTCGGTGAGCAGCGCGACGAGCTGCTCGAGGCCGGGGTTGTGCCCGACGAGCAGCGTGCGCCCGCCGCCCGCGTGGCGGTCGAGCACCGCGAGCAGCGTGCCGGGCGTCGCGTCGTATACGGCCGGGTCGAATTCCACCGACGTGCCGGGCGCGGCGAGCTCCGCCGTTTCGCGTGCGCGCGTGGCCGGCGAGCTCACGACGCGGTCGAACCGAACGCCATGCTCGTCGAACCACTTCGCGACCGCCATTGCTTCCTCCCGACCGCGCGGCGACAGCGTGCGATCGAAGTCGCGCTGCGTGCCGGCGTTCGGTTCTGCCTGCGCGTGGCGCAGGATCACGATCTCTCGCGACATGGGCTCGAATTCCTTCTCAATTGCCTTGCGGTTGCGGCGTCGTCAGCATCTGGAACGGTACCGCGTTGCGCGTGAAGCTCCCGCCGAGTGGCGCGGGGAACACGACGTTCATGGTCTGCGTCCCGCTCGTCTGCGTATCGAAGGTGCGCGACACGCTGCCGGCCGACAGCGGGAACGACAGGAAATCGGCGAAGTTCGGGCAGGTCGGGCAGTGCACGAGGTAGGTGTTCTGCGCGATCGTCCCGCTGTTCGGGCTGGACGTGGCGCCGAGCGACCAGCGCGCCGTGCCGTCGCCGCCGTAGAGGTAGTTGATGCCGACCTGGTCGAACGCACCACCGGAGACGTGGTCGTCGTAGGCCGTGCCCCAGCCGGACTCGGACGGGAAGAACCACGCGCCGGTCCGGTTCGGATTCGGCGCGGGCACGCGCGGATAGAGCGAATTCTGCTGCTCGCCGCCCGGCACGCCGTCCAGCACCCAGGTGAGCACGTACTCGTCGGGGCCGACGTACGTCACTTCGGCCTGGCCGACCACGCTCGACGTGACCGACCACGGACTGTCGCTCGTGCGGCGGAAGCGGAAGATCGGCGCGACGGCCTGGTCGCCGACGCGATCGCCCTGGATCGCAAGCCAGGTCGGGTAGCGCGAGCGCTCGCCCGTGAACCACAGCCCGAACCAGACGGGATCGCCCGACGTCGCGATGTTGAACGCGCCGATGCCGTTGCCGAAGCGGCTCGGGTTGGCGAAGAAGCCGTCGCGGCTCGCGATCGGCGCCGGAGACGCGGGACACTGCGAGGTGTTGCACGCACCGCCCGCACCGATCGTCGTCGAGAGCACCGGCGCGGCGCGCACCGAGTACGCGACGTTGTCCACGGTGCCGACGTAGCGCAACGCGAGCGGGCTGCCGCACGCGGCATCGTCGGCAACGCGGAAGTCCAGGTTCACCACCTGCTCCTGGCCCGAGCCGAGATTGTTCACGGCCGGGGCGGGCGTATCGATACGCACCTTCGCCTGTTGCAGCGCTGCGGGCAGAGACGCCGGATCGAAGATGCAGACCGCACGGCCGGCCGTGGCGCTGTTGCCGGTGTTGCAGCTGTAGCGCAGGCGATCGGTGACAGCGGCGTTCTGGATGCCGATCGTCGCGCCCGCACCGGTGTCGGGCAGCGCCGTCTGGTACTGGTAGACGATCTCGTTCGTGCCGAGGTAGACGATCGCCTGGAACACGGCATTGCCCGTCGCCGTCGTGGGGCTGATGTACGCACCCATGTTGTTCCACTGGAACACCGTGCAACCGCGCGGCTGGCCGCCGGAATCCGGCGGGCGCGGGCACGTGGGGAAGAAGCGCGAGCGCAGGCCACCGCCGGACTGCACGACGAGGTCGTCGTGCTGCACGTTGAAGCGGCCGCCGCTGCTGCCGTTGTCCGGCGGGGCGAGCGCGCAGGTGTTGTCGTAGTCGCCACCCGAGTCGCCCTCGGCGGTGGAGAGATAACCGTTCGTCGACATCACCAGCTGCGTGACGGGCTGGCCATAGAACGTGAAGCTGCCGCCACCGGGGCCAACGGCGATCTGCGGCGTGACGCCGTCGTCGCTCGCGGGGACGTTGCTGGCCGGGGTGAGCCCGAGCGCGGGCTGGTCGCTGATGTCGACGAACTGCGAGCGGCAGGCGGCATTCGACGAGTCGATCACCTGGTGCCCGAACGTATCGCCGTTGCCGCTCGCACCCGCGCCCGGCGCGAACACGGCGTAACCGCCGTCGAGCGCCTTGCCGCCGGCGTTGAACAGGCGCACCGGCACGCGCCAGCGCTCGCCCGGCTCGATGGCCGCGTCGCCGTCGCCGCAGACCTGCTGCGCGGCCTGCGCGGTCGGCACGATGTCGGGTGCCGACACGTTGACCGCGCGCTGCGCCTGGCCCGTGCAGCCGGTGGCATCGGTCACGCGCACGACCACGTTCGTGCTCGTCGCCGTCGGGTAGGCGGGGCTGATCGACGAGGTGCCGGTGAGCGGGCCGACGCTGCGGTCGGCCGTGCCGTCGTTGTCGACGTCCCAGGCGAACGTGAAGGGGCCGGTGCCCGTCGCGGCGGCCGTGTAGGTCAGCGCGGAACCCGCCACGCCCGTCGCCGGGCCGTCGAGCGTGATCGTCGGCGGCGTGCAGGCGATCGTGCCGTCGATCGCGCTCGCGCCCGTGCCGGCCGGGTCGAGCCAGTCGCGCAGGCGCGTCGCCGCCGTGCCGTCGCCTTCCCACGCGGCGTTCAGGCGGCCGTAGGCGTCGTAGTCGATGACGTCGCACGAGGCCGCGCCGCCGGACAGGAAGCCGATCAGGCGGCGGTTCTGGTTCAGCAGGCCGGAGCCGGACGAGCCCTGCTCGGTGGTGCCGAGCTCGTAGTCGCCGACGATCCAGTGCAGCCTGCCCGGGACGTTCGTGATGCCGGCGTCCGAGGACGTGAGCGGATCGTTGTCGAACGCGATGCGCTTTTCGTGGCCGGACGGGTGGTGGACGACCGATGCCGACGTGGGGATGTTCGTGCTGCGGTCCCAGCCGTCCCAGTACGGGTTCGCGCCGGCCGGGATCGCGGTGTTCAGCTCGACCAGCGAGAAGTCGCTGTCTTCCTCGGTCGCCTTGAGCGTCGTGCCACCGGTCTGCGCGATCGAGTTGCCGTCGACCGGGATTTGCGTGCCGCTCGCGGCGCTGCCGGGCGTGCGGCAGGTCGGGCTTTCGTAGCGCCAGTACAGGACGATCGTGTTCGCCTCGGCCTGCGTGTCGAAGCAGTGGTGCGCCGACGTGAACAGCCGCCGCCGGTCGCCCGAGGTGTTGTTCACGAGCTGGCCGGAGCATACGAAACCGGCGACCGTGTAGCGCGCCTCGGCCGCGATCTGCTGGCGGATCGGATCGCCCTGCGGGCACACCGAATCGATGTTGCAGCTGCCCGACTTCGCCTGCGCCGGTGCGAACACGTCGCGATATGCGGGATGCGCGGCGTCGAGCTCGAGCGCGACGAATTGGCGCAGCCCGGCCGGCACGACGAGCTCGAGCACGGCGCGGTCGCCGGGCACGACGGGCGTCCAGAACGTGCCGCTGCGCGTGTTGTCCGCGTCGGTGTAGGGTCCGCGCACGACCTTGCCGTCGGCGCTCGCGAAGTACAGCTCGGCGCCCTGCGGCAGGAAGAACTTCGAGAAACCGACGTCGAGCGACACGGCGTTCGCCGACGCGATCTCCAGCCGCCAGAACGCGCGGCCGTCCGGCAGCGTGCGCCATTCGCCGGCCGCGACCTTGCCCTTCGCGGCGACCGTCGTCGCGTAGCGCAGCGGCGTGCCCTTGCCGGCGTTCGCGTCCTCGGCGAGGCGCGCCGCCTTGTCGACGGCGGGCAGGACCCAGGCGGCCTTGCCGTCGGGCGGCGCGATGCCTTCGCGCGCGCTCGGCAAGCTGGGCGCAGCGAGCGCGACCGGCGCCAGGAACAGCAAAGCGAGCGACGTCCACGGTTTCATGGCGCGGGCCTGCGGCAATGGGATGGCCCGAGAATACACCGCAGCGCGAGGCGCGAATCTGAACTCCGGCTGTCAGCCCGCGGGCTGGAGGTCGAACGAGATGCTGATGCGCTCGCCGTCGCCCGCGAACGGCAGGGTGCGGTGGAACAGGTACGACGGGAACAGCAGCAGCGTGCCCTCCGCCGGCTTGATGGTGCGCAACGTGGCGTCCGGCGCATCGGGCAGCGTGCGATAGGGGCGGCCGAACTCGATCCAGCCGTCGCGGTCGTCGCCGCCCGTGCCGAGCGCCGGCGGCAGCGCGACGTAGTACGCGCCGGACAGCCACGACTGTTCGTGGATGTGCGTGTCGATCGCGCCCTGGGCCGCCACGCGCGTGGCCCAGAGGTTGAGCGCATAGCCGCGACGCGGCACGGCGCGCAGGAACGGGTGGCCGGGGTCGTCGGGCAGCGACGCGATGTAGGCGTCGATCGCGGCACGCAGCGATCGCTCGAAGCCGAGGATCGCCGGCGTCCGGTCGGCGAGCAGATCCTCGGTCAGGTAACCGCCCTTCGCGGCGAGTCCGACCGGCTCGAAGCGCAGCCGGCTGTGCGTGCGGATGTCGTCTGCGAGCTGCGCATCGAACGCGGCGAGCGACGCGAAGCCGTCGGGCACGGCGAGCGCGACCGCACGCAGCAGCGAGTCCTCGCCGCGCCAGGCGGCGGCCGCGGCACGCTCGCCCGCGAGGTCCAGCGCGAGGCCGGCTTTCGCGATCGCGTCCTGGTCGGCCGGGTCGAGCGCGAGTGCCGCGTCGAACGCACGGCGGGCGGCCTCGACGTCGCCGCTGCGCAGCGCGACCGTGCCGCGCAGGCGGCGCAACATCGCGCTGTCGGCGCCGGCCGCGGCGGCCGCGTCGAGCGCGGCCCGTGCGGCTTCCAGCTCGCCGCCTTCCTCGAGCAACCGCGCGAGCGTCGCGGCGTGCGCCGCATTGCCCGGCCCGAGCGCGACGGCGGTGCGCGCGTGCTCGATGGCCGCGTCGCGGCGTCCGACCTTCGCGAGCACGATCGCGACGCAATCGTGGGCGGCCGCGTGGCGCGGATCGTCGGCGAGCACGCCCATGCCGGCTTCGAGCGCGCGCGCGAGGTCGGCCGGCTCGGTCGCCTTCGACCAGACGGCGGCGAAACAGTAGCGCGCGCCGATCACGGTCGGCGCCGCCGCGAGCAGGCGGTCGGCGACCGCGCGCGCTTCGTACGGACGGTGCGCGCGGTCGTGCAGGATCGCCAGCACGCGCAGCGCCTCGAGGTGCTGCGGCGCGAGCGCGAGCGCGCGCTCGCAGGCCTGCACGGCGAGCGCGTCGAGGCCGGCCTTCGACGCGCGCAACGCGAGGTCGTGCCAGTCGTCCGCGCCCGCGCGCGGCGCGAGCGCGAGCGCGTTCGCGAGCGCCTGCGCGGATTCGGCGCGGTTGGCGTCGTCGTCCAGCACGGCGGCGAGGTTCATCCACGCGTTCGCGTAGCGCGGGTTCGCGGCGACCGCACGCTCGAGCGCCGCGCGCGCTGCCGCGACGTCGCCCGCGGCGTGCTCGATGAGGCCGAGCAGGTTCAGCGCGTCGGCCGATCGCGGCGCGAGCGCGAGCGCGGCATTCGCCTCGACGCGGGCTTCCGCCAGGCGTTGCGCGGAGAAGTGGTTCGCCGCCGCGCGCAGGTGCGCGACCGGATTCGTCACGTCAGCATCCAGCCGGTGATTGCATAGCGGCTGCCGCGCGCCCACGGCGCGACGAGCGTGACGCAGTGCGCGAACGGCACGCGGAAGATCGACAGCGTGTTGTAGCGGGGCATCAGCGTGTCGACGACGCGCCCGTTGCCGTCGATGAACTGCAGCAGGCCGCCCCAGTCCGCCTGCCATTCCTTCGTGAGGTTCAGCACGTACGCGAACTGCCGGCCCTCCTCGGCCTCGTAGTCGTCGTGCTGCTTCAGGAACTGCCCGGCGCGATAGCGCGTGGCCTGCGCGTTCGCGCGGCGGATGCCGGTATGGCCGGTGAGCGCGCGCGCGAAAGCGATGTAATCGGGCGTGTTGAAGAATTCGAGCACGCGGTGCAGCAGCAGCCCGGGATCGCGCTTTTCCTTGTACGCGCGCACCATCATGTAGCTCTCGTACGCGAACGCGTAGTCCGACTGCGCATGCGCGTAGCAGCGCTCGTAGAAGGCGCGGCGGCCGGCTTCGTCGAGCGCCGACCACGGCGCGTGGTCGAGCACGCGCGACTCGGGTCCATCGCGGTAGGCCAGCGTCCACGGCACGTCGCGCGCGAGGCACTCGTGCAGCGCGGCCGCGGCTTCGGGTTGCAGGTAGTCCTCGACCTGCGTGCGGCCGCGGCGCGCGAGGTCCTCGCGCCAGCGCTTGAGGTCGACGTCCGGGTTGATCATGCGAGCCATGTTAGCAAGCGCGCCGGCCGCGATTTGCTACGCTTCCGCGCCCTGCCCCGTTCGTCCCGCACCATGCCGCAGACCCAGGACCTCGCCACGCTGATCCGCGCCGGCACGGCGTTGATCACGATCGAAACCGTGGAAGAGGCGGCGGCGATCGAGGCATTCCGGCACGTGCTCGGCCAGGTCTGGCGGCCGCTGTACCGCTGGTCGATCACCGATGGCCTGAAGCGCCTGGACATCGACCAGGACGCGCCCGAAGGCGGCGTCGAAGTGGCGCCCGACGCGACGCAGACGCTGCTCGCCGTGAAGGCTGAGAAGGAGCGCGGCGTCTACCTGATGTGCGACTTCCACCCGTACCTGCGCTACGCGATGACGCAGCGCCTGGTGCGCGAGATCGTCGGCCGCCAGGCCAGCGCGGCGCACACGCTCGTGCTGATCAGCCCGAAGGTCGAGCTGCCGCCCGAGCTCGACGGCGTCGCCGTGCGTTTCTCGCTCGACCTGCCGGACGACGCGGCGCTCGGCAAGCTGGTGCGCGACGAGGCATTCGTCTACTCGCGCGAGCACGGCGGCAAGCGCGTCGAAGTGGATCCCGCCGCGCTCAAGCTGATCGTGCGCAACCTGCGCGGCCTTTCGCTCGGCGACGCGCGGCGCATCGCGCGGCAGCTGATCTTCCGCGACGGCGCGATCAGCATGGGCGACCTGCCCGAGCTCGCGAAGCTCAAGTTCGAGCTGCTGAACAAGGCCGGCCTGCTGCATTTCGAGTACGACACGGCGCAGTTCTCCGACGTCGCGGGCCTGGCGAAGCTGAAGGTCTGGGTGCAGCAGCGACGCGCGGTGTTCACCGGCGAAGCGCGCGCCGCGCTCGATCCGCCGCGCGGCGTATTGCTGCTCGGCGTGCAGGGCTGCGGCAAGAGCCTCGCGGCGAAGGCGGTCGCCGGCGGCTTCGGCGTGCCGCTGGTGCGGCTCGACTTCGGCACGATGTACAACAAGTTCCACGGCGAGACCGAGCGCAACCTGCGCGAATCGCTGAAGAACGCCGAGGCGCTCGCACCGTGCGTGCTCTGGATCGACGAGATCGAGAAAGGCCTCGCGCAATCGACGTCCGACGACGGCGTGTCGCGCCGCGTGCTCGGCTATCTCCTCACCTGGATGGCGGAGCGCAAGGCGAACGTGTTCCTCGTCGCGACCGCAAACGCGGTGCTCGAGCTGCCGGCCGAGCTGCTGCGCAAGGGTCGCTTCGACGAGATCTTCTTCGTCGACCTGCCGACGCCGCAGGTGCGGGCCGACGTGCTGCGCCTGCATTTCACCAAGCGCAAGATCGACTGGGAGGCGTTCGAGCTCGCGCCGCTCGTCGAGGCCAGCGAAGGCTACTCCGGCGCCGAGATCGAGCAGGCGATCGTGGCGGGCCTGTACGCCGCGCACGCCGAGGACGCACCGCTGTCCGACCGCCACGTGCTCGCCGAGCTGCGCAACACGCGCCCGCTGTCGGTGCTGATGGCGGAGAAGGTGAACGCGCTTCGCGATTGGGCGCTGTCGCGCACCGTGCCCGCGGATTGACTCCCGCGTCCATGTAGGAGCCCGCTTGCGGGCGACCGCGCGCGCCGAATTCCTACGCTTCCACCGGAAATCGTCGATATCCCCAACGTCGTGGATCGCGGATCCTGAGGCGATGGACGATTCGAGACCGGGGCATCGCGCGCTTCGCAAGGGCCGAGCCTCGGCTGCGGGGCAGGTCTATCTGGTCACGACGGCCGCGTATCGACGCAATCCATTCTTTCGCGAATGGGATGTCGCCTGCGAAGCATGCAGGGCGATCACCGCCGCCGCGACGGCCGCAGATGTCTTTTTGCTGTGCTGGGTGCTCATGCCCGACCATTGGCACGGCTTGCTGCGCGTCGGTGGGCGCACGTCGCTGTCGTCGACCATGAATCGCATCAAGGGCTGCAGTGCGATCGCAGCCAACCGCGTTCGCGCGTCGACCGGGGCAATCTGGGCGCGAGGCTTCCACGACCATACATTGCGTCGCGAAGAAGACGCGATTGCGACCGCTCGATTTGTGATCGCAAATCCCGTCCGCGCGGGACTCGTCGCCAACGTGCGCGACTACGCGTTCTGGGACGCATGCTGGCTTGCCGGTGCCGATCGGTCGCCCGCAAGCGGGCTCCCACGAACAGACCCGGGCTGACGCGGTTCAGCCGCCGAGCTTCTTCACCCAGCGCAGCAGCGGCGCCCAGTCTTCCTGGTGCGACATGACCGACTCGGAGCCGTAGTCGAAGATGCTCTTGCCGAGGCCGGACAGCACGACGTAACCGGTGGAATCGCGCAGCTGGGCGACGACCGGGAACGGGAATTCCTTCATCGTCTCGAGCGCCTGCTGCGACGCCGTGGTCCACGGGCGCAGGCGGTTCGCCACGAGCGCGACGGGCACGGTGCCACGCTTCACGCGCGGGTTCGACTTCAGGTCCTTCAGGAAGCCGTGCGTCGCCTCGAGGTCGATGACCGAGCCCAGCACGGGCACGACGACGCCTTCGGCTTCCTCGAGCAGCGGGTCGAGCTCGTCGCGGTGCGAGCCGGCCGCGCTGTCGATGATCACGCGGTCGGTGTCCGGCGGCAGCTTGTTGACCCAGCCGCGCTTCGCTTCGCCGACGCCGAGCACGCCGGGCAGGCCGTCCGGCCGCTTCTGCGCCCAGCGCATGCTGGACTGCTGGCGGTCGATGTCGACGAGCGCCGTGTTCTTCTTGTGCTGCGCGAAGTACGCCGCCAGGTTGGTGGCGATCGTCGACTTGCCGCAGCCGCCCTTCGAGCTGGCGACGAGGATCTTGAGCATGTCGCTTCTCCCGTGGGGAAATCGCACGCACAAAAAGCCCCGGCAGCCTACACCGCCGGCGCGGCGCAACGGAAGCGCGGGCGCCTCAGTGGCGCGGCAACGGCACCACGTTGCTCGGCGGCCCGAGCGCCAGCTCGGCCTGCGGGCCGGCCGCGAGCCGATGGTCGAGCCACGCGAGAAGCGGTCCCCATTCCGCGCGGCATTCGGCCGTGGCCGCGGTCCGGAAATCGAACAGGCCCTTGCCGAGCGCCGTCGTGAGCACGTAAGCCTGGCTGTCGCGAATGCTCGCGACGAGCGGGAACGGCAGCTGCCGCACGAGCGCGTCGAGCTCGCGCGACGCGACCGTGCGCTCGCGCCGGCGGTTCGCGACGAGCCCCACCTTCACCTGACCGGAGCGCACCAGCGGCTGCTGGCCGAGCTCGGACAGGAACGGCAGCGTGGCGCGCAGGTCCATCGCGGACGGCACGATCGGCACGAGCACGCGTTCGCAGCGACGCAGCAGCTCGGCGACGTGGAAGCGGCGCAGCCCGGCCGGCGTGTCGATCAGCACCACGTCGGTCGCCGGCGCGATGCGCAGGCTCCAGCCCGCACCGAAGCCTTCGCCCTCGGCGCTCGCCTGCACGGGAATCGCGGGCTGGATCGGCCCGCGCACGCGCGCCCACTCGAGCGACGAGCCCTGGTGGTCGCAATCGAACACGGCGACGCGGCGGCCGGCATGCGCCAGCGCGACCGCGAGGTTCGTGGTCAGCGTGGACTTGCCGCAACCGCCCTTCGAGCTCGCGATCAGTACGCGTTGCACGGATGCTCCCCGCGTCCGTAGGCCCCGCGCACGAATCTACACCGGCGGGCTCAGCGTTTCGACGGCTCGCAGGCTTCGAGGACCGCCGGGTCCGGCGGCGGCAAGCGTTTCGACCGCTCGGCGCCCGCCTGCTCGGCGTCCCACCCCGGCGGTGGATCGAGCGCGATCCCGGCTTCGCGCAGCTGGGCCTCCAAGGCCGCGGGTTCGGACCCGTCCGCCTGCAATCGCGCGAGCGCGCGCGAGGGACCTTCCGCCTCCGCGAGCAGCCCGAGATGAAACATCTGCCAGTGGTGGCGCCGATCGCGCTCGGCGAGCGCGGCGGACTCGGGCGAGCCGGGCACCAGCAGGCGGCGAGCGATTGCGCGCGCCAGGCCGCGAGCGAGCACGGTGTCGCCGCGGCTTTCCATGGTTTCCGCGAGGCGCAGGCAGTCGTCACGCCAGGACGGATGCGTCGCACAGGCCTCGATGAGCGGCGCAGTCGCCGGCAGGCCGTACGCCATCGACACCCCGGCGGCGTAGGCGGCGGTCGCGTCTGCCGCCGGGACACCGTCGCGTTCCGCTTCGCGCAACACGGCGGCCGGCATCGGCACGGCACGCGCTGCGGCCAGCGACGCCGCGATCGACTCGGACCAGTACCAGTCGAAGCGCGGCGCACCCGCGGCGCGCGCGAGCGCCGCGCGCGCCCGGCCTTCGTCGCCTGCCGCCGTGGCGCGCACCAGCTCGTCGGCCCACGCGGCGGCATTGTCGCCATCGAGCGCGAGCCAGCGCTCGCTCGGCGCCGGCCGCAGCGGACATTGCGGGCCACAGGCGGTCGCGAGCAGGTACCACGCCACCGCGTCGGTGCCCGCGAGCTCCGCTGCGCGCCGCTGCATCGCGGCGACTTCGGGCGAGTCGACGTCGTGGCGGACGCGCTCGATGGTGCCGAGCCACGCCGACGCAGCGGCGATCTCACGCGCATTGCCGCCGCTCGCGGCCTGCGCGGCGACGGCGAGCGCGTAGTCGTCCATGGCGGCGGCCGCCGCTGCGCGTTCCTCGCGGTCGCGTTCCGGCGTCGGGCAGGGCGTCGTGGCGGCCGCCATCAGCGGCAGGGTGAGCAGCAGCAGGCCGAGCTTGCGCATGATCGTTCCGGTAGCCATGGCCGCGCCATCTTGACCCGCTACGGCTGCGCGGGGCATGTGGCCGAAGTCAGGTGCGAGGTTCTGCTCGCCCATGGCGCGCTCAATACCCCGCCGCCTGCCCGTCCTTGCGCGATTCCGACGCGCCGATCCAGCCGCCGGCCGGGTTGCGCATGATCGCCTGGTAGCCGCCGTACGGGCCGTCGGCGAACTCGACGTGATGGCCCTTGCGCATCAGCGCCTGCACGGTCTGGTAGGGCCAGCCCGATTCCAGCTGCACCACGCCGCCGTCGCTCATCGGCAGCACCTGGCCGGCCGGCTCGGTGGAACCTTCGTGCTGGATGCGCGGCGCGTCGCCGGCTTCCTGCAGGTTCATGCCGAAGTCGATCAGGTTCACGAGGATCTGCACGTGGCCCTGCGGCTGCATCGCGCCGCCCATCACGCCGAACGACAGCCACGGCGCACCGTCCTTCGTCACGAACGCGGGGATGATGGTGTGGAACGGGCGCTTGCCCGGCGCCAGCGAGTTCGGGTGGCCTTCCTTCAGCACGAATTGCTCGCCGCGGTCCTGCAGGATGAAGCCGAGCCCGGGCGGCGCCATGCCCGAGCCCATGCCGCGGAAATTCGACTGGATCAGCGACACCATGTTGCCCTGCGCATCCGCGGTCGTGAGGTAGACCGTGTCGCCTTCCTGCAGCGGCGGATGGCCGGCCTCCACCGTCTTCGCCGCCTTGTTCGCGTCGATGAGCTTGCGGCGTTCGGCCGCGTATTCCTTCGACACGAGCCACGCAACGGGGCTCTTGGAGAAATCCGGATCGGCGTACAGGCGCGCGCGGTCCTCGAACGCGAGCTTCTTCGCCTCGACGAACAGGTGCACCCATTCCGGGCTGTCGAAGCGCAGTTTCGCGAGGTCGTAGCCTTCGAGGATGTTCAACGTCTGCAGTGCGGCGATGCCCTGCCCGTTCGGCGGCAGTTCCCAGACGTCGTAACCGCGGTAGTTCGTCGAGACCGGCTCCACCCACTCACCGTGGTGCGCCGCGAGGTCGTCGTACGAGAGGTAGCCGCCGTTGTCGGCGAAGAACTTCCCGATGGTGCGCGCGACGTCGCCCTTGTAGAAGGCGTCGCGACCGCCCTTCGCGAGCGCTTCGAGCGTGTGCGCGAGGTCGGGGTTCTTCCAGGTCTCGCCCGTGCGCGGCGCGCGGCCGTCGATCGTGTACTGCTCCAGGAAACCCGGAATCGCGCCGAGCCGCGGCACCGACAGGTTCCAGTAGTAGGCGACCACGTCGCTCACCGGGAAACCGTCGCGCGCGTAGCCGATCGCGGGCGCGAGCACGTCCCGCATCGGCAGCTTGCCGAAGCGGTCGTGCAGCGCGAACCAGCCGTCGACGCAGCCCGGCACGGTTACCGGCAGCGGGCCGAACGACGGCACTTCGCTGAGGCCTTTTTCCCGGAACACGGCCAGCGTGAGCGATTTCGGCGAGCGGCCGGAGCCGTTGTAGCCGTAGAGCTTCTTCGTCTTCGCGTCCCAGACGATCGCGAACAGGTCGCCGCCCATGCCGCTGCCGGTCGGCTCCATCAGCCCGAGCGCGGCGTCGGCCGCGATCGCGGCGTCGACGGCGCTGCCGCCGCGGCGCATCACGTCGAGCGCGATCTGCGTGACGAGCGGCTGCGATGTCGCGGCCATCGCGTGCGGCGCGTACACCTCGGAACGCGTCGCGAACGGCGCATCGGTGAGGCGGTCGGCCGCGGCGGCCGCCGTGGCGAAGAGGGCGAAGGCGAGCGGCAGCAGGCGCATGGCGGGCTCCGGGGGCGTGCGACGGCCATCACGGCCGCCGCGGGGCACGGGCCCGTATCATCGCGCAATGCCGGGTCGGCGAAGGGGACCGAGTGGCCAACCGCAACGTGCCGTTCCTGCTCGCGCTGGCGCTCGCCGCGGCGGCGCCGGCCCATGCGCTGAACAACTGCTCCTCGTTCAGCGACCTGCGCGGGCAGGCCCTGGTCACCGTGAACGTGGTGAACCAGTTCCGCTATTCGCCGGCCTGCGTGCGCATCTCGCGCAACGCGACGGTGCGCTTCGTCGCGCAGTTCGGCTCGCACCCGATGTACGGCGGCATCGTCAGCGGCGGCAGCGCGACGATCGATCCCGGCAGCCCGATCGGCCCGTTCACGGGTGGGCTGGAGGCCTCGGTCACCTTCATGGCCGAAGGCGAGTTCCCGTACTTCTGCGACTTCCACTACAACATGGGCATGCTCGGCTCGGTCCTCGTGGACGACTCGATTTTCCGCGACGCGTTCGAATGAGCGCGGCGCGCCGGTTGCTATGATCGGCGCATGTTCCAGATCACGCCCGCCTTCGCCGTGCCGTTCGGGGAAGTCGCCCTGCCCGACGCGGAGCCGCTGAACGCGGAGTTGCGCACGTTGTTCCTCGAGCGGGAAGCCGAAGGGGCGAAGTGGCGCAACCCGAACCCCAGCATGCGCGTCAACCCGGAGCTCTTCGAGAGCCACTTCGACCTGTTCGAATGGCCCGAGCCCTGCGTGCAGAAGCTGCGCGAGTTCTGCTGGGGCGCGCTGTCGCGGCTGATCGGCCAGCTGAACGGCTATGGCCCCGACGTGATGTCGCGCATCAAGATTTCCGCGCACGTCTGGTACCACGTGACGCGCAACCGCGGCTTTTTCGGGCTGCACAACCACCCGATGGCGAGCTGGTCGGGCGTCTACTGCGTCTCCGCCGGCGAGGACGACGGCACGAACCCCGATTCGGGGGCGCTGCACTTCGCGAACCCGCTGCACCTCGCGAACATGTTCATCGACGCCGCGAACCGCAAGCTGCGCCCGCCCTACTCGATGGCCGGCAAGAGCTTCAAGCTCAAACCCGGGCAGCTGGTGCTGTTCCCGTCGTGGGTCAACCACGAGGTGCTGCCGTTCTACGGGCGCGGCGAGCGCATCACCGTCGCGTTCAACACCTGGTTCAACCTGCCCGCCGAAGAGGAGAAGCGCGCGTGACCATTCCGCAGGTAGGTAGCGAGTTTTTCGTCGGCTGGGGCACGCTGATGCTGATCAACGCCGGGCTCGCGCAGGGCAAGAACCGCAGCGGGCTCGCGTGGTTCCTGATCTCGCTGCTGCTCGGGCCGCTCGCGACGCTGCTGATCGTCGTGCTGCCGAAGCCGCGCGACAAGCTCAATCGCCTGTGAGCGACGCGCTGCCGCGGCCGACGCGCGCCGGCGAGGTCGACGGCCGCCAGGTCGCGATCTTCGACGGCCTGCTGCCTGCGGCGCAGGTGGTCGAATACGTGCAGGCGCTGCACCGCTCGCCGTTCACGCGCACCGAGCAGGCGCGGCCCGACACCGCCGAGCACCGCCACTGGGCCAGCGAAATGGCGCTCGCGAACCTCGTGCGGCTGCCGCTGTGGCCCGCGACGGAAGGCGCGATGCGCGCGCTGCTGCCGGACAGGCGCTACAAGCCGTACCGCGCCTACACGAACCACGCCGCGTACGGCGACATGCTGTTCACGCACACCGACGCGCAACCGGGCAGCGAGGAGTTCACCGCGCTCTGGTACCTCTGCGAGCAGTGGGACACCGAGTGGGGCGGCGAGACGCTGTTCTTCGACGCGTCCGGCGACGCGCTGTTCGCCTGCACGCCGCGCCCCGGCCGCCTGGTGCTGTTCGACGGCGCGATCCGCCACGCCGGGCGGCCGCCGAACCGCATCTGCTACGCGCCGCGCTACACGTTCGCGATCAAGCTCGAGCGAATCCCGTAGCGACCCGGCGTTGCAGGCCTTGCGCGTCCGTCCGGCGGGACGCGGATTCACGCCGTACGAATTCCCCGCACCTATACTGGTTTTCGTACATCTCGGGGCGGAGCGGAACATGCGGCGGATCCTGCTGGCGGCGCTCGCGGCATTGCTCGCGACGGCATGCGCGCGCGCACCGGAAACGGCGCGCGTGAAGCCACCGCGCGAGCGCGAGGACCTGCCGACCGAGTGGGCCGAGTTCCAGGCGCGGCGCCGATTGCCGCCCGGCGTGACCGAGCTCGACCCCGCACTGCTGCGCAATGCCCGGGCGCAGGCCGCGAAGCTGCCGCGCTATTCGACCGCGGCGAGCCGCTTCCTCGACGGCGAGGCGCAGGCGAAAGCGGCGCCGCGCTGGGAATCGCTCGGCCCCGACAACGTCGCGGGCCGCACGCGCACGCTCGTGTTCGACCCGCGCAACCCGAACCGCATGCTCGCGGGCGGCGTCTCCGGCGGCGTGTGGGAATCCACCGACGGCGCCGACTCCTGGCATTCGCTCGGCGGCGAGCTCTCCAACATCAACATCGGCTCGCTCGTGATCGACCCGGTCGAGCCCGACACGATCTACGCGGGTACGGGCGAGCTCTATCGCAACAGCGAGCAGCCGTATTCCGCGATGTGGGGCCAGGGGATACTGCGTTCGCGCGACGGCGGCCAGACCTTCCAGCAACTCACGGCGACCGCGAGCGACGACTTCCGCTACGTGGCCGACCTCGTCGTGAGCCGCGTCGACCATCGTCGCATCTACGCCGCGACGAACACCGGCGTGTGGCGCTCGAACGACGGCGGCAACACGTTCACGCGGCTGCTGCGTCCCGTGGACGAGGACGGCGAGGCGCGCTACGAAGGCTGCAACGACCTGCTCGTGCTGCCGACGGACGACGGCCGCGACCGCGTGCTCGCGGTGTGCTCGTCGCGTTCCACGGCCGACCGCTACTGGCTGCCCGGCACGATCCTGCCGCCCGCGTGCTTCGGCCTGCCCTGCCCCTCGGCGATTTTCCGCAACGACGACGCCGGTGGCGCCGGCACGTTCCAGGTGGTGCTCACCGAAGCGGGCATGGGCCGCGCGACGCTCGATTACGCGCGCTCGAACCCGAACGTGGTGTACGCCGTGGCCGCGTCGATCGCGAACGGTTTCGACCGCAACGGCGACGGCATCGGCGATTACCAGAACGGCCTGCACGCGGTGTTCCGCTCCAGCGACGGCGGCGCGACGTGGAGCGCGCGGTTGCGCAATTCCTCGTCCGACGCGCTGTCGACGTACCTGCTCGCGTACGCGAACGGGTTCGAAGGCCCGCGCTGCTTCGGCGATCCGTTCGATAACTACTCGGCCGGCTGGTACAACCAGGCGATCGCGGTCGATCCGCTCGACGAGAACGTCGTGTGGGTCGCGGGCATGGAACACTACCGCTCCGACGACGGCGGCCAGACGTTCGGCAAGGCCTCGTACTGGTGGAACCGCGGCGTGCCGCAGTACGCGCACGCGGACGTGCACAACCTCGTGTTCGACCCGCGCTACGGCCAGGACGGCAATGCGCGCCTGTGGTCGACGAACGACGGCGGCATCGCCGTCACCGACAACTCGCGCGCGCCCGTGAATCGCGGCAGCAACGCGGCGTGCGGGCCGACGGCCGGCACGGTGTCGTGGCGCGAGCCGATCTTCGGCATGACCACGACGCAGTTCTACACGGGCGCCGTGACGCGCGACGGCCGCCAGTACCTCGGCGGCCTGCAGGACAACAGCACGGTGTCGAACAACACCGACGGCGCGCAGCGCGGCTTCCGCCAGCTGTACGTCGGCGACGGTGCGGGCGTCGCGATCGATCCGCGCGACCCCAGCACGTTCTACGTGAGCGCGCAGTACATCAGCATCGGCCGCACCACGAACGGCGGCAATTCGTTCACGGACGCGGTCGGCGGCCTGAACGACGCGACGATCTTCATCATGCCGTACCTCCTCGATCCGTCGCAGCCGGACCGGCTGTACGCGGGCGGTACGCGCCTGTGGCGCACCACGAACCAGGGCCGCAACTGGAGCACCGCCAGCCAGTCGTTCGGCAACAGCTTCGCCGATCGCGTATCGGCGATCGCGGTGTCGTCGGTCGACGCGAACCGCATGCTGGTCGGCAACCAGCGCCGCATCTTCCGCAGCACGGCCGCCACGTCGAGCACCGCGAACACGGCCTGGAGCTCCACGCAGCCACGCGAAGGCTGGGTGTCGTCGCTCGTGTTCGATCCGGCCGTCGCCGCGACGGCGTACGCCACGTACTCGACGTTCGGCGGCGACCACGTCTGGCGCACGGACGATTCCGGCGCGAGCTGGCGCGCGATCGACGGCGAAGGCGCGGCGCGCCTGCCCGACATCCCGGTGCACACGATCGCGATCGACCCGAACAACCGCGAGCGCCTGTTCGTGGGCACCGACCTCGGCGTGTTCGTCACGGTCGACGGCGGCGCGCACTGGGCGGTCGAGAACGCGGGCTTCGCGAACGTGATCGTCGAATCGCTGCAGGTGGCGCCCGGTGCGAACGCGAACGCGCAGGCACGCCTCTACGCGTTCACCTACGGCCGCGGCGCGTGGCGCGTGCCGTTGAACGACCTCGACGGCGTGGCGGCCTACGCGATCGGCGCGGACACCAGCGGCGCGTTCTACAACGCGCAGCAGAGCGGCCACGGCTGGATCGTGGAGTCCGTGATCGCGGACGGCGTGCCGTCGGTGGTCGCCGCCTGGTACACGTATCTCGATGGCGAGCAGCGCTGGCTGTACGGCAGCGGGCCGGTCACGAACGGCCGCGCGACGCTCTCGATGGTGATCACGCTCGGCGGCGATTTCCCGCCCGACTACACGGCGCCGCGCGTCGATCCCTGGGGCACGCTCACGCTCGACTTCAGCGATGCCGACCACGGCACGGCGTCGTGGTCGACCGCGTACACCGGCTTCAGCAACGGCTCGATGTCGTTCGAGCGGCTCACCGCCGTTGCGCAAGGCACGACGCCGGGCGCCGGCATCACTGCCTGCACGAGCGGCTCCTGGTTCGCCGCGCAGCGACCCGGCCTCGGCCTGCAGGTGCAGGCGATCGGTCCGCCGGAAGCGCGGCAGCTGCTCGTCGTGTGGTACGCGTACCTCGACGGCGCCCAGCGCTGGTTCATCGGCAACGGGCCGATCTCGGGCGACACGGCCACGGTTCCGCTGTACGTCACGCGCGGTGGCGTGTTCCCACCGAACTTCGATCCCGCGACCGTCGTGCGCGAGCCGTGGGGCACGCTCACGTTCCGCGCGGTCGACGCGAACCGCGCACGTATCGACTGGGACGCGAACGAGCAGCGCTACGGCGACGGCGGCCAGGACCTGGTGCGGTTGTCGTCGTTGCGCGGCTATCCGTGCAACTGAGGCCGCATCCCGGAGGGAGCGGCTTCAGCCGCGATCTTTCCCACCTGAGAGAAGATCGCGACTGAAGTCGCTCCCACATTGATTACGATGCGCACATGGATGCGCCCACGGAAACGCCACTGACGATCCCCGCGCGCGACGGCCACGCGCTGTCCGCGCTGCTGGTCGAGCCGCCGAACGCGACCGGCGCGCTGCTGTTCGCGTCGGGCACCGGCTTCCCGAAGGAGTTCTACGCGCCGCTCGCGCGCTTCCTCGCGCAGCGCGGCCACGCCGTGCTCGTGTTCGACTACCGCGGCATCGGCGGATCGGCACCGCCGTCGCTGCGCGGCTTCAACGCGACGATGTCGGACTGGGCGTTGCGCGACATGGCGGGCGCGCTCGACGCGCTCGCGGCGCGTTTCCCGTCGCTGCCGCTGCGCTGGCTCGGCCACAGCTTCGGCGGCCAGGTCGTGGGCGTGGTGCCCGGCATCGAGCGCTGCGTGCGCATCGCCACGATCGCCACGTCGATCGGCCGCTGGCAGTGGCAGGCGTCTCCGAGGAAATACGGCGCGGCGCTCTGGTGGCACGTGGTCGGGCCGTACGACCTCGCAACGAAGGGCCACGCCGGCCGCAACGCGATCTGGCAGGGCAAGCCGCTGCCCGCCGGCGTGTTCCGCCAGTGGAAGCGCTGGTGCGCGAGCCCGCGTTACTTCGCGATCGACGTCGGCGGCGCGCTCGGCGACGGATACTTCGACCGCCTGCGCTCACCGATCCGCGCGCTGTGCTTCACCGACGACTGGATCGCGACGCGGCGAAACGTCGCCGCATTGCATGCGCTTTACGAAAAGCCGGGTGTGCAGGCGACCTGGCTGTCGCCGCGCGACGCGGGCGTCCCGCGCATCGACCACGAAGGGGCGTTCCTCCGTGGCAACGCAGCCGTGTGGCCGCATGTCGCCGCCCTGCTCGCGTAAGGCGTGCAACTTCGCTGCACGCCGCGCGGTGCAATCGCATGGCGGGCCGCAGAGCTGCCGCCCTACCCCTTCGGCTTCGCGGCCCAGGCCTCGTAGACATCCTCGAGCGTGCGGCGCT
>CALKUS010000228.1 GCA_937996755.1 uncultured Pseudomonadota bacterium | reverse complement strand
CCCTCCGCGACACGATGGAGATCTCCATCTTCCAGCAGGAGGAGCACGGCGAGGACGCCGCCAAGGTGTTCGAAGCCGCGGGCGGCTACTGCCCGACGGTGGGCATCATCGGCGCCGTGCTCGGGCTCATCCACGTGATGAGCAACCTCGCGGACATCGCCGCGGTGGGCAAAGGCATCGCCGCGGCCTTCGTCGCCACCATCTACGGCGTCGCCGCGGCCAACATCCTGTTTCTGCCGCTCGCGGGGCGCATCAAGCTCCAGGTGCGCGACGAGGTGAACCTCCGGCAGCTCACCCTCGTGGGCGTGCTCGCCATTCAAGAGGGCATGAACCCCAAGCTCGTGCGCGAGCGCCTGGCCGCCTTCGCCCCGAGCCACGGGGACGCCAAGGGCGGCGCCGGCGCGCCCGCCCACGCTTGAAATCCCATGAAGAAGAAGAAGCACGCCGAGCACGTCAACCACGAGCGCTGGCTCGTGAGCTACGCGGATTTCATCACGCTCCTGTTCGCGTTCTTCGTCGTCATGTTCGCCGGTACGCCGAACGGCGCGCCGGCGCCCGGCTCGACCAAGGCGCTGGCATTGCTGTTCCTCGGCATGATCGTGCTCGGTTCGCTGCAGTCCTCGCTGGCCCGTCGCCGCAACTTCGACGCCGTGCTGGACGCGAGCGGACCGTACCCCCTGCACATCACGCTGGGCTGGGACGCGGACGCGCTGAGCCTCGCGTCCCGGAACGCCCGCAGCGCGATCTCGTGGTCGGCGATCGCGGCCGTCGACGTGCGCGCCGCGCACGTCGCCATTTACCTCGGGCCGGGCCAGGCGCTGCTCGTCCCGAAGTCGGCGTTCGCCGACCAGGAAGCCGCGAACGTGTTCGCCCAGTTCGCGCGGGAGGCGATCGCGCGATCGCGGCGGCAGCAAGGACCATGAGGCGCTGACGAACATCGTCGATGCGATGTCCCATTCGCCCCGCCATCGGCGTTTCCTCGTGATTGGAAACCACGTTCCGGAGTTTCGGCCATGTCCACTCCCATCTGGGCGCTGCTCGGCTTCGCGGCCTGGACGCTGCTGCTGCTCCTGCTGACGGTCGGCGTCTATCGCTGGCTGCGCATCCTCACGGGCCGGGTGGCGATCCGCGACTTCCCGGCCGACGCGGCCGGCGGCGAAGACTGGTACAGGCGCGCGACGCGCGCGCACGCGAACTGCATCGAGAACCTCCCGGTGTTCGGCGCGATCGTGTTCGCGCTCCACGTCGGGCAGGTCGGCGGCCCGCTGGTCGACGCGCTGTGCGTGGTCGTGCTCGTCGCGCGCGTGCTGCAGTCGCTCGTGCACGTCTGTTTCACGCACTCGAACGCGGTCGCCGCGTGGCGCTTCACGTTCTTCTTCACGCAGTTCATCTGCTTCTCGTGGCTGATCGGGTTGATCGTGGCACGTCACGGTCTATCGGCTTGAGTCGGTAAGCCGTAGGCTGAGCGCGACACCTGCGAGCCACGCCCCATGAACGCCCACGAACGAACCAGCCTCGAGTTCTACGCCCGCTTCCGCGCAGCGACGCCCGGGTTCCTGGACGTGGCGAAATTCAGCGTGAACGTCGTGCTGTTCTGGATCGTGTTCATCGCGGGCACGCTCGCGCTCGCGTGGTGGACGCACGTCTCCTGGGCCTGGTTGGTGCCGGGCATGGCGATCGGCGCGCTGCTGCGCGACCTGCGCCGCATGCGCGGGACCGCGAAGCTCTGGCCGTGGCTGCGCGGCATCATCGACTGGCACGAGGTGGAGCGGCGCCTCGCGCCGCCGCCGAAGTCGTAGCGACGGCTACACTCGCCCCGTGGCGGCGCCGAAATACTTCCGGTCGACCAGGGAATTCCGCGCGTGGCTCGCGAAGCACGGCGCGAGCGAAGTCGTGCTGCTCGTCGGTTTCCGCAAGGTGGCCACGGGGTTGCCCTCGATGACCTGGTCGGAATCGGTCGACGAGGCGTTGTGCTTCGGCTGGATCGACGGCGTGCGCAAGCGCGTCGACGACGAGCGCTACACGATCCGCTTTTCGCCGCGGGAGGCAACCTCGAACTGGAGCGCGATCAACATCGCGAAGGTGGCAAAGCTGCGCGCCGAAGGCCGCATGACGGCCGCCGGCGAGGAAGCGTATGCGCGACGCACGGACACGAAGTCGCGCCCGTACTCCTACGAACAACCGATCGCGGCGATGCTGACCGCGCCCGAGCTGCGCGCGTTCCGGCGCGAGAAGGCAGCGTGGATGTATTTCGATGCCGCGCCGCCGAGCTACCGCAAGGTGATCCTGCACTGGATCACGACGGCGAAGCAGCCGGAGACTCGAGCGAAACGCCTCGAGAAGACGATCGCGGCGTGCGCGGCGGAGAGGCGACTGGTATGAAGAACCCCTACAAGGAAATGATCGACTTCTGGGCGAGCTTCAAGCCCGCGGCCACCCTGGTCGGGCTTCTGTGCTTCGTCGTCGGCTGGCTCGCCTGCGGGCACGTGAATGGGCCCGGCGTGGTGCGCGGCGCTGGCGGCGTCGCGATGGCGATCTTCTGCCTGGCATGGGCCGTGGTGGCATGGTTGTCGCGAGCACCCGGCATCGTGCGCGAAACGATCTTCCGGTCGGAAGCTGCAGCCGCAGCGCAGCGTGGGGAGATGCTCAAGATTTCGCTGCTGTTCGGGGTGCTGGCGATCTGCGGCGTGCTCAGCGCGTTCCGGTCGTGAGCTGGCCCGTGTCGCTCGCTGCGAGCGATCGGCGCAGTCCCGCTTCACCGGCCGCCATCACGGCATTGTGGTTCCAGGCGAACACCGGCCGCAGCAGCGGCGCGAGCGCGCGCATCCACGCCTTGTCGAGCGTGACGCGCCAGGTGTAGCGCGCGAGCGTGCCTTCGGGTGCGTCGCACAGCTCCCACAGGCCTTCGCCCTGCAGGTCGCCGCTCGCGCTCGCGCGGATCAGCTCGCGCTCGCGCATCTCGACCGTGAGCATCTCGATGTCGATCGCGTAGGGCAGGCGGCTGGTCCAGTGGAAGCGATGGCGCGCGCCGACGCCGTTCGAATAGCCGCGGTCGAGCTCGTCGACGCGCGCGACGTACCGCCACCAGGACGGCCAGTCCTTCGGAGACTTCAGCGCGGCCCACACGCGCTCGCGCGGCGCATCGATGCGCCACTCGGAAACCAGCCGGAACTCGCTCGCTGTGGACATGGGGTTGGCCTCGGTGGCGATGTCGGCGATACGCGGCAGGCGGCGCGCCGGATGCACCGTCGCGACCGCCCGCGCGGCACAGGGGAGCGCGACGGCGAGCCGTGGCTCGCGCCTGCACGCGCGAACTGGCGCTTGGCACGGGCATCGGGAAATCGGGTAATTGCCGTCACCGACACACGGAGCGACGCCCGATGAACGCAGCTGCGACGATTCGACCGATCGAACGCGCCGACCAGGCCGCGTGGCGCGGATTGTGGGACGGCTACAACGAGTTCTACCGGCGCGTCGGCCCGGACGCGCTGCCGGAAGCCGTGACCGCGGCGACGTGGGAGCGCTTCTTCGACGCGAACGCGCCGATGTTCGCGCTGGTCGCGGAGCTCGGCGGCGAAGTCGTCGGGTTCGTGCACTACCTCTACCACCTCAGCACGTCGCGGCTCACGGACGTCTGCTACCTGCAGGACCTGTTCACCGTCGAGCACCTGCGCGGCAAGGGCATCGCGCGGCAGCTCATCCATGCCACGTACGACGCCGCGCGCGCGGCCGGCGCGTCGCGCGTGTACTGGCAGACGCATCACACCAACGGACGCGCCCGACTGCTCTACGACCAGGTCGCCGAGCACAAGGGGTTCATCGTCTACGTGCACGAGCTCTGAAGCGCCCACGCTGCCCCCGAGGCCAGTAGGGGCGGGCGGCGCAGCACGCTAGCGTGCTCCCGGGTCCAGCGGGGAGGCTCGCCATGTCCGCCGACAGCGCCGTCGCACCATCGCATGGCTCGCTCATCGCGAAGCACTGGATGCTGGTGTTCGTGCCGATTGCCATCGCGGTCGAGCACATGGGTGGAGTCGCGGCGCCGGTCCGCTTCCTGCTGGCTGCGCTCGCGATCGTGCCGATCGCGCACCTGATCAGCGCGAGCACCGAGCACCTGTCGCATTACGCGGGCGAGTCGGTCGGCGGGCTGCTGAACGCCACGTTCGGCAACCTGCCCGAGCTGATCATCGCGATCGTCGCGTTGAAGGCAGGCTTGTACTCGATGGTTGCCGCGTCGCTGGTCGGCGCCGTGCTGTTCAACCTGCTGCTCGTGCTGGGTCTTTGCTTCCTGCTCGGCGGCATGCGCCGGCACGACCTCGCGTTCAACGCCCAGGCGGTGCGCGTCTACAGCACGACCATGTTCATCGCGGTCGTCAGCCTGGCGCTGCCGAGCCTCTACCAGCGCGTGTTCGCGCCGGACGGCGTCACGGAATCGCAGCAGACGATCAACGTCGGGCTCGCGGGCCTGCTGCTCGTGCTGTTCGTGCTGTACCTCGTGTTCATGCTGCGCACGCACCCGGAACGCTTCGCGAGCGCCGCTGCCGCAGGCGACGGCGACGAGGCGTACGAGGCACCCTGGAAGCTGGCGACGTGCATCGCCGTGCTGGTCGTGGCGTCCGTGCTCGCCGCCCTGCTCAGCGAGATCCTCGTGGGCGCCGTAGAAGGCACGGCGAAGGCGTTCGGCCTCTCGGGCGCGTTCGTCGGCATCGTGCTGCTCGCGAGCGTCGGCGGCGCGGCGGAAGGCACGTCGGCCGTGGCGATGGCGCGCAAGGACCGGCTCGACCTCGCGCTCGGCATTGCGCTCGGCAGCTGCATCCTGATCTCGCTGTTCATCGCGCCCGTGCTCGTGTTCGCGAGCTACTTCGTCGGGCCGCAGCCGTTCCTGCTCGCGTTCAGCCAGGGCGTCGTCGGGCTGCTGTTCGTCTCCGTGCTGATCGGCGCGATGGTCTGCGCGGGCGAGGTGGCCGACTGGTTCAAGGGCGTGCAGCTGATCGCCGTCTACGTCATGATCGGCCTGCTGCTGTATTTCGTGCCGCTCTGACGGAGGCGAGCATGGCAACGGTGAAGGACGGCGCCCACTGCGACGTCGTGGGCGGCACGCACGCCGGCAAGTCCGGCACGGTGCGCGACGTCAACACGAGCAAGACCGGCCAGGTGACGATCACCGTGGTGCAGGCGAACGGCGAACGCTTCAAGACGCTCGCGAAGAACGTCGTCGTGAAGCCGGCGCGCCCGCGCTGACGAGCGGGACGCTGGCCGACGTGGCGGCGACGCCGCAGGGCATTCCGGGGCCCGCGGCTCCTGGCCGCGTACGTCGTCGTTGCGCTCGTCCTGCAGCTCGGCGCGCGTGCCCTGGGCCTGTCCCTGGCCGAAGCCGCGACGGACGAGCCCGCCGGACGATGAGTCCGTCGCCCGGGGGCGACCATCGCGCGTCGATCCTTCGTATCCTCTACGCCACCAACGCCGGAGGCGAACCATGACGACCGCAAGACCGTTCCTCATGTTCCAGGAGGGCGTCGCGCAGGCGGCGCTGGACCTGTATTTCGCGACGCTGCCCGATTCGAAGTTCGTGCACGTCGAGCGCTACGGCGCCGAGGGTCCGGGTCCGGCCGGCACGATCAAGGTGGCGCTGTTCACGATCTGCGGGCGCGAGTTCATGTGCTCCGACAGCTTCATGAAGCACGCGTTCTCGTTCACGCCGTCCAGCTCGATCTTCGTCGACTGCGCGTCGATGGAGGAGCTCGAACGGATCTTCGGCGCGCTGTCGGAAGGCGGCAAGGTGATGATGCCGCCGGGCAACTACGGGTTCAGCCGGCATTTCGGCTGGTGCAGCGATCGCTACGGCGTGTCGTGGCAGGTGAACCTGCCGAACACGTGAGCGAAGCGCAGCCCGTCACGATCGACAGGGTCGATCCCGTCGGCGCCGCGGCGCAGGCGTGCATCGCGGCGTACCTGCGCGAGCTCGCACTGCGGTTTCCCGAGGGTTTCGACGCGAGTCGCGGACCGTCCGCGGCGCCCGACGACCTCGTGCCGCCGAAGGGCGTGCTGCTGCTCGCGCATCGCGGCAGCGAAGCGGTCGCGTGCGGCGCGCTGAAGGTGCTGGCGCCCGGTCTCGGCGAGATCAAGCGCATGTGGGTGTCGCCGACCGCGCGTGGGCTCGGCATCGCGCAGCGCCTGCTCGAGGCACTCGAGCTTGAAGCGCGCGCGTTGGGGCTGCGCATCGTCCGTCTCGATACGCATCGCGTACTCGTGGAAGCTCGTGCCATGTACGCGCGCAACGGCTATCGCGAGATCGCGGCGTACAACGACAATCCCTACGCCCACCACTGGTTCGAGAAGGAGCTCGCATGAACGCACGCCAGGTCGCATTGCTGATGACGGTCGCGATCGCCGCCTGCGGGTCGCGTGAGCCTGCGCCGACCGCATCAGCGAGCCCGGCCGTGACGCCCGCGACTCCCGCGCCCGCGACAACGCCCGGGCCGGATCGCTGGCTCGGACGCTGGAACGGTCCCGAAGGCACGTACCTCGACATCGCTGCCTCGCCGGACGGCGGCTATGCACTCGAAATCGCCAACCTCGATGGTCCGCGTTCGTTCGCCGCGCACGCCGCCGGCGACCACCTCGAGTTCGAGCGCGACGGCCAGGCGCTCACGATCACGCTCACCGACGGCCCGGGCACCGGCATGAAGTGGTTGCAGGACGAGACCGACTGCGTCGTGGTCGTCGTCGGCGAGGGCTATTGCCGTTGACTGCATCGCGACAACGAATGCTCGCGAGCGTCGCGAAGCAAGGGAGCATCGTCGCGATCGTCGCGTTCGGCACGATGCTGGTGATCGCCGCGAAGTCCGCACACTCGGTGTCGCCGCTGCTGGCGCTCGTGCTGCTCGCGCCGCTCGGTTTCGGCATCGGCGCGCAGAAGCCGCGGGCGACGCGGGCCGACATCATCTTCGCGCTCGTGTTGAACGGTTCGCTGTTCGGGTACGCGGTGCTGGACGCGATCCGTTCGTTCGGCGGCGCGGGCGGGCCGCTCCGGACGATCGTCTCGCTCGCGCTGCTCGCGGCGCCGGCCGCGCTGCACCTCGTGGTGCTGTATCCGCGCGCCGCGGTATCGTCGCGCTCCTGAAACGGGAGGAGCGCGCATGGGTACGTGGTCGCACGAGCCATTCGGCAACGACGCCGCGAACGACTGGGCGTACGGGCTCGAGGACGGGGACGGCATGGCACTGGTCGAGGAGGCGCTCGACAAGGTGCTCGAAGCGGGCGACGACTACGTCGACGCCGGCGACGCCGAGGAAGCGGTCGCTGCGATCGAGGTGCTCGCGAAGCTGCTCGGCAAGGGCACGCAGTCCGATTCGTACACGAAGGAGGTCGACGCTTGGGTCGCCGCGAATCCCGGCGCGCCGTCGCCGGCGCTGCGGCAGAAGGCGCGTGGCGTGCTCGCGCGGATCGCGGGCGCCGATTCCGAGCTCGCCGAGCTGTGGGACGAGGGCGACGATGCCGCTGCGTGGCGCGCGTCGCTCGCCGCGCTCCAGCGCGCGCTCGGCTGACGAATGAAGCCCGTCGCGCGACGCGATCCGGCGCCGGCGCTCAGCTGGGCCAGCGTGATGCTGTTCGGCGCCGCGCTCGTCGAGCTGGCGATGTTCTCGCCGCTCAAGCCGATGGATGCCGAGCGCTGGTTCCACTTCACGTGGCTCGCGAGCTCCGTGCTCGGCGTGATCGGATTCCTGATCGCGAACTCGCAGACCGGCATGGCCGCGGAAGCGCGCGATTCGGAGCTGCGCCGCTGGTTCGGCCCGCGGCTGCAGGCCGGTGGCGTGCTGTTCTTCATGCTCGCGTTCTGCCTGCCGCTGCTGAACCTCGTGATCTTAGATCGGAAGAGCGTCGTGTAGGGAAAGAGTGTCTTCGCCTGTGT
>CALKUS010000227.1 GCA_937996755.1 uncultured Pseudomonadota bacterium | reverse complement strand
TCTACACAGGCGAAGACACTCTTTCCCTACACGACGCTCTTCCGATCTGCTCGGGTAGTGGATCGTGTTGCCGCCTTCCTCGCCGCCGAGCATCAGGTTCTTGATGCGGATGTTCGCGAACGTGCCGCGCACCATCACGTCGTCGTTGCCGCGGCGCGCGCCGTACGAGTTGAAGTCGGCCTTCGCGACGCCTCGCGAAACCAGGAAGCGGCCCGCCGGCGAATCGGCCTTGATGTCCCCGGCCGGCGAGATGTGGTCGGTGGTGATCGAGTCGCCGAACAGGCCGAGCACGCGCGCGCCGCTGAGGTCCTTGATCGGGCCGACGACCAGCGGCATGTTCTCGAAGTAGGGCGGGTGCTTGATGTACGTGGACGCACCGTCCCACTGGTACAGTTCGCCTTCCGGCGACTGCACCTGGTTCCAGCGGCTGTCGCCCGCGAACACGTTCGCGTAGCTCTGCTTGAACATGTCGGGGCCGATCGTGCGGGCGATGGTATCGGCGATTTCCTTGTTCGACGGCCAGATGTCGCGCAGGTAGACGGGCTGGCCGTCCTTGCCGGTGCCGAGCGGATCCTTCGTGAGGTCGGTGTCGACCGTGCCGGCGATCGCGTACGCGACCACGAGCGGCGGCGACGCGAGGTAGTTCATCTTCACTTCGGGATGGACGCGGCCTTCGAAGTTGCGGTTGCCGGACAGCACCGACGTCGCGACCAGGTCGCCTTCGGCGATCGCCTTGCTGACGGCCGCCGGCAGCGGGCCTGAATTGCCGATGCAGGTCGTGCAGCCGTAACCGACGACGTTGAAGCGCAGCTTCTCGAGGTCCGGCAGCACACCGGCTTTCGTGAGGTAGTCCGTGACGACCAGCGAGCCGGGCGCGAGCGAGGTCTTCACCCACGGCTTCACCGTCAGGCCCTTCGCCACGGCGTTGCGCGCGAGCAGCCCGGCGCCGAGCATCACGGCCGGGTTCGAGGTGTTCGTGCACGACGTGATCGCGGCGATCACGACGGCGCCGTCGGGCAGCGTCTGCGAGCTGCCGTCGGCGGCGACGAACGTGCCGCGCCCCGGCGTTGCCGACTTCGCCTTCGCTGCGCGGGCGTCGGCCATCGGCTTCAGGTTCGCCTGGTAGTTCGCCTGCATACCCTCGAGCAGCACGCGGTCCTGCGGGCGCTTCGGGCCGGCGAGGCTCGGCTTGACCGTGCCCATGTCCAGCTCGAGCGTCGAGCTGTACTCGGCGTCGGGCGCACCCGGCTCGCGCCACAGGCCCTGTGCCTTCGCGTACGCCTCGACGAGGCGCACGAGTTCGGGATCGCGCGCGGACAGGCGCAGGTAGTTCAGCGACTCGTCGTCGATCGGGAAAATGCCGCAGGTCGCGCCGTACTCCGGCGCCATGTTGGCGATGGTCGCGCGGTCGGCGAGCGGCAGCTGGTCGAGGCCGGGGCCGAAGAACTCCACGAACTTGTTCACGACACCGTGCTTGCGCAGCATCTGCGTCACGGTGAGCACGAGGTCCGTGGCGGTCGCGCCTTCCGGCATCCGCCCGGTGAGCTTGAAACCCACCACCTGCGGGATCAGCATCGACGACGGCTGGCCGAGCATCGCGGCTTCCGCCTCGATGCCGCCGACGCCCCAGCCGAGCACGCCGATGCCGTTGATCATCGTGGTGTGCGAGTCGGTGCCGAACACGCTGTCCGGGAACGCCTGCCACTCGCCGTCCTTCTCGACGGTCATGACGACGCGCGCGAGGTTCTCCAGGTTCACCTGGTGCACGATGCCCGTGCGCGGCGGCACCACCTTGAAGTTGTTGAATGCCTTCTGGCCCCAGCGCAGGAAGCTGTAGCGCTCCTGGTTGCGCTGGAACTCGATCTTCGCGTTGAGGTCCACGGCGTCGGGCGAGCCGAACTCGTCGACCTGGACCGAGTGGTCGATCACGAGCTCGGCGGGCGCGAGCGGGTTGATGCGGTTCGGGTCGCCACCGAGGCGGCGCATCGCGTCGCGCATCGCGGCGAGGTCGACCACGCACGGCACGCCGGTGAAGTCCTGCAGCACGACGCGCGCCGGCATGAACGCGATCTCGGTGTCGGGTTCCTTCGTGGCCTCCCAGTTGCAGACCGCCTCGATCTCCTTCGCGCCGACCGTGACGCCGTCCTCGTGGCGCAGCAGGTTCTCGAGCAGGATCTTCATCGAGTAGGGCAGGCGCTTCACGTTGAAGCGCTCGCCGAGCTTCGCGAGGCTGTAATACGTGTACTGGCGACCGCCACACTCGAGAACCGAGCGGACCTTGAACGTGTCGTGCATGACGGGATCTCCCTGGCTGTGGCGGTGGCGCGCGCCCCGCGCGGCACCGTGCGCGGCGATGCGCGGGTGACACGACATTATCCATCAAAGGCGTGCGCGTCCGTAGTCGTCCGTTGACCTTTTCGCGGACGGCGTGCGCCAATGCGGCATGCGTCGGTTCCGGTTCCCATGGCTGGTTTGCCTCGCCGTGTTCGCCGTGTTCGACGCGGGTGCGGCGGGCCTGCGCTCCGCGGGCGACGCGGGCGACGCGGGCGCCGAGCTCGTCTCGCTCACCAGCGAAGACCGCCAGGGGATGCGTGCCTACTACGCAAAGGCATCGCGACCCGGACATTTCGAGATCGAACTGCGCCTGCTGGACCCGGTCAACGTGCGGGCGCGACCGGAGCTGCCGTACCGAATCCCGGTGAGCGGCAAGCAGCCCGGATTCGTCGTGCTCATCGAGCCGATCGACGCCAGCCTGGCGGCGTCCTACGGCCTCGGCCTGAAGGCGCTGCCGGGCCGGCCGATGCGGGCGTCCGACGCCGTGCCGTACCGTTATGCCGTTCCGCTGGGCGCCGGCATGCCGGCCCGCATCGACCAGGGACCGAACGGGCCGACCCACGATCGGCCGCAATCGCGCTACGCGATGGATTTCGCGGTCCCCGACGGGACGCCCGTGGTCGCTGCCCGCGGCGGCCTCGTCGTCGACCTCGCGATGGGCTACACCGAGGGCGCGCTCGACCCGGCGCTCGACGGCAAGGCGAACGTGGTGCGCATCGAGCACGACGACGGGACGATGGCACTCTATGCGCACCTCGCGCCGCACTCGGAACGCGTCCGCCTGGGCGATCGCGTGGTTGCGGGCCAGCGCCTGGCCGATTCGGGCCACACCGGCTACGCCTCGGGGCCACACCTGCATTTCGCGGTGCAGGTGAACGAGGATTTCGAGCTCGTCTCCATTCCGTTCGAGCTCGCGGCAACGACGCGTTGAGCGGGCAGGGATCGCTCGCGCTTCGCCTTCGGGATGATTTCGCGCCCGCGGCGCGCGGTCAGTTCCGGCGCCAGCAGTTCGGCGTGTCGGGGTTCGGGTGCCTGGTCAGCGCGCCGGCGTTGAACTCGATCTCGAGCGTCGTGCAGCCGGTGTCGCCGGTCTGGTCGCCGCTCGCGACCGCGCGCAGCACGTAGCGCGTCGCGGTCGCCGTCGGGATGGTGAACCGGTAGTGGGTCGAGGCGCCGGGGCCGGGCAGCAGGGTGTCGCTGAACGACGGGTTGTTCGCGCGCCACCGGGCCTGCCGTTGCTGCATCTCCTGCAGCGTGCCCATCGCCTCGTTGCGCCGCGCCAGGCGGATGTAGTCGGTCCACGCCGGCAGGGCGATGGCGCACAGGAGCGCAATCGCGGCCGCGAGCCCTGCCGACTTCACGTACCAGTGAGCTCGTCGCCGCATGCGTCCCCCGCGCAATCCGCACGACCGCGAATGTGATCGCCGTCACAGATCCCGCATGAAACGCCGTGAGCGCCGGGAAAAACGTGCGGTGGATCACAATTGCGCAGTACTCTGGCCGACGGCTGCCACAGGGGGGAGCCCGGTGAATTCCATGGCGATGGTCCACGCGCGCGCGTGTCCGCGCGACACCCGCGTGCCGCCCGGGAATCGCGGGTGAACAGGCACCCCGAAGGCGCTTCGTTGTCGCCGAGGCAGCGCGGGCTCACGACGATGCTCGTGGCCTTGCTGCTCGTCGCGATGCTGTCGGTCGTCACGTTCCTCGCCTATCAGTCGGGCGCGTTCGATGGTCCGAACGACGAGTCGGTCGATGCCGCCGCCATCGGCGCGGCGACCGAATTCCTGCAGGCGCAGTCGCGCGGAATCACCCGTACCTGGATGGCGCCCGGCACCCGGCGATGGCAACGTTGCGCGCGCGACGATCGAACCTGGCCGTGCGGCGCAGAGCCCGATCCCGCCCGGCGCGAGGCGCTTTATCGCTACCAGTTCGGGGTCGACGATCCGGGCACGCGTCATCTCGACGAGCGCCTGGCGATCGCCCCGGGGCACCCACCGTCCCGCGACGGCGCGCGGGCAGGCGCTGCGTCGGCGGCGCTGGTCGGCGCTCTGCTGTGCATGGTCGACGCGACCGACCCGAGCCACCCGGGATGTTCGACCAGCGTCGATTCCGCGCGCGGCTGGGACGGCCGGTTCGTGATCTCACTCGTAGCGCTCGCACCCGGCTCGAGCGGCGACGAATCGGGAACGATCGCGGCCACGATCGGCTCGTATCGCGCGATCAGCGGTCCACCGGACATCCCGATCATTGCGTCGGGCGAGATCCGCGGCCTCGGCAGGGCGGAGGTGGTGCCGGCGCCGAACGCGGGCGGCTTCGGCGTGCCGCTTTCGCTGTGGACTCGCTCGGACGCGGATCTCACCGACGGCGGTGCGCTGCAGACCTGCCACCTGGGCGAGTTCCTCGCGCACTACGTTGCCGGCGGCGCGACGTCGTACGACGGGATCACCATCTGTCCGGACTGTCGCTGCCGCGGCCTCGACCTCGATCGCGGATTGCTCTCGGGACAGGCGTCGGGCGTCGGCGACGGCGCCTCGGCGTACGAGGGAATCGACATCCTCGACGTGGACGGAAGTTCGGCGGCTTCGCCGCGCGGTGCGCTGCCGGACGCAACCTACTTCCCGTTCCATCCGCTCGACGACGCGGCCAATGCGCTGGACGACTCGCTGTTCGAGTACGTCGTCGGCGTGGACAACGCGAGCGAAGCCGACAGCGCGCTGCTCGATGCGGACCGCAACGGCAGCGACGACGGACGCGACTACCTGGAGCGGATTTCGCGCATCCTTTCCGCGTCGGACTGTCGCGCGCTCGATTCGAGCGCGCAAGGGCTGCTCTACGTGCCACCCGACGCGAGTTGCCGTATCGGTGGCCAGGTGGGCACGCCGAGCGCTCCGGTCGCGCTCGTCGTCGACGGCGACGCCGAATTCGCCGACGGCACCGTGTTTTACGGGCTCGTATTCGGCAAGCGCAGCATCGCGCGGGCGTCGGCGATGCGCGTCGCGGGCGCGATGCAGTTGTACGGGGCGCTGGTCGTGGAAGGCGGGCTCGAGATCGCTGGATCGCCGCAGTTCATCTACAACGAGCAGGTGCTTCGCAACCTCATGGACTCGGCCGCGCTCGAGCGGTTCGGCGGTGCGCACGTCGGCGACCAGCGACGCGTCGGGGAATCAGGCGTCGATTCGGCGCGTCGCCAGGTTCCCTAGGCCGCACCACCCGCGGCGGACTGCGCCAGCAGGCGCCGCGCCGCCGCGCCGATCCGGCCGCGCGCGAGCAGCAGCGACCAGCGCGTCCCGCCGACCTGGCGCCAGAGCACCGCCGCGCGCACGGCGGCGAGCAACAGCGTGCGGATACGCGCGACCGTGCGCGGCTGGTTGAGGTGCAATGCGCTGCCCTGGACCATGATGCGCGGACGCACGGTCCCGAGCGTTTCGGAGTACAGCGCGCCCAGGCGCTCGCTCACGCTTTCGTCGGCGATGCCGAGCGCCTGCGCGCTGCGCGCCGCCTGGTCGATGCCCGCGCGCACGGCGGCGAGCAGGGCGGGGTTCTTCGCCAGCTTGCGCTCGAGGTGCATCACGTTGATCACCAGCCGCGCCGCGTCGGGCTCGCGCATGTCGAGTGCGCCGACGAGCGCCTCCAGCCCGCAGCGCAGGCCGGCCGGTGCGCCGTAGACGCCCGCCGCCGATTCCGGTTCCGTGCGCAGGATGCTGTCCACCGACACCGCGTAGCCGTCGGCGTCGCACTGGCCGTTGCGCGCGAGCGCGACGACGAGCTTTGCGGCCTGGAACAGGCCGGCGAGCGCCACTGCCTGGTCGTCGACGCTCATGCGAGCCCACCGTAGGTGGCGTCGGTCGCCGCGATCACGCCGCCGCCGAGGCACGCGTCGCCGTCGTAGAACACGACCGATTGCCCAGGCGTCACGGCGCGTTGCGGAAGGTCGAAGAACACGTCCGCAGCGGAGTCCCGCAGCTCGACGGCGCAGGCCTGGTCGGATTGCCGGTAGCGCACCTTCGCCGTCGCGCGGAACCCGACGGACGGCGGGGCGCCCGCGACCCAGGTCAGGTCGGTCGCGCGCAATCGCCGCGACCAGAGATGCGGGCTGTCGCCGCCCTGGTCGACGTAGACTACGTTGCGCGCCACGTCCTTGCCGACCACGTACCAGGGCTCGCCGTTGCCGTCGCGACGCCCGCCGATGCCCAGGCCGCCGCGCTGGCCGATCGTGTGGAACGGCACGCCGCGATGCTCGCCGAGCACCTTGCCGGCGGGCGTCTCGATCGCGCCGGGCGCCGGCGCGATGAAGCGCTCGAGGAAGCCGGTGAAATCACGTTCGCCGATGAAACAGATGCCCGTCGAATCCTTCTTCGCGTGCGTCGGCAGCCCGGCTTCGCGCGCCATCGCACGCACCGCCGGCTTCTCGAGCTCGCCCAGCGGGAATACTGCACGCGCGAGCTGCGCCTGGCCGAGCGCATGCAGGAAATAGCTCTGGTCCTTGGCCGCGTCGCGCGCGCGGCACAGCAGCCAGCGGCCGTCGTCCGCGACGATGCGCGCGTAGTGGCCCGTCGCGATGCGTTCCGCGCCGAGGTCCTGCGCGTGCTCGAGGAACGTCTTGAACTTGATTTCCCGGTTGCACAGCACGTCGGGGTTCGGCGTGCGGCCCGCACGATGCTCGGCCAGGAAGCGCTCGAACACGCCGTCCCAGTACTCGGCGGCGAAGTTGCGCGCGTGGAACGGGATACCGAGGGCGGCGCATACGGCTTCGGCGTCGGCGGCGTCGGCTTCGGCGGGGCAGGCGCCCGACGGGTCGTCCTCCTCCCAGTTCTTCATGAACAGGCCGGCGACCGGCTGCGCGCCGCGCGCGAGCAGCAACGCGGCGACCGACGAGTCGACGCCGCCCGACACGCCGACCACGATTTCCGGACGCTGGATCATCGAGCACGAAGATGGGGCCGTTGCGCGCGCTGCGCAACGTGGGCGTCAATCGGTCATGTGGCGCAACACGTCGAGCGGCGCGCTGCGTCCCGCGAGGTAGTCGTCGATGCCGGCCAGCACGAGGGGGCTGCGCAGGCGCCACGCACCGTGCGCGAGCTCGCTGCGCGGCAGCCAGAGCACGCGTTCTATCCCATCGTCGAGCCGGGCGCCCTCGACGGGGGCGATCGCGTCGGCCGCGAACGTGAAGCGGAGGTACGACATCCCGTCGTCGGGGGACGGCCACAGGTGCACCGCCACGAGGCGGGTGACCGCGACGCGCCAGCCGGATTCCTCGAGCGCTTCGCGCACCGCGGCGTCGGGCAGCGATTCGCCCGGCTCCAGGTGGCCGGCAGGCTGGTTCAGCACGAGCACGCCGCGCACGCGCTCCTCGATCAGCAGGAATCGGCCATCGCGCTCCGCAACGACCGCGACGGTCACTTCCGGCCGCCACGCGTCCCTCGCGAGCGCGCTCGCGGGAACCGCCATCAGAATTCGTCCTTGTCCGGCACGAGCTCCTTCTCCAGCTCGTCGGCGAGGCGTGCGGTCAGCTCGATCGCGTCGACCAGCTGCTGGTCGCTCGCGTCGGCCGCGATTCGTGCCGTGAAGATCGCCAGGTTGCCCTGCTTCGACCACGCGCCGAGCTTCGCGTCGTTGCTGTGCTCGAGCATGCGGTTCGCCACGGATTGCGGAAACGCGCCGTCGCCCCGATATCCGATCGAGCGGATCTCCCGGATGCGCAGCTTGCCGTACGTGATGGTCGCCGAGCGCACGAACGCGAGCTGCGTCCGGCCGCCGCCGACGTCGAAGGTGATGCGGAAATCGCCATCGGCATCGACGGTGTAGTGCATCTTGCGCTTGTCGAGCTGGCGCTGGACGGACTTGTCCGCCACGTCCGCAGCGGTCGCGGCGGACGCTGCGGACAACAACATGAACAGAACGGCGAAGCGCAGTCTCATCGGATTTGATTCCCCCGGGGGCGACCCCATCTCGGTCGCGGGCGGCGGCATGTTGCACCGACGGGCGAGGCGAGTCCAATCCGCTCCGGCGGTTCATCCGCGGTTACTGGTACGGCCGGCCCGAGGCATATACTTGGCTGGCACTCCAATTGCACACCCATGGCCGGAAGCAGAGATCCGAAAACCGAGCACGATCGCGGTACGTTGCTCGAGGAAGCGCGTCCCGAGGTCGCGAAACCACCCATGTACCAGGTGGTCGTGCTCAACGACGATTACACGCCGATGGATTTCGTGGTCACTGTGCTGGAGACCTTCTTCGCCATGACCCGCCAGAAAGCGACGCAGGTGATGCTGCACGTGCACACCCGGGGCAAGGGCGTATGCGGCGTCTTCACCCGCGAAGTTGCAGAAACGAAGGTCACGCAGGTCAACGAGTTTTCCCGCAGCCATCAACATCCACTTCTGTGCACGATGGAGCGGGCGTAAAAGGGTAGGAGCCCGCTCGCGGGCGAATGGGATGCCGTCGCGACATGGCGTTCGCGACATCGGCCGAGCATCCCGACTGGAGGGTTGAATTACATGTTCAGCAAGGATCTCGAGCTCACCATCGGCCAGTGCTACAAGGAAGCACGGGAGCGCCGCCATGAATTCATGACGGTCGAGCACCTGTTGCTCGCGCTGCTCGAGAATCCGTCCGCGGCAGCGGTGCTCCGCGCCTGCGGCGCGGATGTCGCGAAGCTGGCGCAGGACCTGCGCTCGATCATCAACGAGACCGTTCCGGTGCTGCCGTCCGGCGACGAGCGCGACACGCAGCCGACGCTGGGCTTCCAGCGCGTCCTGCAGCGCGCCGTCTACCACGTGCAGTCGTCCGGCCGGAAGGAAGTGACGGGCGCGAACGTGCTCGTCGCGATCTTCAGCGAGAAGGATTCGCACGCCGTCTACTTCCTCGGCCAGCAGGACATCGCGCGCCTCGACGTCGTCAACTACATCTCGCACGGCGTCGCGAAGATCGGCCAGGACGCCGCGAAGCAGGAAGGCGAGCCGGGCAAGGAAGGCGAGGAGGGCGGCGAGCCGCGCGGCAATCCGCTCAACGAGTTCGCGTCCAACCTCAACGAGCTCGCGCGCCAGGGCAAGATCGACCCGCTGATCGGCCGCCAGGACGAGATCGAGCGCACGATCCAGGTGCTCTGCCGCCGCCGCAAGAACAACCCGCTGTACGTCGGCGAAGCCGGCGTCGGCAAGACCGCGCTGGCCGAGGGCCTGGCAAAGCGCATCGTGGAAGGCGAAGTGCCCGAAGTGCTGAAGCCGTGCACGATCTACGCGCTCGACCTCGGTGCGCTCGTGGCCGGCACCAAGTACCGCGGCGACTTCGAGAAGCGCCTGAAGAGCGTGCTCAGCCAGCTGAAGCAGCAGCCGAACGCCATCCTCTTCATCGACGAGATCCACACGATCATCGGCGCCGGCTCCGCGTCGGGCGGCACGATGGACGCGTCGAACCTCATCAAGCCCGTGCTCGCTTCCGGCGAGCTGCGCTGCATCGGTTCGACCACGTTCCAGGAATTCCGCTCGGTGTTCGAGAAGGACCGCGCGCTCGCACGTCGCTTCCAGAAGATCGACGTCGTCGAGCCTTCGGTCGCGGAATCGCTCGAGATCCTGCGCGGCCTGAAGGGCCGCTTCGAGCAGCACCACCAGATCGAGTACACGCAGGACGCGCTGAAGGCGGCCGTCGACCTGTCGGTCAAGCACATCGGCGACCGCCTGCTGCCGGACAAGGCGATCGACGTGATCGACGAAGCCGGTGCGCGCCAGCGCCTGATGCCGGAAGCCGATCGCAAGCTCATCGTCGACGTGCCGGAGATCGAGTACATCGTCGCGAAGATGGCGCGCATCCCGCCGAAGCAGGTGAGCGCGTCCGACAAGGACGTGCTGAAGAATCTCGACCGCAACCTCAAGATGGTCGTGTTCGGGCAGGACGGTGCGATCGAGACGCTGACGGCCGCCATCAAGATGGCGCGCTCGGGGCTCGCGAATCCGGCGAAGCCGATCGGTTGCTTCCTGTTCTCCGGCCCGACCGGTGTCGGCAAGACGGAAGTCACGCGCCAGCTCGCGATGCAGCTCGGCATCGAGCTCATCCGCTTCGACATGTCCGAGTACATGGAAGCGCACTCGGTGTCGCGCCTGATCGGCGCGCCCCCGGGCTACGTCGGCTTCGACCAGGGCGGCCTGCTGACGGAAGCGATCACGAAGCACCCGCACAGCGTGCTGCTGCTCGACGAGATCGAGAAGGCGCATCCCGACGTGTTCAACATCCTGCTGCAGGTCATGGACCGCGGCGCGCTGACCGACACGAACGGCCGCGAAGCGAACTTCAAGAACGTGATCATCGTCATGACCACGAACGCCGGCGCGCAGCAGGCCGCGCGTCGCACGATCGGCTTCACGCGCCAGGACAACTCGACGGATTCGATGGAAACGATCCGCCGCACGTTCTCGCCGGAGTTCCGCAACCGCCTCGACGCGATCGTGCAGTTCGGCTCGCTCGACTTCGACCACATCCTGCGCGTCGTCGACAAGTTCCTCATCGAGCTCGAGGCGCAGTTGCAGGACAAGCACGTTGCCTTGAGCGCCACGCCGGAGGCCCGCCAGTGGCTCGCCGAGCACGGCTTCGACCCGCAGATGGGCGCACGCCCGATGTCGCGCGTGATCCAGGAGCACGTGAAGCGCCCGCTCGCCGACGAGCTGCTGTTCGGACGGCTCGCGCAGGGCGGCAAGGTGCTGATCGTGGTGAAGGACGGCCAGCTCGCGACCGAGATCGAAGCTGCGGAGCAGCCCGCCGCAGTGGTCTGAGTGCACGGCACGGCGGGGCCATGCGCCCCGCCGTTTCGTTCTGGTAGCCTTCGGGCTTCGCTCGGGGGAGCGTGGGCACCGGCCGCGCGCCGGTCGGCACCGCGGGGCTCGTGTAGATGCGTATTCCGTTGTCTGTCCTGTGCCTGGCGGCACTGCTCGCCGTTTCGGGCGTCGTGCACGCCGGCGGCACCGACTTCACGCCATTCGGCACGCAGCCCGGCCTTGCCGCGTCCCTCGACGAGCCGGAAGCCTGCCAGTCGTGCCACGGCGCGTTGTTCTCGCCCGCCGAAGGCAGCTACATGCCGCACGCGACATGGTCGGGCTCGATGATGGCGAATGCGCTGCGCGACCCGTTGTTCTGGGCAGCGCTGGACGTCGCCGAAACCGACGCGCCGGGCGTCGGCGACTTTTGCCTGCGTTGCCACACGCCGGTCGGCTGGCTCGGTGGACGCGTGCGCAAGGTCGGTGGCGGCGGCGGCACGGTGAACGGTACCAACGGCTGCCTGTTGCAGGGCGATCACGACGACGGCGACGGTCCCGAGAACGACTACGCGGGCGTCACGTGCCATCTCTGCCACCGGATGACGCCGGTCGGCCCGCTCGGCCAGCAGGCGCCGCGCGCGAACGCGAACTACTGGATCGACGACTCGCTGTCGTGCGGCGGCTTCTTCGGCCCGTGCCGGCATGGGCCATTCGACTACGCCACGACGCCGGCGCTGACGCCGCCGCACGGCTGGGTGCAGTCGAGCTTCACGGTGAGCAGCGATCACTGCGGCACCTGCCACGACGTGTCGTCGCCCACGCTCGCCGGTGGCGCGCCGTTCCGCACGCTCAAGCGCGCCGACGGCAGCGACACGGGACGTGCATTCCCGGCGGAGCGCACATTCGGCGAGTGGCGGCAGAGCCGCTACGCGGACGTGCTGCTCGCGGACTCGCTTGAAGACGGGGCACCCGCAGTCGCGAATGTGCGCCTCGTTCCGTGCCAGGAATGCCACATGCGCCGCAGCGGCGACGTGCAGGCGCGCGCGTGCACCGGCAATCCGAACGGATCGCGTCGCGGCACGCTCGGCGTGCACGAATTCGTGGGCGGCAATACCTGGGTGGTCAGGCTGGTCGATCGGCTGTACGGCGGCCCGTCCGGCCTCGACCGCGCCGAGGCGTTCGCGCGCACGACGGCGTGGGCGCTCGAGATCCTGCAGCAGCGCACGGCGAACGTCACCGTGTCGCTCGATCCGTGGACGCCCGGCAACGTGCTTCGCGCGCGCGTGGTCGTCGTGAACCGCGCCGGCCACAAGTTCCCGACCGGCTATGGCGAAGGTCGTCGCGCCTGGTTGCACGTGCAGGCGCGCGATGCGAACGGCAACGTGTTCTTCGAGAGCGGCGCCTGGAACGCCAGCACGGGCGCGCTCGCCTCCGATCCGCAGCTGCGCATCTACGAGACGCTGCAGGGCACCTGGGACGCGGGCACGGGCACGTGCCGCACGACGGACGGAACCGGCCGCAAGCAGTTCCACTTCGTGCTCAACGATTGCGTCGCGAAGGACACGCGCATTCCGCCGGAGGGATTCCGTCCTGCGTCGCCGTCGGATCCGCAGGGGGAGGAGATGAAGCCGGTCGGCATCACGTTCGCGCAGGTTGCGCCCGGCGTGCTCGAGAACGCGGATCGCGCGAGCTACGACATCGTCGTTCCCGCGGCGACGCCGACCCCCATCACGGTGACCGCGACCGTTCGCTACCAGATCGCGAGCGACGACTACGTGCGCTTCCTGCGCGACACTGCCGTCGAGTCCGGTACACCCAGCGAGAACCAGATGTGCGGGCGCGACTGGAACGTCGGCCCGGCCGACAAGAGCCGCGGACAATTCCTCTACGACCTGTGGCTCGATCCACTGAACGGGCGTTCGCCGCCGGTCGACGTCGCCACCGCAACGAGTGCCACGCCATGAGAACGAAAGTCGCATTGCTCGCCGTTGCCGCGGCCGCGCTGGCCGCCTGCGCCGCCACCGGCGGCGCCACGCGCAGCGAGCTGCTCGCCGCCGTTCCGCACGAGATGGACGAGGCCGGCGAGCCGATCGTCGTCGTGCGCGACTACGCCGAGGACGCGAAGATCGACGGCCAGGACGTCCGGCGTCGTGTCCAGTACGCCTGGAACTACGGCCGCGGCGTGGCGCAGGAGCGCGTCTGGGTGGGCGAGCAGGACGAGCCCACGGTGCGCGACGACGTCGGCCTCGTGCTGCACGCGACCGAGCCGGAAATGGAATTCGCGTACCGGATCGTGCGCGAGGACCCGCGGCTCGCGAAGCGCGTGCCCGCGGACGCACTATTCTATGGCGGGTTCATTTTCCGTTCCGCGAACGCCACGCCTTGCGGCATGGGTTCGCGCTGCGTACACGTGTTCGCGACGCGCGACCACGGCAGGCACATGGACGTGCACGCCATCGTCGACCTGATGCGTGCACGAGTCGTCATCACCGATGCGGATCCGGCGATGGGTGGCATCGCCGATCCAGTGAAGAAGGGAGGTTGAGCACCATGTTCTCGATTCGCGTCCTGCGCGGTCTCGCCGCGCTCGCATTGCTGGCGGGAGCCGGTGTCGTACAGGCGGCATCGCCGACCTGCGTTTCGCCTGAAGTGAAGATGTCCTGGCCGTCGGCCGCGAACCCCGTGTGGGAACTGTGCTGGGTCGCTTACGGCAACAGCGCCGGGCCCGACGGCTCCGGCCTCGAGATCCGCAAGGTGCACTGGAACGGCACGCTCGTGCTGAAGACGGCGCACTCGCCGCTGCTGTTCGCCGACTACACGTCGGGTACCTGCTATCGCGACTGGAAGGACCAGGGCGTTTCCTTCCTCGCGCCGCCAGGCGTGCGCACTTTCACCACAACGCCGCCCGGATCAATGTATGCGCCTGCCTGGTTTTTGAATTCCACAGACAGGCGCACAACATCGCCAACATCATAGGTATTGGTTGCCATTGGTCGGATTACGAACC
>CALKUS010000226.1 GCA_937996755.1 uncultured Pseudomonadota bacterium | reverse complement strand
GGCGACGTTTCAATTCCCGGCTCACCCCTGCATTCGCAGGGGCGGGAGCTAAGCGGCGGGCGGCTTGCCCTCCCCTGCATTCGCCGTGGAGAGGATTGTGTGCGCGGCAGCGATCAGCCGTCGTGCAGGTCGAACTTCACCGGCACCACCAGCGTGCTCGCCACGTCCCTGCCCTTCACGCGCTTCGGGCGGTAGGTCCACTCGCGGATCGCCGCCACCGCTGCGTCGTCGAGCTCCTTCGTGCCCGAGCTTTCGATCACGCGCGCGTCGGTCACCGTGCCGTTCGCGGCGATGCTCACTTCGATCTTCGCGGTGCCGGACTTGCCGGCCTTCATCGCGGCGGGCGGGTACTTCGCGGCCTTCTGCGTGAGCACCGATGGCTCGGCGTCGTCGGCGCGGAAGTCGGCGAGCGGCACGGCGCGGCCGCCGAGGTGTTCGTCGAGGAACTGTGCGGTGGCGATGGCGCTGCCGGCAGCGGCCTTCAGCGACGTGAAGCCGTGGCCTTCGTTGAAATACAGCACGGGCGGCTCGCGGCCGGCGAGCGCCATGGTCTTGCGCAGGCGCTCGGCGTGCTCGATCGGGACGCGCTCGTCGCGCAGGCCATGGATGAGCAGCAACGGGCGATCGAGCTTTTCGTACTGGTACAGCGGCGAGATGGCGACGAGGTCTTCGAGCGACTTGTTCGGGTCGCCGACCAGGCGCGTCATCAGTGCGCGCGTCTCCGGGCTGTTCGCCCAGTCGGCGGCGGTGAACGACAGCGCGACGTCGGTGGGTGCGGCGATCGCGACGGCACAGCGGTAGCGCTGCGAGCGCACCAGGCCCATGAGCGCGGAATAGCCGCCGTAGCTCGCGCCGACCAGGCCGACGCGCTGCGGGTCGAGCGGATACTTCGCGAGCGCGTGGTCGAGCGCGAGCTCGATGTCGTCCTCGATCTGCTTGCCGCGCGCACGATAGCCGGCCTCGAAGAAGTCGCGGCCGAAGCCTTCCGAGCCGCGGTAGTTCACCTTCAGCACGGCGTAGCCGCGGCTCACGAGGTACTGCGCCTCGTTGTCGAACGCCAGCGTGTCGCGCACGCCCAGCGGGCCGCCGTGCGGCATCACCACCAGCGGCACCGTCTTGAAGTCCTGCGGCATGAACAGGATCGACTCGATGTCGAAGCCGTCGCGCGTGCGCACGGTGAAGACCTGCGGCTCGGCGAAGCGGTAGTTCGCGAGCTGCGGCGACACCTGGCCCACTTCCTCGAGCGTGCGGTGCGCGGCGTCGAACAGGTAGTAGTGGCCCGGGTCGGTGGGGCCCATCGTGCCGACTACCGAGTGCGTGCCGCTCGCGTCGCTCTGCAGCACCGCCACCTGGCGGCCCTTGAACGACGCCTGCAGCTTCGCCTGCAGCGAGTTGCCCGCGTCGGCGAGGTAATGCGTGGCCAGCGCGCCACCTTCGAGGTAGCGCACGCCCACGATGCGGCCCGTGCCCGGGTCGATGATCGCGCTCGCGATGTCGGCGCGCGGCCGGCTGTACAGCGTGTCGACCACTTGCCCCGTATTCGCGTCGATCGCGACGAGGTCGCGCTGCGCGCGGCCCACGTCGGTGATCGCGACGATGCGGCCCTGCGCGTCGATCAGCTGCGCGGCGAACGTGCGGTCGCTCGGCACGGTGAGCAGCTCGCGGTACTTCGGCCGCGCGTCCTCGCGGTACAGCACCACGTACCTGCCGTCGCGCTTCGCCACCACCACGCGCAGCAGGCCGGCGTCGTCGACCAACCAGCCGCTGTCGCCCTCGAGGCCGTTGTCGAGGCGCTCGCGACGCTGGAACTCGGTGCGCGAGACTTCCTTGCCGCCGATGTCGACGCGATACAGCTGCCACGGGTCGGGGTCGCCCTTCACGCCGCGCAGGAACACCACCTGGTCGGGGTTCGCGCGCGACACGTTGAGGATCGTTCCCTCCACGGGGAACGCCATCGTCTTCACGGCGAGCTTGCCGTCGCGGCCCGCGCTGAAGTCGTGCAGCACCACGTTGCGCAGCAGGCCCGCGCCGAACTCGATCGCGAGGCGGCCGGGCTTGATCCAGCGCAGCTCGCCGATCTCGGCGCTGCCGGCGTAGATCTCGGTGGATGCGCCCGACGCCACGTCGATCGCGCGTACGACATTCTTCCCGTCGACGAATGCATGCTCGGCGAGGCGCGCCCCGTCCGGGCTGATCGTCACCTCCTGCGTCCCCGAACGCCGGAACAGCTCCTGCGCGGGCAGCGGCGCGGCGTTCTCGGCGTATTGGTACATCGGGCCGAGCGGTGCGGCGGTGTCGGCCGTCTTGTTCGCGGCCTTCAGCTTCGCGCGGAAGAAATCGGGGAAGGCGTCGGGCATGCGGCCCGAGTAGCGGAACGGCAGGTGCGCCAGCGCCGTCGTGTAGTCCTTGTCGAGCAGCGCCATGATTTCCGACGCGCGGTTCTGCCAGTCGAACGCCAGCATCTCGCCGCCGACCACCTTCACGTCGAAGTCGCCCGGATAGCTCACGACGCCGGCCTTCACCTGGAAGGAGTAATCGTCGTCGCCGCGCATGTCCCAGTAGCGGTCGCCGAGCGTGAAGCGGTTCCAGCGGTACGTGCCTTCGGGCGCGCGGATCACCCAGTACGAGCCGCCCGGCGCGACGGCGCCGAGCGAGCCGCCGACGAAGCGACCGTCGCCGCTGATGCGCGGCTGGATCGGAACCAGCGAGCGCACCGATAGCACCACGACGCCCTCGCCCGGCGCGAGCGCGAGCTTCGCGCCGCGATCCACGAAGTCGATCGCGTGCGCGCGTGGAATGGCGATGAAAACCAGCAGCGCCGCGAGCGCGGCGTGACGCAGGAAACGCATGTCCTTCCCTCGGGGCCGCTCACGGCCCTGCCTTGTGCGGAAATCTATCGGCCCTTGCGAGCGCGAACCAGCGACGATGAATCGGCGCAATCGTCTGGACGCGGGGGAAGCGCGCGGATCGGATCATCCATCTTCGGGTCGATCGACCCGCGTAGCAGCGAGACGGCAGACCGGGTCCGCATCAGTCCAGCAGCAGGTCGATCGACGCGACATCGGCGCTGATGTCCTTGTCCACGAGCGCGGCGACGACGGCGGCGTGCGCGCGTCCGCACGGCTCGCACATGGCGCGGTAGGCCTGCGGCGCGGCGACGAGCACGAGCACCTTGCCGGGTGCGAACGGCGGCTTCGCGTCCGCACCGAGCACGTCCGCAAACGTCGGGTTGCCGGTCGCGCAGGTCGTCGTGAGCTTGTCCAGCTTCTCGAGCTCGTAGATGCCGGTGAGGCAGCGCTTGCCGTCGAACACGAGCACCAGCGGGAACCAGATCATGCGCGGGTCGCGATCGGCGCCCTTGGGCAGCGTCACGGTATCCGCCTGCACCGAGTGGATGCGTGCCATCGCGCTGCGCAGCGCGACGCCCGACATGGACAACGTCGCGCCGCGCTCGGCGGCGATCGCGAGCCCCGGCGCGAGCAGCAACGCCAGGATCGTGGACCTCGTTCTGGACATCCTGCGCTCGCCCCTCCTGCCTGCGCGCATCTTAGCTTGCGCCCGGATAAAACAAGATAGGTCAATTACTTACGGAACTCGCGGTGATTGAACCCGCTATTCACCGCCTGATCTGCGGCGAATAGCCGCGATATTCGCCGCATGGCAGCGGAAACACCAACCTGGATCTGGCAGCAGCCCGACTGGCCGGACGTTCGCTACGACGCCCGCGCGCTGGCGACGGACCTCGCTGCGCTCGCCCAGGCGATCGGTCGCCTGCAGGGGCGCATCGCGACGCTGCGCGCGCCCGATCGCGATCGCGCTGCGTTGAGTGCGTTGCTCTCCGATGTCGTGCAGTCGTCGGCGATCGTAGGCGAGGCGCTCGACGTCGATGCGGTGCGTTCTTCGCTGGCGCGCCGGCTCGGCGTGGACGAGGTGAAGCGCGCACGCGCCGACCGCCACGTCGATGCGATCGTCGAGATGAACCTCGACGCGACGCGCAACGCGGATGCGCCGCTCACCGTTACACGGTTGCAGGCATGGCAGTCGGCGCTGTTCCCGACGGGGCGAAGCGGCATGACCGAGTCCGCGTCGGCAGCTGGCGCGACGACGCGCATGGTCCGATGCAGGTGGTATCAGGGCCGATCGGCAGGCATCGCGTTCACTTCGAGGCACCGCCCGCCGACCGCATCGATGCGGAAATCGCACGATTCGCGGCGTGGTGCGAAGCGCCGTCGACCGAACCGGCATTGCTGCGCGCCGGTGTCGCGCACCTGTGAATCGTGACGGTGCACCCGTTCGAGGACGGCAACGGTCAGGTCGCGCGCGCCGTGGGCGACCTGATGCTCTCGCGCAACGACCGTGAGCCCTGGCGCTACTACAGCGTTTCCGCGCAGCTCCAGCGCGAGCGTGATGCCTACTACGACATCCTCGAACGCACGCAACGCGGCGGCATGGACGTGACGCCGTGGCTGGCATGGTTCATCGACTGCCTGTCGCGCGCCGTGGCGCGCGCCGACGGTGAGCTCGATCGCGTGCTGGTGAAAGCGCTGTTCTGGCAGCGCGTGGCCGATGTGCCGTTGGGCGAGCGCCACGTGAGGGCGCTGAAACGCGTGCTCGACGACTTCGCGCAACCGATCACCAACCGGAAGTGGGCAGCGCTCACGCGCGTCTCTTCCGATACCGCCTTGCGCGACCTGCGCACGCTCGTCGACGCGGGCGTCCTCGTGCGCACGAACGCCGGCGGTCGATCGGCGGCCTACTGGCTCGCCGGCGTTCCGCTCCCGGGCCCCGCCCCTGCCTGACGACGGCAATTGCCACCCTCGCCGGGTTCAGCTATCCAGTACGGCGGAATCGGCCCGGGGCGCTCGATGCTGGACCTGGTGGCATTGATCGGCGCGATCGCGATGATCGTGAGCGTGCAGGTGCTGCGCGCGTCGCTTGCCGTGCCGTTCGCGCGCGTGCGCGCGGAGCTCGTGCCGGCCGTGCCGCCGGAACCGCTGGCGCCGCTGTTCGACGCGGCGATCGCGGAGCTGGCGGCGCTCGGCTTCGGCGAGGCGCGCGGGGTGCACGTCTCGCGCGTCGACGGCGTGCCGGCGCTGCAGCCGTTCTTCCTCGTGCTGCGGCGCGCCGATGGCACCACGGCGTGGCTCGCGCCACCCGGGTTCATCGCGCGCCCGCACCACCTCATGCAGATGTTCGCCACGCGGCTCGCCGATGGTCGCGTGGCCGTGTCGCAGTCGTTCGATGCGTCGATGGCGGTCGCGGCCGTCGCGCCGATGCTCGCGCGCACCGGCACGGAGGCGACGAACGAGGCACGCGTCGCCGGCCACGACCGCTGGCTCGATTCTCTCGGCAGCGAGCGCCTGCCGGCCGACGACGCGATGCTCACGTGGCTCGCGGGCGACGAGATGGAGCGCATCCGGCAGGCGCTGCTCGCGAACGGTTCGCTCGTGCCGATCACACCGGACCTGTCCGAGCCGTCCTGGGGATTCGCGTGGCGCGTGCTCGCCGCGTACTTCTCGATGACCAAGCCCGCGCCCATTGCCGGCGCCATCGGCCCGGAGCGGCTCGCGCTGTTCGCGCAGGTGATCGAGCTCGTGCGCGGCCGCTCGCCGCGGCGCAGCGCGCAGTGGCTGCTGTTCGCGGGCAGCGTGGCCGCGTTCATGGCGATCGGCGCGGCGTTCTGGGGCGCCGTGGTCGCGTGGTCGATCCTCGTGGTGATCGTGATCCACGAGCTCGGGCACTTCCTCGCGATGCGCGCGTTCGGGTATCGCAACGTGCACATGCTCGCGCTGCCGCTCGTGGGCGGCGTCGCGATGGGCCATGACGCGAACCCCGCGGCCACGCGGCGCGCGTGGATGAGCCTCATGGGGCCGCTGCCCGGCATCGCGATCGGTTGCGCGCTGCTCGCGGCGATGTTCCTCGGCGCTGCGCCCGCCTGGACGCTCGGGTTCATCCTGCCGCTCGGCGTGATGTTCCTCTTCATCAACTACCTCAATCTGCTGCCCGTTCCGCCGCTCGACGGTGCGCACGTCGTCGAGGCGATGCTGCCGACGCGCCTGCGCGGCGTGCAGGTGGTGTTCGTCGCGGTCGCGGCCTCGCTCGGCGCGTGGCTCGCGTGGCAGCACGACTTCACGCTGCTCGCGTTCCTCGCGGCGATCCAGCTGCTCGGCTTGCCGGCGAAGTGGAAGCTGCGTCGCGTCGAGGGCGAGCTGGCTGCCAGCGCAGGCTGGTCGTCCCTGGACCGCGACGGCAGGACGCTGCGCGCGCTCCGGGCGATCGAGCGCGAGCTCGGGCCCGCGCAGAACGCGAAGTCGCGCATCGACATGGCTTCCGCCCTGGTCACGCGCATCGACACGAAGCCGATGGGGCACGTTTCGCGCCTGGCGACGGCGGCCGTCTACCTGCTCGTGCTCGCGCTGCCGGTTGCCGCGTTGCTGCGCTATCCGGAGTTCATCCCGGGTGCGCAGGCAGCGGAAGAAGCGAAGTACGAGGCGCACGCGCGCGGGCAGAAGGAACTGGAGGCGCGCGCGAAAGCGCTGGGCTATGCCGAGCTGCTGGCACCACACTGGAACGACGAACGCACGGCGGCACCGGCGACGGCGTCGGACATCGCGGACGCCGAAGCGCGGCTCGGCGCGCCGTTGCCGGCGGAGCTGCGCGAGCTGCTCGCGGCGGCCGATGGCGCCAGCGAGGTCGGCATCGCACCGGTGCGCGAGTGGACCACCGCTGCCGCGAGCATCGACGAGCTGGCGGCGCTCGACGTGGGCGACGTCCTGAACATCGCACTCGGTGCCAGCGAATGGCGCGACGTGCCGTTCGCCGATGCACGCGGCTGGTGGCGCATCGGCGGCGACGACGAGGGCGGCTCGCTGTACTACCTGCCGCAGCTGCACCCCTCCCTGCCCGGCATGCGCTTCGTCTACTACTTCCTGGAATCGCCGGTCGCCTATCCGTCGGTGCGTGCGTTCCTGGAAGCGGAATGGGCAATGAGCGAGCAGTCGCGGCAGCAGATGGCGGAGCGACGCGCGAACCTGTTGCGCAAGCAGCAGGAGCTCGCAGGCGCCCACGTCGCGGCGCTGCTCGCGTTGCTGCCCGAGCCTTCGCTCGTCGACCGGACGTACCTCGGCGATCGCTACGCACTGCCGGATGCCGCGTCGCCCGAAGCGATCGCCGCCGTGGAGGCGCGCCTCGGCCGCACGCTGCCTCCCGACTATCGCGAGCTGCTGGCGCTGCACGACGGCCTGCCGCGCTTCGACGTGCTGCCCGTGGCCGAGCTCGAGACGTGGGACGAATCGCTGCCCGACTTCATCGAGTACTCGCGCGACATCGAGAGCCTGCGCGAGATGTGGGCGGCACAGCGCGTCGACGAGACGACGCCACAGGGCGGCGTCGCCTTGCCGGAGTCGTTCGGCAACGACGACGCGTCGCATTGCATCGTCGTGTCGGTGATGCGCGTCAGTACGATGTCGACGCCGCGATTGCTCTGGTGCGCCGACGAACGGCATTGGGTCGACGTGTCGACCGGCCGCTCCTATCGCGAGCTCCGCGAGTGGCTGCGCACGCAGGTCGCGATCGCGCTCGTGAATGCGGAGTCCTGAGTGCGCGAGCGCCGACTACGGCGCGTGTCGCAACGCGAACTGGGCGGGTGAGAGGATCGGATACGCTTCCTGCAATGCAAGCAGGTCAGCGTCACCGGTCACCAGGCAATCAGCTTCGCTGGCGATGAGCAAGGCGAGTACGGGCACGTCAGCCGCGTCCCGAACGCGACCTCGCTTGCTCGCCTCGCGCAGCGCGTCCTTGCCCGGTTCGCACATCTCGGCCGACAGCGCCAGGCTGTCGACGAGATCGGCACGCTCCGCCTCGGAAAATCCCAGGCGGCGGTTGAGGCGCGGTAGCACACGCGCCAGCTCCGACAGGATAAAAGGCGACAGCACGACCTCGAGCGACCCGGCACGCCATGCCGCGACGATTCGTCCGGGCGTGCTGCCGGGATAGGCGAGCCCGGACAGAAGCACGTTCGTGTCCAGCACGACGCGCACTTTTCAGGCCTTCTTCCCGCGCGCCCTTCTACCTGTCCTGGTGATTGCGGCCTTCCGCCCGGACTTCACCGCCTTCGCGGCCTTTCGAACCGTCACGTTTCGATATGCCGGCGTCGCTTCGCGCACGCCCGCTCGACGCTCTGCGCGAACCGCTGCGTCGATTTCGGCGAGACCAACGTCGACCGGGACTTCGGCGTAGGCGCTCGCCAGCCGCGCCGCGAGCGCGTCGAACCGCGCCTGCATGCGACGGATTCGCTCGAAGAGGCGCGCATCGACGAGCGCTGCGACCGGCTTGCCGTCCTTGCTGATCAGGATACTGTCGCGCCGATACTGAACCTGATTGAGCATCTCACCGAGATTCTGGCGAAAGGCGACGGCGTTCGTTTCCTTGATCATTTCAGCGTGACCATACTGACCATTATGGTCAGTATGGTCCCGGACGCGTCGGCGCACAAGCGCTCGGGAGCGCCGTTCGCCGCCCGAAGCGGGGGCCAACGCTTCGCACGAGCGACTTCAGCGGCCCTGCATTACATCGCGCAACGCTGCGCTGCGCTCGCGTTCCCGCGCGAGGGGAACCGGGTCGCGGTCGATCAGCGACTGCGCGCGATCGAGCAATGCGACGGCTTCAGGATCGCGCCCCGCCGCATGCAGCGATTCCGCGAACGCCACGCCCCAGCGTGCGTCCATCGCTGAGGCCCACGCGATGGACGACTGGCACGCGGCGAGCACGGCGAGCGCGCTGCCGCCCTGCCCCTGATCCACGAGCGCCTTGCCCAGCGCGATGCGGATCGCGAGCGAATTCGTGCAGCGCCGGCCCGGCAATGCGTCGGCGATGTCGAGCGCCTCGCGCAGGCGCCGCTCGGCGTCCTTGCTGCGCGCCGTGGCGACGTAGAGTTCGCCGAGCGCCGCCTCGACTGCCATCACGTCGGGCTGCGGAAACTCGCCGAACGCGCGCACGCCCCGCTCGGCGTGCAGCAACAGCGCTTCGGCTTCGTCGAAGCGCTGCAGTTGCGTCAATGCGCGGCCGACACGGATCCGCGCGCGTGCGACGACCGGCGAATCCGCGCCGTACGATTCGATCTCGCGTTCGAGCACGTCCTCCATCATCGGTAAGCCTTGTTCCACGCGCCCTGCTGCGATGAGCAGGCTGGCGAGTGCGTCGCGCGCCGCGAGCGCGTCGTCGCCGGCATCGGGTTCGAACGTCGCCAGCGCCTGTCGCAGGTAGGCCTCGCCGGCATCGAATTCTTCCGCCATCTCCAGCGCATGGCCCACGTCGGCTTTCGCGCGTGCGACCACCAGCGGGTCGATGCCGCGTTCTGCCTCGAGCTCGCGGACGAAGGCATCGAGCGATGCCTTCCAGGTCGAGCGGTCGGCCTTCTGCAGCCCGGCGCCGAGTTGCAGCGACCGCGCTTCCAGGCGAACGCCCGCTGGATCGCCCAGGCGGTCGTGGATCGCGAGCGCCTTGCGCGCGGCGCGCTCGACGCCGGCAAGGTCGCCCGCATCGCGCCGCACGCGGCCGGCCTGCACCAGGTAGGCGACCATGGCGCGATCGTCGAGCACCGCGCCATCGGCCAGCGCGCGATCCGCATCGTCCACGAGCCGGACTGCGCTCGCCTGGTCGCCGAGCGTGGAATAGACCGTCGCGAGCGTGCCCATGAGCGGAACGCGCAGCTCCGGGCGGTCGGCGAGCTCGCGATCGACGCGGTCTCGTCCGCGCCGCAGGATGTCCGCGGCCGACAGCTCGCGCGCCGCTGTCCTGCCGCGTCCGGCGCCCTGGAACAGTCCCATGAGGAACGACGACGCCGCCTGCGCGCGATTGCGCTCGACGAGTGCCGCATCGCGCTCGCGCGCGACGCGGCGCGACTGCGAAACCTGCACGATGGCCACGGCCGCCGCGAGCGCCACGATCGCCACGCCCGCGACGATCGCCCAGCGATGGCGGCGCAGGAACTTGCCCAGGCGATAGCGGCGCTCGCCACCGCGTGCCGCGATCGGCTCGCTGCGCAGGTGCCGGCGGATGTCCTCGGCCAGCTGCTCGACCGACGCATAGCGCTGCGCCGGCTCCTTGCGCAACGCGCGCATCACGATACCGTCGAGGTCGCCGCGCAGCGCGCGTGCGCCCGCGCGGTCGCCCTTGCGCGCAAGGACTTCGCTCGGGCGCACCGGGATGCGCAGCAGGATCGCCGACTCGATCTGGCCCGGCGTCTTCGCGTCGTCGCCGAGCACGGTCGCCCCGGTAAGCAGCTCGTACAGCAAGGTGCCGAGCTGGTAGACGTCGCAGGCGACGCCGCAACGCTCGCCGCGCACCTGCTCGGGTGCCGCGTTGCTCGGCGAGAAGAACTGCAGGCCGGCCTGCGTCGCGTCGATGGCGTTCAATGGCTTCGCGATGCCGAAGTCGATGAGCTTCGGCGCACCGCCGGCATCGACCAGCACGTTGGCCGGCTTGATGTCGCGGTGGAGCACGAGGTTGGCGTGCGCGAAGCGGACGGCGTCGCACACGCGCAGGAAGGCATCGAGACGCTCGGCGATCGAGGCATTGCGGCTTTCGCTCCACTGGACGATGGTCTCGCCGGCGACGAGCTCCATCGCATACCAGGGCGCACCGTCGCGCGTGGTGCCCGCGTCGAACAGGCGCGCGATGCCTGGATGCGCGAGCTGCGCCACGATGTCGCGCTCCTGCGCGAATCGCCGCAGGCCGGTGTCGTCCCCGTGCATGCGCTGCAGCACCTTCACGGCGACTTGCTGCTGCACCTCGCCGTCCGCGCGTTCGGCGCGGTACACGACGCCCATGCCGCCGCGGCCGAGCACTTCGCGCAACAGCCAGGGCCCGACGCGCTCGCCGGGCTCGGCGGCGGACGCCAGTGCCTGCTGCCCTTCGTCGAGGAGGCGCAACCGCGCCTGCGCCGTGCGGCCCTGCTGGACGTCGTCCGCCGCGAGCAGCTCGCGCAGCTCGCGCTCCATCGCGTCATCACCGCCGCACTCGGCGCGGATCACGTCGTCGCGCAGGTCGGGCTCGATCTCGACGAGCTGGTCGAAGAGATCACGGAGGCGGGCGAACTGCTCCGTGTCGTCGCCGCGCGCCATGCGCTTCAGGCCAGCCGGCGGTGCAGGTAGGCGCGTCCGAAGCGCCAGCGGCGGATCACCGTGGCGACGCCGACGCCGAGCACGTGCGCGATCTCCTCGTTCTCGAGGCCGGAGAAGAAGCGCAGCTCGACCACCCTGGCGGCCAGCTCGTCGCGCTCGGCGAGCAGCGTGAGCGCAGCGTCGAGCGACAGCAGGTCGAGCGCGTTGTCGACGCGCGGGTGCAGGTCGTCGGCATCGGGATCGAGCGCGACGAGCTCGAATTCGCTGCCGCGCTTGAGCGCACGACGCTCGCGTACGAGGTCGATCAGCACGCGACGCACCACCTGCGCCGCGATCGCGAAGAAATGCGCGCGGTCCTGCCACTCGCTGCGCTGCTCGATCAGGCGGAGGTAAGCCTCGTGCGCGAGCTCGGTGGCGCGGACGGTGATGCGCCCGCCCGCGGAACCGACCTCACGTTGCGCCATCGCATGCATGACCGGGTACACGGCGCGCATGAGCGCGTCGTGCGCGTCGCGATCGCCGCTGCGCCACTGGCGCAGCAGGCCGTTGATCGCAGTGTCCGAGCCAGGCGTCGCGGCAGCATCCATGGCGCAACGATAGCCCTCGTTGCGGTAACGCGCCACGGTGAACGCGGGGCGAAATGAGTTGATCGTCGGGCGCGCCCGGCTTCGCGTGTCCCGATGAGTCGGGATGGTCCGCCTCGCTGCAATCCCAACCAGACCAGGAGGAACACATGAACAACCTTCGTCGCATCGTTTCGGGCTTCGGCCTGCTCGCCGCCTTCATGGTGGTACCGGCGCATGCCGGTTCGCAGGTGCCCACGGGCGACTCCGCCGTATCGGACTCCGGTGCGACGGAGATGCCGACCGAGCGCGTGAAACGCATCGGCACGCGCCGCCTCGAGACCGTGTACGTCACGATTGGCGCCGTCGATTCCGACGGCAAGCGCTGGGACGACTCGGGCTCGACCATCGGCACGCTGCCGGTGGTGTCGGACTCCGCGTTCCTGGACGGCGACGGCGCGACGCCCTCCGGCTCGCGGCCGTGATCTAATGTGCGGGCGGGCGGCCGTGCGTCGGCCGTCCGCTGCGCGTTCGGATCGTGAGTGCCATGAAATACCTCAAGCTCGACCGGCGGTGCCTGTGGCTGCTCGCAGCGCTCGTTGCCATGCCCGTCATGGCGCAACCGGATGCGCCGTCCCGCGCCGAAGCAGACGCGAACGCGAAGCCGGAAGACGAGGCGCTCGAAGCGATCACGATCATCGGCGGCGCAGTGACCGACAAGCGCAACCCGCGCTGGGCCGACGGCGATGCCGACAAGCCGGCGCTGCCGGTGGTCGCTGGGGATGCGTTCCTCGACCAACTGGCCGCCGACGCGCCGGGTTCGTCGCTGAGTCGCTGATCGCAGAGCCGCCGACCACTCCCCGGTCACTCCCGATCGTCACCCCGGCGAACGCCGGGGTCGAGCGGCTCTGCGTCCTGCCCTGCTCTCTCGTCATTCCCGCGCAGGCGGGTCGAGGTGAGCGCGGCTTGCGCCATGCCAGTGGCATGGCGCGCGATCACCTCGACCCGCCTGCGCGGGAATGACGGGGAAATGAGGCGCTGGATCCCGGCGTGCGCCGGGATGACGTCAGAAACGGCGGGCGAGAGAGCTACTTTCCAGCCTGGGCAGTGGACTCTGCCACCTGCCCCGCGTCGACGAGCTTCAATCCGCGCAGCCATGCCATCACGCCGCGGAAGTCGGCCGGCGAACCGTCGCCGATCGCGAGCGCGATGTGCGTGGAGTCGAACTCGCCGAGGCCGGAGTCGTAGCTCACCCAGCGCGTGCCGTTCCAGACCTGCACCCAGGAGTGCGGGCTGAACACGTCGTGGCGACCGGTAAAGCGGCCGGAGTACGCGAGCCCGCTGATCACGCGGGCCGGCAGGCCGCTCGCGCGTGCGACCGCCGCCAGCAGCAACGCGTGTTCCGTGCAGTCGCCGCTGCGCGAGGCCTCGGCCTCGAGCGCCGTCGCATATCCGACGTAGTCGGTCGTTCCGCGCATGTGCACGTTCACCGCCTCGACGAGGTTGCGCATGCGCGTGTCGATGTTCGCCGAGCCCGCAGCGCGACGCGCGAGCGCGCGGATGCGCGGATGGCGGCTCTCGATCCACGGGTTCGGCTCGCGGTAGTGCGCGAGCTCCGCTTCGGACGGCGCCGCTTCGTTGCCGCAATCGCTGCAGACCGTGATGACGGCGCGTCGCCCGCGCGCTCGCACCGACTGCTCGCTCGTGCTGGGGAACGTCGCTTCCTCGCCCGCCGGCAGCTCGAACAGGAAGCGCAGCTTCGCGTGCTTCATGCTGGCCGGAATGCGGTACGGCGACGCGACGAGCGCCCCTTCGAGCAGCGCGAGCGATTCCGTCGGACGCGTGCATTCCCCATCGCACGCGCGCTCCACGAGCGGCATGCCCCAGAACGAGATGGGTTCCACGACGCGGCGGCTTTCCGGCTGCCAGGCGACGAGATACGCGTCGGGCTCGTCGGCATCGCGCTTCTCGAGCGCCACCTCGCCCGACGCCGCGAGCGGTGCCCGCGCGCGAAGCTCGACGAGCACGGGTTTACCCGAGTTGATGGCGAGCTCGTGGAAGCGGAGTACCCATCCCGGCTGCGCCGCCTGCGCTTCGATGCGGCTGGCCAGCGCGGCGGGAAACACGAGCGCGGGGGGAACGATCGATCGCGTCGACGTTTCACGATCGCCGAGCTTGCGCGTGACGACCAGCTCGTTGCCGTCCACCCGCGCCGAGATCGACTGCGACGCCGTGCCGGCCACCATGCGCTGCGCGAACCGGACGGGCTTGCCATCGCTCGTCTCGTCCCAGGTACGCTCGACGCGCAGCAGCTGGCGCCCCGTGGAGGTCTGCATCGACACCGAGATCGACTCGCTCGTCCGGATGCGGTCGCCGGCGTCGACGCGCTCATAGCGCACCGTGCCGACGGCGCGGCCTTCGTGCTCGAGCGTGTAGCGGAACGTCGCCGCCGACGCGACGCCGGGCGCAATCAGCAACAGCGCGAGGAAGATGGAGAGCAAGGACCTCACGCGATCGATCAGCCGGATTGGGCGCCGCAACCGTCGAGGGTCATCGTGTAGGGAATGTACAGCAGCAGCTCGGCCGCCGACACGCGTTCCCATTCGATGCGCGAGATCAGCCCGTCGAGGGCAACCGTACAACCCGCGCCCATCCGCTGGCGCAGCTGGTCGGTGTCCTTCGCGATGGCGGCGATCAGGTCGTAGCGATAGCGCTCCGGGCGCTTCATGCTGAGCGCCGTTTCACCCGACGCCTCGATCTCGGTGCGGCCGACGCGCTCGGCGCCCGCGATGAACGCGCGCAGGTCGCGGATGAGGCCCTCGCCGCGCGCCGGGTTTCCGTCGATGTCCGCGCGTACCGACAACTCGAGTCGGCTGGCGTCGGGGCGCTTCGGGTCGTCCTTCACCTCGACCTGGTAGTTGGCCTCGCCCAGCACGCCCACGAAGTTCTCGCCGTACACCAGCTCGAAGCGCCCGCCGGCTGCGGCAATCATCTTGCGGATGGTCGCGTGCAGCTCCTGCCTGCGCGCCTGCTCGTTGCGCGTGTCGTTGTAGAGCACGATCGGCTGCAGCAGGTAGTCGCCGGGCTTCACGAGCGCCACGGCGGGCGTGTCCAGGAGATCGCGGTAGCTCATGCGCGATCCGACCACGGTGATCGTCTCGAGCTGTTCGCGGTCCTGGGCGAACACCGGGCCGACCGGCAGCAAGGCAAGGCTCGCGAGCGCGAGCAGCAGCTTCGACTTCATCCCGGCCTCCCATCCGCCCGGCGACATGCCAGGCCCTTGGGGGGACACGCGGAAACCCTGCTGGGGACGATCAACTATTTCGCGGTCGACGCGCGCCCTCGGCCGACCGACCGGGCGGAGTCGACCATGCGTCGCCTGAGCTCGCGCGGTTCGTTGCCGTCGAACACGAGGATCTGGCAATCCGCCGCGCAGTCGGTCCAGTGCAGCGCGGCGCGACGCACGGCGTCGTGCATGGCGTCCAGGTAGGACGCGTGGATGCCGACGAGTGCGCCGTCGAGCCGCACCGACCACAGCCCGCTCGCGCGGATGCCGCGGTGCGGTTCCACGATGATCTGCCACATGCGCGTTGCACTCCGGTTCGCGCGCGACGTGCGCACGAGAATGGAAGTGTTCGCACGGCCGGATTGCTCGCAAGGGGAAATCCCCCACGGTGGCGAGTGACTCGACCCCACGAAATGCGGTCGTTGCGAAAACGCGCGTGCTCGCGCGAGTCGGCGGCATCGGCGCGGCACAACGGCTCGAGGCGCTCGAGCGGGCAGCACCGGGCCCGAGCGGCTGGCGCTGCCCGACCACCGCGTTGCCGGACCTACGACGACGGCTCGCGCGCAGCGCGACGGGCGTTGAGGTACTGCAGCCAGGTGTACGTGGCCTGGGCGGCGAGGAAGCCGATCGGCTTGTGCGCTGACGGCAGGCCGTAGGGCGCGACGTCTTCGAGCATCGTGCGGTCGCCGTGGATGGCGCGCGCGATCGCCTCGCCGCCGGCGGTGGTGGTGGCGAGCCCGTGTCCACCGAATGCCTGCGCGCACCAGAGCTCGTCGTCGAGCCGGCGCAGCTGCGGCATTTCGTGGCGCGCGTAGCTCATCAGCCCGCTCCACGCGAAATCGACCTCGACATCGCGCAGCTGCGGGTAAACCGCGAGCAGGTCGCGATGCAGCAGCTTCGCGACGCTCGCGGGCGCGCGGTCGAGGATCGAGATGCGACCGCCCCAGAGGATCCGTGTGTCGGCGAGCGGCCGGTAGTAGTCGAATGCGAAGCGCGTGTCGTAGACCGCGGCGCGCGTCGCCTTGAAGACCCCGGCCATGCGCGCGCCGAGCGGCGCCGTCGCCATCACGTAGGTGGCGATCGGCAGCACGGAGCGGTCGACCTCGCGGCGCAGGCCGGCGAGGTAGCCGCCGCATGCGAGCACGACGTGCTTCGCGCGCACCGTTGCACCATCGAGCGAAAGCTGCCAGCCGGCGCCGTCGCGGGCGAGCTTCAGGACGCGGCTGCGTTCGTGCACGGCTGCGCCCTGCCCCGCCACGACGCGCGCGAGGCCGTTCGCGTAGTCGAGCGGGTGCAGGTGGAACGCGTTGCGCTCGTGCAGCGCCGCGGAGTAGCGCGCGGTGCCGAGCAGCTCGCGCAGGCGCTCGCCGGCAACGAAGTCCCATTGTTCGCCGAAGGCATCCGCGACCAATCGTTGCCGCGCGCGCAGCACCTGCTCGTCGCGGAACCAGTTGCACCAGAGCACGCCTTCGTCGACGAGGTCGCAGGCGATGTCGAGCGCGCGGATGCGATTGCGTACGAGGTTCACGGCGTCGACGGAGGCCCGGTAGACGCGCTTCGCTTTCTCCTGCCCGAGCTGCTTCAGCAGCGACGCTTCGCCCAGCGAATAGCCCGCGAAAACGAAGCCGCCGTTGCGACCGGATGCGCCGTGGCCGACCTGCTCGGCCTCGAGGATCGTGATGTCGCGCGTTCCGCGGTCCTGCAGCGACAGCGCCGTGCAAAGGCCGGCATAACCGCCGCCGACGATCGCGACTTCGGTATCGATGGTCCCGCTCGCGGGCTCGAATCGCGGCGCGGGGCGTGCGGTGGCACGGTAGTAGGTGTCGGCGCGCATGCGGACCGATCGGGCCGATGCTAGCGACGCTTCGGTGGCTGCTGTTGCGCGGGCGTCTTCGCGTGGAAGCGATCGGTCTCGAATGCCTCCACCTGCGACTGCATCGTCTCGAAGCGTTCGGCGTCGGGCGTACCGGGCTCGGGCTCGCTGTCGTAGTAGCGGTCGAGCTCCCGCAGCGCGGCCTGGTACTCGGCTTCGGTGGTGATGGGCGGAAGATCGTTCATGGGGTTCCTGGCATGGGCGGATCGTGGTTTCGTGGGGATGCGATCAGACGTGGGCGAGCGCCTGCGCGATGTCCGCGATCAGCACGTCCGCGGATTCCAGGCCGATCGACAGGCGCACGAGCGTCACGGGCACGGTGGCCTGGTTCTCGTAACCGCGCCAGTCGCGCACGCCGGCAACCGGGAAGCAGAGGCTTTCGTAGCCGCCCCAGCTCGCGGCCATCTCGAAGCGCTGCAACGCGTCGCAGAAGCGGTCGACGCCGGCGAGGTCGCAATCGAGCTCGATCGACAGGAGGCCATTGCCGGCCTTCAGCTGCGTCCGTGTGAGCGCGCCCTGCTCGTACGTCGCGTGCTGTGGATAGTAGAGCCTGCGCACCTTCGGCTGCTTCGCGAGGAACGCGACGACGTGCGACGTGGTTTCCGCGACCTGCGCCATGCGCGCGGGGAACGTGCGCAGGCCGCGCAGCACGAGCCACGCGTCGTGCGGCGCGAGGATCGCGCCGAGCGTCATGAACGGGCCGGCGAACACCTCGCGCATCAGCGCCTCGCTGCCGCAGAGCACGCCGACGAGCACGTCGCTGTGGCCGTTGAGGTACTTCGTGCCGGAATGCGCAACGAGGTCGATACCGAGCGCGATCGGCGACTGGCCGAGCGGCGTCGCGTAGGAGTTGTCGCAGATCGTGCGGATGCCGCGCGCCTGCGCGAGCTTCGCGATGGCGGCCAGGTCCTGCTGCTCGTAGGTGAGCGAGTTCGGGCTCTCGAGCACGATCAGTTTCGACTCGCGCCGCAGCGCATCCTCGACGGCCTGCGTGTCGGTCGCGTCGACGAAGTCGACGGCGACGCCGAAGCGCGGCAGGAACTTGCGCAGCAGCGTCTTCGTCCACGAGTACGGCTTCGCGACCGAAACCACGTGGTCGCCGGCCCTCACCGACGCGAGGACGCCGGCCGCCATCGCGGCGGCGCCCGACCCGAACACGAGCGCGGACTCCGCGCCCTCCAGCGCCGCGAGCTTCGCGCGCAGGATCTCGGTGGTCGGGTTGTTCCCGCGCGTGTAGACGTGGTTCGCGAACTCGTCCGCTACGTGCGCGCGCATGTCGGCCACGGTGTCGTGGACGAACTGCGCCGTCTGGTAGATCGGCGGCACGACCGCGTTCTCGTACTTCGCGCGGTCTTCGCCGAGCTGGTTGATGATGTAGCTCAGGTCCATACGTTCTCTCCCCCTCCCCTGCGACTGCAGGGGAGGGTTGCGGTGGGGTGCATTACAACGTCGCCATGTTGTAGAGCACCCCACCCCAACCCTCCCCTACTTGCGTAGGGGAGGGAGGAAAAGGGTGATGTCGCGTCAACCCTTGACCATCGACTTCACGAGCGGCGCGAGCTCCGGGTCCGCGAGCGCGAAATGCAGCGTCGCTTCCACGACGCCCTTGCGTGCGCCGCAATCGAAACGCTTGCCTTCGAATCGGTGCGCGTACACCGGCTGCTCGCGCAGCAGGCTGGCGATGCCGTCGGTGAGCTGGATCTCGCCACCGGCGCCCGGGCGCGTGCCTTCGAGGTGCTCGAAGATCGCGCCGGGCAGCACGTAGCGGCCGACGACCGCGAGCGTGCTCGGTGCCTGGTCGGGACGCGGCTTCTCGACGATGCCGTGCATGCGCGCGGTGCGGCCTTCGTTCGCGTCGACCGAGACGATGCCGTAGCGCTTCGTGTCCTCGCGCGGCACGTCCTCGACGGCGATCACGCCGCCCTTCTTCTCGTCGTACACCTGCACCATCTGCGCGAGCGCGCCGGGCGTACCCGTGATGAGGTCGTCCGGCAGCACGACCGCGAACGGCTCGTTGCCGACCGCGGGTTGCGCGCAGAGCACGGCATGGCCGAGTCCGAGCGCTTCGGATTGCGTCACGAACACGGTGCGCACGCCGGGCGGCAGCACGTCGCGTACGAGCGAAAGCAACTCGTGCTTGCCGGTGTGCGCGAGGCGCGTCTCGAGCTCGATCTGGCGATCGAAGTGGTCGGCGATCGCGCGCTTGTGGCGGTTGATGACGAACACGAGCGTGTCGCAGCCCGCTTCGACGGCCTCGTCGACCGCGAACTGGATGAGCGGCTTGTCGATGATCGGCAGCAGCTCCTTCGGCACCACTTTCGACGCGGGCAGCAGGCGCGTGCCCAGGCCGGCGACGGGGAAAACGACCTTGCGGATCTTCATCTCAGACTTCCACTTCCTGCATTGCTCTTGCTGTCGTGGGAGCGACGCGAGTCGCGATCTTCTCGACATCTGGAAAAGATCGCGACTTGCGTCGCTCCCACAGGATGACTGCAGCTACTTCTGCTGTCGCGCGCGCTGCAGCGACACCACGTCGCCGCCGTTCGTGTCGTTCGCGAACTCCGGCACGAGCTGGCGGATGCACTTCGCGACTTCCGCTTCGTCGTACTTCGCGACCGCCGCCGCCGCACGGCGCAGCACGGCCATCAGCTCGTTCCATGCCACGCTGCGCGGCGCGGCGAGGAAGATCTTGCGGTGGCTCGTGCTCTCGTACGCCTCGTGCTCGTGGAAGAGCTCCTCGAACAGCTTCTCCCCGGGGCGCAGGCCGGTGTAGACGATCGCGACGTCGCGGTCGGGCACCTTGTTGGCGAGCCGGATCATCTGCTCGGCGAGGTAGCGGATCTTCACCGGCTCGCCCATGTCGAGCGCGAAGATCTCGCCGCCCTGCCCCAGCACGCAGGCCTGCAGGATCAGCTGGCAGGCCTCGGGGATGGTCATGAAGTAGCGCGTGATCTCGGGGTGCGTCACCGTGAGCGGGCCACCACTGCGCAACTGTTCGCGGAACAGCGGCACGACCGAGCCGGCGGAATCGAGCACGTTGCCGAACCGCACCGTGATGAATCGCGTGCGCGATTGCGCCGCGAAGTTCTGGCAGAACAGCTCCGCGCAGCGCTTCGTCGCGCCCATCACGTTCGCGGGGTTCACAGCCTTGTCGGTGGAGATCAGTACGAACGACTCGGCGCGGTGCGCGTCGGCCGCCGTCGCCAGCACCTGCGTGCCGAGCACGTTGTTGCGGAACGCTTCGCGCGTGAGGCCTTCGAGGAGCGGCACGTGCTTGTACGCGGCCGCATGGAACACGACTTCGGGGCGGTACTGGCTGAAGATCCGCTCGCAGACCGCGGGATCGCCGCAGTCGCCGAGCACCGGCGCGAGCACGATGTCCGGGAACTCGCGGCGCAGCTCCTGCTCGATCCGGTAGAGGTTGTATTCCGATTGCTCGAGCACGACGAGCGAGCCGGCGCCGAGCCGCGCGACCTGGCGACAGAGCTCGGAGCCGATCGAGCCGCCGCCGCCCGACACGAGCACGCGCTTGCCGGCGAGGCCGGTGCGGATGCGCGTCCAGTCGAGCGACACGGGCTCGCGCCCGAGCAGGTCCTCGATCGCGACTTCCTTCAGCTCATTGAAGCCGGAGCGGCCTTCGACGACGTCCTGCAGGCGCGGCACCGTGCGGAACGGCAGCCCGGATTCCTCGCAGAGCTCGACGATGCGCTGCATCTGCTGGTTGCTCGCGGACGGGATCGCGATCAGCAGCATCTCGGCCGCGACTTCGCGCGACACGCGCGGCAGGTCGCCGAGCGTGCCGAGCACCGGGATGCCGTGCATCTTCGCGCCGCGCAGTGCGCGGTTGTCGTCGACGAAGCCGACCGGGCGGAACTGATGCTCGCGCTTGAGCTCGCGTACGAGCGTCTCGCCGGCGCGGCCGGCGCCGAGCACGAGCACGCGCTGGCTCGGCGTGCGCCGCTGGAAGTCGATGCGGCTGTCCTTCCAGTAGCGGTACATCAGGCGTGGCGCGCCGAGCAGCACGACGAGCGCCATCGGATAGATCAGCAGCACCGAGCGCGGCACGCCTTCGAGGCGGCTCATGAGGAACAGGCCGAGCGCGATGAACAAGGCCCCGACGACGCCCGCGCGCGCGATGTTCCAGAGGTCGGGCAGGCTCGCGAAGCGCCAGAGGCCGCGATAGAGGCCGGTCCAGTACAGGACGGCGCCCTGCGCCGCGAGCACGATCGGCAGCTCCGGCGCGAACAGCGGCACTTCCGGCGGATGCGGCAGCAGGTGGAAGCGGATCCAGTTCGCCGCGAACCACGCGAGCCACACCATCACGAGGTCGTGCGCGACGACCGCGAGGCGCGGATGCAGCAGGCTGGCAGGCGTGGGGAAGCGATTTGCCATGGAGCTTCGATCAGGATTCGCGCAGCCGGTTCCGCAGCGCACGGCGCGCGGCGAGCCAGAGGATAGCGCCGACGGCGTACACCGCGCCCGCGGCCTGCCAGCGCTGCGCGCCATCGAGCGGGCGCAACGGACCGAACACGAGCAGGACCGCCACGATCGTCCAGCTCCAGTACGCGAGCGCAACGGCCCAGTGCGCCCAGCCGGCGCGCACGAGGTACTGGTACAGGTGCTCGCGATGGCGCTCGGTGAAGCGCTCGCGCCGCGCGATGCGCCAGAGCAGCGTGAGCGTGGCGTCGATCACGAACGACGAAGAGATGACCAGCCCCCATGCGAGCGGCAGCAGCGCGCGACGCTCGCCCTGCCACACCGCGACGCCGATCGCGAGCCCGAGCACGCCGCTGCCGACGTCGCCCAGGAACACGCGTGCGCGCGGGAAATTGAACGGCAGGAACCCGAGCGCCGCGGCGGCACCGGCGCCGCAGAACGCCGCGATGAACAGCTCCCAGCCCGCGACCCAGGCGAACGCACCGAGCACGATCGCCGCCTGCCCGGCCAGCAGGCCGTTCGAGCCGTCCATGAAGTTGTGGAGGTTGATCGACCAGGCGAGCGCGAGCGCGACGACCGCGATCGCGAGCCACGCGCCGTGCTCGCTGCCGCTCCATGCGACCGCGGTCGCGACGAGCAGGTGCACGAAGAGGCGCGGCCAGCTCGGCAGCGAGAGCCGGTCGTCGGCAAGGCCGATGCCGGCGATCACGATGACGCCTGCGAGCACGGCGTAGAGGAAGCGCGGCTCGACGACGTCGCTGGGGTAGTAGCCGGCGTCGGCATAGCGTTGCCAGTCGCGGTGCGAGGGCAGCACCAGGTCGTCCATGAAACGCTGCACCTGCGCCTGCAGGGCCTGGATGCGGGGAGAAAAGCCAAAGTCCATGGTCGGTCTCCGAAGGGTCGTCGACGACTGTAAGCCCGCGGGGCCGTTTCACCACCCCGGCTCAGTAACCTGCACGACAGCCCGCACCCGCCCTCCAGCCCGCCGCAGGGCCCCCGAGGGGTCATATTTGGAACCAAACCGACGCCTTCCCAGCGCCGGATGGCCACCAGCCGCTATGCTTTTTGAACCAACCCGTCAAGCACCTGCGGGTAGCGCAGGCGCAGCCGAAGCTCCCGCTTCATGCGGGTGTTGTCCAGGCGGCGCGACTCGCTCATGAAACTCAGCAGCACCACCGGCCAGTCGCGCTCCGGCTCGTCGGTGACCAGCACGCTGCGGATGATGCCAACCCGTTGTGCACCCGGGTCGCGGCCCACGCCTTCAAGAGTGTCGCGCCATACGTCGAGGGTCTCGGTGCGGTCGCCCTGCGGCAACAGGTGACAGCCGAAGCGCGCGGCGCGCTCGGCGCCGGCGCGTGACATGGCCGCCACCCACAGCGGCGGCCCACCGGCCTGCACATAGCCGGGCGTTATCAGCACGTCGTTGAATTCGTAGCGCCGGCCCTTGAAGCTGAAGCGCTCGCCGCTGAAACAACGCCGCAAGACCTCCAGGCCTTCGTCGGTGCGCGACACGCGCTCGGCCACCCGCATGCCGAAGCCGCGGAATTCGTGCGGTGCATAGCCCAAGCCCACGCCGATTTCGACGCGGCCGTTGGAGAGGTTATCGAGCACCGCGAGATCCTCGGCGAGGCGCACCGGATTG
>CALKUS010000225.1 GCA_937996755.1 uncultured Pseudomonadota bacterium | reverse complement strand
CTGTTCGGCGGCGCCGGCGTCGGCAAGACCGTCAACATGCTCGAGCTGATCAACAACATCGCCAAGCAGTACAGCGGCCTCTCGGTGTTCGCCGGCGTCGGCGAGCGCACCCGCGAGGGCAACGACTTCTACCACGAGATGGCGGAGTCGGGCGTCATCGACCTCGAGAAGCTCGAGAACTCGAAGGTCGCGATGGTGTACGGCCAGATGAACGAGCCGCCGGGCAACCGCCTGCGCGTCGCGCTCACCGGCCTCACGATGGCCGAGTACTTCCGCGACGAGAAGCAGGCCGACGGCAAGGGCCGCGACGTGCTGCTGTTCATCGACAACATCTACCGCTACACGCTCGCGGGCACGGAAGTGTCGGCGCTGCTCGGCCGCATGCCGTCCGCGGTGGGTTACCAGCCGACGCTGGCCGGCGAGATGGGCGCGCTGCAGGAGCGCATCACCTCGACCAAGTCCGGCTCGATCACGTCGATCCAGGCCGTGTACGTGCCCGCGGACGACCTGACCGACCCGTCGCCGGCAACGACGTTCGCGCATCTCGACGCCACCGTCGTGCTCTCGCGCAACATCGCGTCGCTGGGTATCTACCCGGCCGTGGACCCGCTCGACTCGACGTCGCGCCAGCTCGATCCGAACGTGATCGGTGCGGAGCACTACGAGACCGCGCGCAAGGTGCAGGCGACGCTGCAGCGCTACAAGGAGCTCAAGGACATCATCGCGATCCTGGGCATGGATGAGCTCTCGGAAGAGGACAAGTCCACCGTGTCGCGCGCGCGCAAGGTCGAGCGCTTCTTCTCGCAGCCGTTCCACGTCGCCGAAGTGTTCACCGGCTCGCCGGGCAAGTACGTGTCGCTCAAGGAGACGATCCGCGGCTTCCGCATGATCGTCGAAGGCGAGTGCGACGCGCTGCCGGAGCAGGCGTTCTACATGGTCGGCGGCATCGACGAAGCCTTCGAGAAAGCGAAGGGCATGGGCGTCAAGGCCTGAGAGGCTTCGTCCAACGATGACTTTGTCGCGCGCAGCGCGACGATCACTCCCCCTCTCCCCTTGGCTGAGGGCTGCCGTTTCAACCGATGCCCACAGGCATCGGTTGGCAGACCGAAGGCCAGCGCGAATAGCGCTGGCGGGAATGAGGGCAAGGGGTGAGGGGATCAAGGCTTGCGCGGCATCCGTCGAAGAAGGCTCTAGAACACCATGACCACCATCCGCGTCGACATCGTTTCTGCCGAGGCCGAGATCTTCCGCGGCGAGGCGACGCTCGTGGTCGCGAACGGCGAGCTGGGCGAGCTCGGCATCGCGCCGCGCCACGCGCCGCTCATCACGCGACTGAAGCCGGGCCAGCTGCGCGTGCAGCTGCCCAACAACGAAGAGCTGTTCTTCTACATTTCGGGCGGCATCCTCGAAGTGCAGCCGCAGGTCGTGACGGTGCTCGCCGACACGGTGCAGCGCGCGAAGGACATCGACGAAGCCGCGGCGCTCAAGGCCAAGGCCGACGCCGAACGTGCGCTCGCCGACCGCACCGACTCGGTGGAAGTCGCACAGGCGCAGGCCCAGCTCGCGCAGGCCGCCGCGCAGCTCCAGGCGCTCGAACGGCTACGCAAGAACCTGAAGCATTGACGAACGGGGCGCTCAGGCGCCCCGTTTCGTTTTCGCCGCCCCCTTTCCTTCCGCTTCGAGCCGCGCCTTCGCGGCCTTCAGCGCTTCGCGCTGCCCGGCGCCGACTTTCGGGAACTCCAGCTTCATGCCGGCGAGCGCCTGCTCGATCGCATCGGCGACGACCAGCCGCGTGAACCACTTGTGGTCGGCCGGCACGACGTACCAGGGCGCCTGCTTCGTGGCCGTATGCCGGATCATGTCCTCGTAGCAGGCCATGTAGTGGTCGAAGTGCTGGCGCTCGTCGACGTCGGCCATGCCGAATTTCCAGTTCTTCGCGGGCTCGTCGAGGCGGTCGAGGAAGCGCTGCTTCTGCTCCTCCTTCGACACGTGCAGGAAGAACTTGCGGATCGCCACGCCGTTGCGGACGAGGTAGCGCTCGTACGCCGCGATGTCCTCGAAGCGTTCCTTCCACAGCGACGGCCCGACCAGCTGCGGCGGCAGGTTCTGCTTGCCCAGGTATTCGGGATGCACGCGCACCACGAGCACTTCCTCGTAGTACGAACGGTTGAACACGCCGATGCGGCCGCGCTCCGGCAGGCGCTTCGCGCAGCGCCAGAGGAAATCGTGGTCGAGCTCCTCGGCCGATGGCGCCTTGAACGAATGCACCTCGCAGCCCTGCGGGTTGATGCCGCTGAGCACGTGCTCGATCGCGCTGTCCTTGCCGGCCGCGTCCATCGCCTGGAACACCAGCAGCAACGCCCACTGGTTCTGCGCGTACAGCTTCTCCTGCAGGCGGTCGATGCGCGCGATGTGCTCGCCGAGCTGCCGCCTCGCCTCCTTCTTCGCCTCGCCGACGAACGGGCCGGAGTCGCCGGGGTCGACGGATGCCAGCTTGAAGCGGCTGCCGACGTCGACGCGATAGCGGTTGCTCAATCCATTCGAGGGGATCTTCGTCTTCGGCATGTCCCTGCTCCGCCACCGTTCGGGAGCCTCGATGCTAGCGCAGCGCGCCGGGCGCGGAATTAGAATGCGCGAGCGTTCACCCTTCCCGGACAGCGAAAATGCCCAGCGCCCCGCAACGCCTCCATGTCGTCGTGCTCGCCGCCGGCGAAGGCAAGCGCATGCGCTCGCCGCTGCCGAAGGTGCTCCACGCGCTCGGCGGCAAGCCGCTCGTGGGCCACGTGCTCGACACGGCGCGCGCGCTCGGCGCATACGCAATCACGGTGGTGCACGGCCACGGCGGCGATCGGCTGCAGCAGGCACTCGCGGGCGAACCGGGGCTGCACTGGGCACGCCAGGCGCAGCAGCTCGGCACGGGGCATGCGGTGTCGGCCGCGCTGCCCGGCATCGGCGACGACGAGCGCGTCCTCGTGTTGTACGGCGACGTGCCGTTGATCACCGAGTCGACCTTGCGCGCGCTGCTGGCCGCAGCCGACGGCGGCGGTGCGATGCTGGCCGAGCGCATGGACGACCCGCGCGGTTACGGTCGCGTGCTGCTGGACGACGCGGCGCGCGTGCGCGCCGTCGTCGAGGAAAAGGACGCCACTGAAAGCCAGCGCATGGCCACGCTGGTCAACACGGGAGTCCTCTGCGCTTCGGCGGCGGACCTGCGGACGTGGCTGGCACGCGTCGGCAACGACAATGCGCAGAAGGAGTTCTACCTCACCGACGTGTTCGGCCTCGCGGCCGCGGAAGGCCGCCCGTTCGCCTGCGTACCCTGTGGCGAGCGCGGCGAGGCGGACGGCGTGAACGACCCGTGGCAGCTCGCGCAGCTCGAGCGACGCCTGCAACTGCGCCGCGCGCGCGCGCTGGCGCTCGCCGGCGTACGCATCGCCGATCCCGCGCGCTTCGACCAGCGCGGCACGGTCGAGGCCGGTCGCGACGTCGCCATCGACGTCGACGTCGTGCTGGAGGGCCGCGTCGTGCTCGGCGACGGCGTGAAGGTGGGGCCGTTCTGCCGCCTGCGCGACGTCGTGCTCGGCGCAGGAACGGTGGTGCACGCGCACTGCGACATCGATGGTGCGGTCGCCGGCACGAACGCCGTGATCGGCCCGTATGCGCGGCTGCGGCCCGGCACCGAGCTCGCGGACGACGTGCACGTCGGCAATTTCGTGGAGACGAAGAAGGCGCGCCTCGGCCGCGGCTCGAAGGCCAACCACCTCAGCTACCTGGGCGACGCCGAGATCGGCAGCAAGGTGAACGTCGGCGCCGGCACGATCACCTGCAACTACGACGGCGCGAACAAGTTCCTGACCCGGATCGGCGACGGCGCCTTCATCGGCTCCAACTCGTCGCTCGTGGCCCCGGTGACGATCGGCGCGGACGCCACCATCGGTGCCGGCTCGACGATCAGCAGGAACGCGCCCGACGGCGAGCTCACCGTCGCGCGCGCGCGCCAGGCAACGATCCCGGGCTGGAAACGCCCGGCGAAGAAGACCTGAACGACAAGGGTTCCACGGTCGCGGTTTGCCGACGGGCGCACTGGGCATTCGGCGTTCGGTTCGTATACTCGGGGCGTGCATCACTGCCCGCCCTGTGCATGACAGCGATCGTCACGCGTGATTCCGCGACCGCCCTGTGGCACGAGCTCGTGCGCGAAGCCGCACAACGCGCGCACGCGCGCCTCGACGAGGACCTCGAGAGCTACCTCGTCTTCACGCTGATGCGGCATCTCGGCGATGCGCCGCTCGTGCAGCGCATCATGGCGCTGGAGCTGCTGGAGGCCCTGCTCGAGGAAGGCCGCGTGCGCGAGCAGGGCCTGCGCGACGTCGGCGACCGCTGCCTGCTGATCGCCGGCCTGTATCCGCAGCTCGCGCGACGCCGGCACGTGCCGCTGCGCTATTTCCTCGACGTCGGCCGCGGCGCGTACGACCAGCTCGGCAGCGAGCTGCGCGCGGCGCTCGCCTCGCTCTACGCGCACCTGGCGCGCGCGTTCGCCGAGCTCGTGCGCGTGCTGTTCGAGGTGCGCCGGCTGTCCGGCGACTGGCCGGGGCTCGATCCGCTGGAGCGCCACGACCTGCTGCTCGCCGATGCGCGCGCCGTGGTCGCAGTCGGCGAGGACCCGTTCGCCGGCGCGATCCTCGTACCCACGCCCACGCGCGCGCAGTAAGCTCCGCGTCCCGACCGAGCATGGTGGGTTTCCGATGAGCCTGCGCATCTGCGTCTATGCGGCGTCCAGCTCGCAATGCGATCCCGCGTACCACGCCGCGGCGCGCCGGCTCGGCAACCTGCTCGCGCGCGCGGACGCCACGGTCGTGTACGGCGGCGGCGCGATGGGCTCGATGGGGGCGGTCGCGGACGGCGCGCTCGAGGCGGGCGGCCGCGTGATCGGCATCATCCCGCGCTTCATGACGGAAGTGGAATGGCAGCACCCGGGGCTCGCGAGCCTCGAAGTGGTCGAGGACATGCGCGAGCGCAAGCACCTGCTGCTCACGGGCTCGGACGCCGTGGTCGCGCTGCCGGGCGGCTGCGGGACGCTCGAGGAGCTGTTCGAGGCGATCACGCTGAAGCGGCTCGGGCTCTACTTCAACCCGATCGTGCTGCTGAACACGCGCGATTACTGGACGCCGATGGTGAAGTTCATGGATCGCGTCATCGAAGACCGCTTCATGAACCCCGAGCACCGCGCCATGTGGTCGAGCGTGGACACGCCCGAGGAAGTGCTGCCGCGGATCCTGGAAACGCCGCGCTGGAGCGAGGACGCGCGGAAGTTCGCCGCGGTTCGGTAGGAGCGGCGGAAGCCGCGACGCTTCGAGCCGCGTCAGTCGTCGCTGCGATCCGTCGACGACGATTCGTCGCCACCGCCCTCGTTCGCCTCGCCGGCATCGGGCTCGTCGAACAGGTTCGGCGCGGGCATGGAGTCGCCACCTTCGTCGCGTGGCTCGGCGACGCGGATCTCGCGCACCGGCATGATCTTCTTCTTGAGCAGCGCCTGCTGGTCGTCGTACGCGTTCACCTCGAGCACCATCGCCTGCTTGTGCTCGGGCGTCAGCTCGGTCCAGTGGCAGCCGAGCTCCGCGCCGGCGAGCGCGTAGAGCAGGTTCAGGCTCGGGCGGAAGCCCGCGCGCTTCACCTTCAGGAACACGCCGACCGCGCCGAGCGCCTTCAGTTCGTCGTGCGTGCGCACGCCCACCTGGCGCAGCCAGGCGGCGCTCTTGGGTCCAATGTTGAGTAGCTTGTCCGTCATGTGCGCTCGCTCCGAGCCATCCATGGCGCGTGGCGCCCGCCCGTGCATCCCTGCACGGGCGCTCGCCGGGTCGCGCCAGTGGCGCGACAGACCCCGGCTCGCCCGATGTTGAGCAGCTTGTCGGTCATGCCGCGATCGACTCCACGAAGACGGCCGCGAGCGCTTCCATGCCGGCGCGGTCGTCCTCGTCGAAGCGTGCAAGGCGCGGGCTGTCGACGTCCCAGACGCCGATCAGCTCGCCCGAGACATCCACGAGCGGGACGACGATCTCGGACCGCGACGCGGCGTCGCAGGCGATGTGGCCGGGAAACTCGTGCACGTCGCGCACCAGCTGCGTCTCGCGGCGGAGCGCGGCCGTGCCGCAGACGCCCTTGCCGATCGCGATGCGCACGCACGCCGGCTTGCCCTGGAACGGCCCCACGACGAGCTCGCGCCCGTCGTAGAAATAAAAGCCGGCCCAGTTGAGGTCGGGCAGCGCGTCGTACACGAGCGCCGAGAAATTCGCCGCGTTCGCCACGCGGTCGCGCTCACCCGCTAGCAACCCGCGCGCCTGGTCGACGAGCTGCGCGTAAAGATCGGTCTTGTTGTCGGCTTCGAGCTTGGCGGCAGCGAACATGGCAGCGGCCCCGGGGCGAGCGGCGGATTCTAGCAGGCGGCGCGCTGGGCCAGCCCGCGCGTTTGCTATCTTCGCGCCATGGCCAGTGCGCGACTGCGTCCCGACGGATTCCGCGAGCGTGGCGACCAGGTGACGCGGCTCGAGGCGTTCGTGGACGCCGCATTCGCGTTCGCGGTCACGCTGCTGGTGATCTCGTTCGATTCCCTGCCCGACAGCGTGGACGCGCTCGTCGTCGCGCTGCTCGGTGCGCCGGCGTTCGCCGCGAGCTTCGCGCTCATCGCGCTGTTCTGGTGGTCGCACCAGACCTGGAGCCGACGCTACGGGCTCGACGACGGGACGGCGGTGCTCCTGAGCCTCGTGCTCGTCGCGATCGTGCTCGTGTACGTGTATCCGCTGCGCATGCTGTTCGCGTCGTTCTTCGCGTGGATCACGCAGGGTGGCCTGCCGGCCGGCTTCCGCATCGCCAGCCTCGACGACGTGCGCCGGATGTTCCTCGTCTACGCGGCCGGCTGGACGCCGTTGTGCCTCGTGGTCGTCGCCCTGCACGCGCACGCATGGCGCCGCCGCGATGCGCTCGCGCTGTCGCTCGACGAGCGCGTCAACACGCGCGGCGAGGTCGCGCGCTGGCTGTACGCCGCGTCGCTCGGCATCGTGTCCGCCGTGGTCGCGGTCGCGCTGCCCACGACGGTGCCCGAGTGGCTCGTGGGCTCGCCCGGGATGGTCTACGCGCTGATGTCGCTCACCGGCGTGGTGATGATGTTCGTCGAGCGCCGGGCGCGGCCGCGCCTCGCGCTCGAGATGAAGCGCAGCGAGCATCCGGCACGGGAGCCGCCGCGCCTGCCGCGCCGGCGTCGGCGGCGCGTACGGAGCCGCGATGCCTGACGTTTTCGTGACCGGTACCGACACGGGCATCGGCAAGACGCACGTGACCGCGGCGCTGCTGCGCGGGCTCGCCGCGCAGGGCGTGCGCGCCACCGGCATGAAGCCGGTCGCGAGCGGCTGCGTGCGCGATGCGACCGGAGCGTGGCGCAGCGAAGACGCGTTCGCGCTGCGCGACGCGAGCGCGCAACCGCTGCCGGACTACGCGCTCAGCAACCCGTACGCGCTCGAGGAGCCGCTGTCGCCGCACCTCGCCGCGCGCAGCGCAGGCGTCGACGTGAAGCTCGGCGCGCTGCTCGCGGCCTACGACGCGCTCGCCGCGGGCCACGAGCGGCGCATCGTGGAAGGCGTGGGCGGCTGGGCGGTGCCGCTGTCCGAGCGGCTCATGCAGGCCGACCTCGTGCGTGCGCTGCGCATCCCGGTGCTCGTCGTCGTCGGCGTGAAGCTCGGCTGCATCAACCATGCGCTGCTCACGCTGCGCGCGGTGCACGAAGACGGATGCCGCATCTTCGGTTGGGTCGCGAACAGCGTCGACCCTTCGCTCGCCCGCGCGGACGAGGCGCTCGCCACGATCGCGCGTATCGTCGGCCTGCCCTGCCTGGCGCATTTCGCCCATGCCGCCGGCGGCGGGTACGATGCCGCGGCCGCCGCCGCGCTGGCGCGCGTCACACGCTGAAACAACAATATCCATGCACAACTTCCGGCACGGCCCCGCCGCCGGAGTGCGTGCTACCGTGCCCGTTCGCGGTTCCGCGCGAACGCGCGCGTGCCCATTCCTGCCGACTCCCGGAGCCGACATGCGCCGCCACCTCCTCTTCCTCGCCTGCTCGCTGCTGGGCCTCGATGCGCTCGCCCAGGGCGGCCCGGGCGGCCAGATGCCGCCGACCGCCGTCGAGACGGTTCAGGTCGCGCCACAATCGCTGAGCAGCACGATTTCCGCGGTCGGCACGCTGAAGGCGAACGAGGCCGTGACGGTACGTCCGGAAGTCGCCGGCAAGATCGAGAAGGTGCACTTCGAGGACGGCCAGCGCGTCGCCGCCGGCGCACCGCTGTTCACGCTCGACGCCAGCCTGGTGCGCGCGGAAGTGCGCGAGTGGCAGGCGACGCGCGACAAGTCGCAGCGCGACGCGAAGCGCGCGGACGAGCTCTCCGCGCAGAAGCTCATCTCGCAGCAGGACGTCGATGCGAAGCGTTCCGAGCTCGCGGTGAACGATGCGCGCCTGTCGTCGGCGAAGACGCGCCTGGCGAAGACCACCATCACGGCGCCGTTCGAGGGCGTCGTCGGCCTGCGCCAGGTCAGCCCCGGCGAATACGTCGAGGCGGGCCAGGCGCTCGTCGACCTCGTGCAGCTCGATCCGCTGAAGCTCGAATTCCGCGTGCCGGAGATCCACCTCGGCAAGATCGCCGCGGGCCAGGCGGTGACGGTGCAGCTCGACGCGTTCCCCGGCGAGAAATTCCCCGGCACCGTCTATGCGGTCGACGCGATGGTCGATCCGCAGGCGCGCAACGTCGCGTTGCGCGCCGTGCTCGACAACGACGACGGGCGCCTGCGGCCCGGCCTGTTCGCGCGCGTGACGCTCGAGCTCGGCAGCCGCGACGACGCGCTGCTCGTGCCCGAGCAGGCGATGTGGCCGCAGGGCGACAAGCAGTTCGTGTACGTCGTGAAGGGCGGCAAGGCCGAGCTCGTCGAAGTGACCACGGGCACGCGCGCGAACGGCAAGGTCGAGATCGTGAAGGGTCTCGAGCCCGGTGCGCAGGTGATCACCGCCGGACAGTTGAAGATCGGCCCGGGCTCGCCCGTGCAGCCCGTGCCGGCGCCGGGCGCCGCGCCGCCGAAGGCGCCGCCCGCGCCCGCGGCCGCCCCCGCGAAGACGTGACGACGAGCGCGCGCCGCCCTCGCGGCCGGCGTGCGCAGGAGAATCGAACATGACGCTTCCGCAGCTCTCGATCCGGCGGCCGGTCCTCGCGATCGTCGTCAACCTGATCATCGTGCTGATCGGCCTGATCTGCTACCAGCGCCTGCCCGTGCGGCAGGTGCCGAAGATCGACACGCCGGTCGTGACCGTGGCGACCGGCTACCCGGGCGCGAACGCGGCCGTCATGGAGTCGCAGATCACCAAGCCGATCGAGGACGCGATCGCCGGCATCGAAGGCGTCGACTTCATCACCTCGACCTCGCGCGCCGAAGGCTCGCAGGTGACGGTCGTGTTCAACCTCGACCGCGATCCCGACGACGCGGCGTCCGACGTGCGCGACCGCGTGAACCAGGCGCGCGAAGTGCTGCCGCAGGACGCGCACGAGCCGATCGTGCAGAAACAGGAAGCGGACGCGCAGCCGATCATCTGGCTCGCGTTCAATTCCTCGAAGCACTCGCAACTGGAAGTCGCCGATTACGCGCAGCGTCTCGTGAAGGACCGCCTGCAGGCGATCCCGGGCGTGGCGCAGGCGCGCGTGTTCGCGGCGCAGTACGCGATGCGCATCTGGCTCAACCCCGACCGCATGGCCGCGTACTCGGTGACGGCCGACGACGTCGAGCAGGCGCTGCGCCGGCAGAACGCGGAGATCCCGGCCGGCCGCATCGAGAGCCAGGCGCGCGAGTTCACCGTGCTCGCGCAGACCGACCTCGCGACGCCCGCGCAATTCCGCGACGTGATCCTGAAGGACGAGGGTGGCTACCTCGTGCGTCTCGGCGACGTCGCGCGCGTGGAGCTCGGGCCGTCCGACCTGCGCTCGATCGGACGCTTCAACGGCAAGCCGGCCGTGCCGTTGGGCATCATCAAGCAGTCGACGGCGAACCCCCTCGATATCGCGGAAGGACTGCGCAAGGCGCTGCCGCTGATCAGCGCGCAGATGCCCGAGGGCATGAGCGTGGAAATGGCGTACGACTCGACCATCCCGATCGCCGCGTCGATCAAGTCGGTGTACGAGACGATCGTGGAGGCGCTCGTGCTCGTCGCGCTGGTGATCTTCCTGTTCCTGCGCACGCTGCGCGCGACGCTGATCCCGCTCGTGACGATCCCGGTGTCGCTCGTGGGCGCGTTCGCGATCATGTACGCGCTCGGCTTCTCCATCAACACGCTCACGCTGCTGTCGATGGTGCTCGCGATCGGCCTGGTCGTGGACGACGCGATCGTCGTGCTCGAGAACATCCATCGCCACATCGAGAACGGCATGAAGCCGATCGACGCGGCGCTGCGGGGCTCGAAGGAAATCGCTTTCGCGGTCGTCGCGATGACGCTCACGCTCGCCGCGGTATACCTGCCGATCGCGTTCTCGGCCGGCCGCACGGGCAAGCTGTTCACCGAGTTCGCCCTGACGCTCGCCGGTGCGGTGATCGTGTCGGGCTTCGTCGCGCTGACGCTGTCGCCGATGATGTCCAGCCGCCTGCTGCGCCACAAGGACAATCCGGGCAAGTTCTACGAGCTCGGGGAGCGCGCGCTGAACGGGCTGGTTGACGCGTATCGGCGCGGGCTGACGGTCGCGCTCAGGCTGAGGCTCGTCGTCATCGCGCTGGCAGTCCTCCTCGCCGGCGGTGCGTGGGCGCTCTGGTCCACGCTGCCGAGGGAGCTCGCGCCGAAGGAAGACCCGGGCTTCGTGCTCACGTTCGGCATGGGGCCGGAAGGCGCCACGCTCGAGTTCATGGACCGCTACGCGAAGCAGATCGAGCAGATCTATGCCGGCATCCCCGAGATCGACCGCTATTTCCTGTTCGTGGGCTGGCCGCAGATCACGAACACGATCTCGTTCCCGGGCCTGAAGGACTGGAAGGACCGCAAGCGCAGCGCGACCGAGATCCAGCAGGAGCTGTTCGGGAAGTTCATGGCTATCCCCGGGATCATGGCGTTCCCGAACGTGCCGCCGCCGCTCGGCGGCGACTTCCTCGGTGGCGACGTGCAGTTCGTGGTGTTGACGACGGAGAGCTTCGACGAGCTGAACTCGATCGTGCAGAAGCTGCAGGCCGAGCTCGCGAAGAACCCGAAGATCCAGAACCCGCGCTCGGACCTGGAGATGAACAAGCCCGAGCTGCGCATCAACATCAACCGCGACAAGTCGGCGCTCGTGGGTGCGGACGTCACGACGGTCGGCCGGACGCTCGAGACGCTGATGGGCGGCCGCCAGGTGACGCGCTTCAAGCGCGGCTCCGAGCAGTACGACGTGCTGATGCAGGTGGATCGCGCGGGCCGCTCCACGCCGGACGCGCTCACCGACGTCTACGTGCGCGGCACGAGCGGCCAGGTGGTGCAGCTCGCGAACGTGCTCGACGTGACGGAATCGGTCGCGCCGCGCGAGCTCAACCACTTCAACAAGCTGCGTTCCGCGACGCTCTCGGCGACGCTCCAGCCGGGGTATTCGCTCGGCGAGGCGATCGAGTACATGGGCGCGGCGCTGAAGCGCGTCGCGGGCGACAAGGCCACGTACGACCTTTCCGGCCAGTCGCGCGAGTTCCGTACGGCCGCGTCCGCCGTCGGCTTCCTGCTCGTGCTCGCGCTCGCGTTCATCTACCTCGTGCTCGCGGCGCAGTTCGAGAGCTTCATCGATCCGTTCGTCATCCTGCTCGCCGTGCCGCTCGCCGCATTCGGCGCCTTCGTGGCGCTGAAGCTTTCCGGCGGCACCTGGAACATCTACAGCCAGATCGGCATCGTCACCCTGATCGGCCTGATTGCGAAGCACGGCATCCTGATCGTCGAGTTCGCGAACCAGCGCGTCGAGGAAGGCATGGACCGGCTCGCGGCGGTGATCGACTCGGCGTCGCTGCGACTGCGGCCGATCCTGATGACGACGGGCGCGATGGTACTCGGCGCGATCCCGCTCGCGATGTCGAGCGGCGCGGGCGCCGAAGCGCGCCAGGAGATCGGCTGGGTGATCGTCGGCGGCATGACGATCGGCACCGTGTTCACCTTGTTCGTCGTGCCGGCCTTCTACACGCTGCTGGCGCGCAGGCACCGCGAGAAGCTGGTCGACGTCGACGGCGAAGCCGTGCACGCCTGATCCGTCCCAGGAGCCTGCGCGGCGGAAGCCGATCTACTGCGCGCTCACGAATCCTGACGATCGCTTCTGCCGCGCAGGCTCCGCCGCGTGAACGTTCGCGAACGCGCGCCGCATCGCGCGCGTTCGCGGCTAGGCTGGCGGGATTGCCGAGGAACCCGCCATGCCGAGACAGCGCTATTTCCTCCGCGTCGCCGACGTCGCCACGGCGCGCGGCGCCGACCCCGACCTTTCGTTCGACGCGACCAGCCCCGGCGAGCTCGCGCAGGCCGTCGCGAGCGCGCTGCGCTCGCCCGCGCTGTTCGAGAAATGGCGCGCGAAGCAGCCCGAGCCGGACGAAGTGGACGCGTCGCTCGGCGCGATCGACCCGCACGCCGAAGCGAAGACCGGCGAGCGCCGCTACGAGCTCGAGCTCGTCGTCACCACGTCGCTCCCGCATTCGATCCTGAAGCAGCGGCTGGACTGGTTGCTCGGCCGCGGCGGCTGGGTGCTCGCGGATGTGCAGTCGGCCTGATCGCCGAGCGCCGTATGAGGCCGGGCGCCGTATGAGTATGAGTCGGAGCATGAGCTGGCGACCCGGCAGGCCTGCGCGGACCGGCAGATAGCGCACTCATGCTCCTGCTCATACTCGTACTCGCTCGCTAGTAGGCATACTCCCGGAACACCGGGTCGACCGACCCGCCCCACTTCGAGTGGAAAAGCTCCAGCTTGCGCTCGGCGGGGGTCTGGTTGGCCTGCGCGAATTCGACCAGCGGCTCGATGAACATCGCTTCGTCGGCGCCGCGCGAGTTCTTCCGCGCGCGGCGCGCGAGGCCGTGGCCGGAGATCTCCAGCGCACGCAGCGCGAGGTCGCGCACGGTGCCGCCGCGGAACGGTGTCTTCAGCGCCGTGCGCGGCACGTCGTTGCGCAGGCGCTCGCGCTCCTCGAGCGTGAAGTCGCGCACGAGGTCCCACGCCGCGTCGAGCGCGGTGTCGTCGTACAGCAGGCCCACCCAGAACGCGGGCAGCGCGCACAGCCGGTTCCACGGGCCGCCGTCGGCGCCGCGCATCTCGAGGTAGCGCTTCAGGCGCACTTCGGGGAACGCGGTCGTCATGTGGTCGGCCCAGTCCTTCAGCGTCGGCCGCTCGCCGGGCAATGCCGGCAACCTGCCGTCGAGGAACGCGCGGAACGACTGGCCGCTCGCGTCGATGTACTTGCCGTCGCGGTAGACGAAGTACATCGGGACGTCGAGCAGGTAATCGACGTAGCGCTCGTAGCCGAAGCCGTCCTCGAACACGAAGCCGAGCATGCCCGTGCGGTCGGGATCGGTGTCGCTCCAGACGTGCGAGCGGAACGAGAGGAACCCGTTCGGCTTGCCTTCGGTGAACGGCGAATCGGCGAACAACGCGGTCGCGATCGGCTGCAGCGCGAGCGACACGCGGAACTTGCGCACCATGTCGGCTTCGTTCGCGAAGTCGAGGTTCACCTGCACGGTGCAGGTGCGCGTCATCATGTCGAGGCCGAGCGAACCACGCTTCGGCATGTACTCGCGCATGATCTTGTAGCGGCCCTTCGGCATCCACGGCATCTCGTCGCGCTTCCATTTCGGCTGGAAGCCCATGCCGAGGAAGCCGAGGCCGAGCCGGTCGGCGACGCTGCGCACTTCAGTGAGGTGGCGGTCGACCTCGCAGCAGGTCTCGTGGATCGTTTCGAGCGGCGCGCCGGACAGCTCCAGCTGGCCGGCCGGCTCCAGCGTCACGGACGCCTGGTCGCGCAGCAGCGCGATCAGGGCACCGTTCTCCTCGACGCGCTGCCAGCCGAACTGCGTGAGCCCTTCGAGCAGCGCGCGGATGCCGCGTTCGCCGTCCCAGGTCGGGGGACGCAGGTCGTCCGTGCGGAATCCGAACTTCTCGTGCTCGGTGCCGATGCGCCAGTCGGCGCGCGGCCGGCCGCCTTCGGCGATGTAGGCCACGAGCTGCTCACGCCGCTCGAGCGGTACTTCCCTGACCGTGCTGGGCCCCGACATCCCTGCCTCCTCGCTCCGCCTGAACGCTCCAGATGGGGCCGCCCGGGCCGCGCCGCAAGTCGCCCCGGCGCGCTCAGCCCTCGCCCAGGCCCAGCCAGTTGCCGAGCACGGCGCGGGCGCTGTCGATGCCGATCTTCTTCGGCACCGAGAACAGTTGCGCGCTGGCCACCTCCGGCCCGCTGCCGAGCGCGCCCGCGACCTGGCGCATCACCGCGAGCGACTGCGAGTGCGTGAGCTTGTCGGCCTTGGTGAGCAGCACGTGGCAGGCGAGCCCGCGCGCGGCGCAATACTCGAGCATCAACGAATCGAACTCGGTGAGCGGATGGCGGGAATCCATCGCGAGCAGCAGCCCGCGCAGCGAGCGGCGCGTGCCGAAGTAGCGGTCGATCGTCGCACGCCAGTGGTCGCGCAGCTGCGGCGGCACCTGGGCATAGCCGTAGCCGGGCAGGTCGATCACGCGGTGCGCAGGGTCGAGCTGGAACACCACGAGCTGTTGCGTCCGGCCGGGGGTCTTGCTGGTGCGGGCGAGCTTGGCCTGCGCGGTGATCGCGTTGATCGCGCTGGACTTGCCGGCGTTGGAGCGCCCGGCGACCGCGACCTCGACGCCGGAATCGTCCGGCAGCTGCCCGAGCTCGTGCGCGGCGAGCACGAATTCCAGGCGCGTCCACCACGGCGCCTTCACGGCGCCGCGCGACGCGGATTCGCGTGCGTTCCCGCCGCGTTTACCGGGCTTTCGCAAATTGACCATGTCGTTGCGCCACTGGTATAAATCCGCGGCTTTGCGCCAGGCGCGCCGCGTTGTTTTCCCAGCCCGGGAGGGCCGGCGGAAATGCGGTGCCGCTGCCCTTCTCCCGGCGCAACCCGCTCGTATCATGTACCGCCTCATGGAGTCGTTGTCTATGCGCATCCGCCTGCCCGTGGCCCTCGTTGCCCTGTTCGCCGCCGGCGCGCTCGCCGCGCAGGAAACGGCTGCACCGACGCCGGCTGCGGAAGCGGCTGCGGCCGCGGCCGACGCCGCCACGACGGCAGCGCCGGACGCGGCAGCGCCCGCCGCGCAGCCGGCCGCCGACGACGCCGCGGCGTACGCCGCCGCCCAACCCGGCGATCCCGCGAAGGGCGAGGCGAAGGCCGCCGCCTGCGGCGCGTGCCACGGCCTGGACGGCAATTCCGCCGACCCGCAGTACCCGAAGCTGGCCGGCCAGAACGAGCGCTACATCGCGCGCCAGCTGAAGCTGTTCAAGTCGGGCCAGCGCCAGAATCCGGTGATGCAGCCGTTCGCGGCCATGCTGTCGCCGCAGGACATGCGCGACGTGGGCGCGTTCTTCGCCGCCAAGGCGGTGATGCCCGGTACGGGCGACGAGGCGTTCCGCGACAAGGGCCAGGCCCTGTTCCGCGGCGGCGACCACGACGCCGGCCTGCCCGCCTGCATGGCCTGCCACGGCCCGGCCGGGCGCGGCAACCCGGGAGCGGCCTATCCCGCGATCGGCGGCCAGCACGCCGATTACACGAAAGCGAAGCTCACGGCGTTCCGCGACGGCCTCGTGCTCGGCACGGACGACGACGCGAATCCGGTGATGGCGACGGTCGCGGCGAACCTGTCGGACGACGACATCGAGGCACTGGCGAGCTACATCGAGGGCCTGCACCACGTGACGCCCGGCGAAACGGCCGCGGCCGGTGCAGCCGGCGCGATGGCGCCGACCGCCCAGCCCGCCGTCGCGCCCGCGACGGTCGAGCCCGCCGCCACGCCCTCGGGCTGACGCGCGGGACGCTCGTCCCATCGCAGCCGTCGTGAGCGGGCGCGACCGGAACTCCGGCGCGCCCGTCCTGTCTCAAGCGCACGTTCAGCGCGGCCGGGCAATCCTGCCTGCCCGCGAAAGTCCCGGAGATTCCCGCATGCTGTGGCGCCTGATGCTCGTTGTCGTGTCGCTGGCGTTCGTGTCCGCCTGCCAGGCGCAGGCACCGACGGAACCGTTCCAGTCGGGCACGCAGTACTTCCCGATCGATCCGCCGGTCGCGACGTCGGCCCCGGCCGGCAAGGTCGAGGTGGTCGAGGTGTTCAGCTATGCCTGCATCCACTGCGCGCACTTCCAGCCGCTGGTCGATGCGTGGCGCGCGAAGCAGTCGAAGAACGTGGTGTTCACGTACCTGCCCGCCGCGTGGAATGCGCAGTGGGAAGGCTTCGCGAAGGCCTACTACGCCGCGGACTCGCTGGGCATCGTCGAGAAGACGCACGGCCCGATGTTCAAGGCGCTGCACGAGGAGAAGAAGAACTTCGCCTCGCTCGACGAGCTCGCGCAGTGGTACGCCGGGTACGGTGTGAAGCCCGACGCCTTCCTGAGCGCATTCAATTCGATGACGACGATGGCGGGCATCGAGCACTCGAAGGCGCTCGTGCCGCAGTACGGCATCGACGGCACGCCCACCGTCGTCGTCGCCGGCAAGTACCGCGTGACCGGCCAGTCGGCCGGCTCAGCCGACAAGGTGTTCGACGTGGTCGACTACCTCGTCGCCAAGGAGCTGGCGGCCGGGGGCAAGTCGTGAGCCGTCGCGGCATCGCCGCGCTGCTGCTCGCGCTCGTCGCGCCGCTGGCTGCCGCGCAGCCTGCGCCGGCGGGCCCCGGCTACGAGAACGTCGAGCCGGCGCAGCCGACGAACGCGCCGGCCGGGCAGATCGAGGTCATCGAAGTCTTCAACCACACCTGCATCCACTGCTACGACTTCCAGCCGATGGTGAACGGCTGGCTGAAGTCGAAGCCGGCGAACGTGCACTTCACCTATCTCGCGGCGCCGCTCGGCGGACCGTTCGACGTGTTCGCGCGCGGCTATTTCGCCGCCGAGGCGCTCGGCATGGCCGACAAGGTGCACCAGGGCGTGTTCGACGCGGTGTTCAAGGACAAGGTGAAGATCGCGACGCTCGAGGACCTCGCCGGCGTGTACGAGAAGCTCGGCGTGCCGAAGGCGGACTTCCTCGCCGCCGCGAACTCGTTCGCGGTGAACGCGCGGATGAAGCAGACCACGCAGATGCTGACCCGCTACGAGGCGCTCAGCACGCCGACCATCCTCGTCGCCGGCAAGTACCGCGTCACGGGCCAGACGGCGGCGGGCTATCCGAACGTGTTCAACGTGGTGAACCAGCTCATCGCGAAGGAAACCGCGGCCATGGCCGCGCAGTGACGCCCCCACGCGCGTGACGGACCGTCACGCGCGAGTCCTTGCGGGGCCCATCGCGCGTCACTAGCCTTGCTGCATGGGCACGGCAGCCAGCGCGGCAGCGACGGAGAGCGGCCAGCGCCGCGTGTTGAAGCTGCTCAGCTTCAACATCCAGGCCGGCTCCGACGTACAGAGCTACCGCGAGTACGTCACGCGCGGCTGGCAGCAGGTGCTGCCGCACGCGGGCAAGAGTCGCAACCTCACGCAGGTCGCGAACCTCGTCGCCGATTACGACCTGGTCGCGCTGCAGGAAGCCGATGCCGGGTCGTTGCGCTCGGGCTTCCGCAACCAGGTGCACTTCCTCGCCGAAGCGGCGGGCTTCCCGTACTGGAGCCACCAGCCGAACCGGCGCGTCGCGCGCATCGCCGAGCCCAGCAATGGACTGCTGTCGCGCATGGAACCGACCGAGGTGCTCGACCATCGCCTGCCCGGCGCGATCCCGGGCCGCGGCGTGCTCGAAGTGCGCTTCGGCACGAAGCGCAGCGGCCTGCACGTGCTGATCGCGCATCTCGCGCTGAGCGCGCGCGCGCGGCGCCTGCAGATCGACTACCTGGCCGAGATCATCGGCGAGCACCCGCACGTGGTGCTGATGGGCGACTTCAATTGCACGGCCGAGAGCGCCGAGCTGCGCGCGCTGTTCGACCGCGGCCACATGCTGCCGCCCGCGTGCGTCGCGCACACGTTCCCGAGCTGGAGCCCGAACCGCGCGATCGACCACATCCTCGTGTCGCAGGCGCTCGCGCCGCTGACGCTCGAGGTGCCGCCGCTGCGGGTGTCGGACCACCTGCCCGTGGCGATGACGGTGGAGCTGCCGGAGAGTTGCGTGTTCTGAGAGCGGTAAGCGGATAGCGGGGAGCGGCAAGGGCAAGGCGGCGCGCTGCTCTTGCCGCTCCCCGCTCTCCGTTCCCCGCTCCCCGCTCACCGGGACAGCAGCAGCGACGCCCCCATCACCCAGAGGAACCCCGCGAACACGCGCGTGAGCTGGCGGCCCTTCAGCCGGTGCGCGAGCGCTGCGCCGTACGGCGCGCAGAGCACGCTCGCGGCGGCGATCCCGATCGCGGCCGGCAGGTAGACGAAGCCGATCGAGCCACGGGGCAATCCGCTCGCGTCGTGGCCACCCACCACGTAGCCCGCCGCCGACGCGAGCGCGATCGCGAAACCACAGGTCGCCGACGTGCCGACCGCGCGCACCGGGCGCGCGCCCATCGCGACGAGCAACGGCACGGTCATGCTGCCGCCGCCGATGCCCACGAGCGCCGACAGCGCGCCGATGCCGACGCCGGCGAGCGACAACAGCGGCCCTTTCGGCGCCGCGCCCGCGTCGCCTTCGGGCGCCTGCTTCCCGCGCCACAACTGGATGCCGGCGAGCGCGCAGAAGCCCGCGACGCCGTAGCGCAGCACGTCGCCCGGCAGCCGCGACGCGAGCAGTGCGCCGAGCGCGCCACCCACCAGCAGGCCGGGCACGAGCGACCACACCGACGGCCAGATCACGGAACCACGCTTCACATGCGCGCGCGACGACGACAGCGACGTCGCGAGGATGCTGGCCAGCGATGTCGCGAGCGCGACGTGCATCACCGCATCGGCGGGCACGCCCTGCGCCGGCAGCACGAATGCGAGCGCGGCGACGATGATGAGCCCGCCGCCGACGCCGAGCAGCCCGGCGAGCAACCCGGCCGCCGCGCCCACCGCGAGGTACATCGCGATCGCGAGCGCGCTCATGGCCCGCGATTCGCCACGGACGAAATGTCCGCACCCAGTAGAATGCGGCTCCTGCCGTCGCTCGCCCGCCGTTCCGCCGTGATCGCCATCCTGCGTTCGTCCTGCGCGTTGCTGTTGCTGTGCCTCGTTCCGTTCGCCGTAGCCGCGCAGCCGGCCGACCCATCCGCCGCCGATCGCCGCGCCTTCCTCGCCGCATACGACGCCGCGCAGCACGGCCCGCCGGGACGCTGGCAACAACTCGCGCAGGGGCTCGCAGCTTACCCGCTGTATCCGTACCTCGAACACGCGGCGCTCGTTCGCGACCTCGACCGCCTCGACGCGAAGCCGGTGCTGGCGTTCCTGAAGGCACGACGCGGCTCGTGGCTCGCAAACGACCTGCGCACGCGCTGGCTCGCGCGCCTCGCACGCGAGCACCGCTGGGCCGAGTTGCGCAGCGAATGGCGGCCGCGCGACGACGCGGGCCTGCGCTGCGCCTACGTGGAAGCGCGCCGCGCGGAACGGGAGACGCCGGCGCTCGCGACGGAAGCGGAATCGTTGTGGCTCTCGCCGAAATCGCTGCCGCCGGCGTGCGATGCCGTGATCGCCTGGTTGCAGCGCAGCGGCAAGCTGACCGACGAGCTGCGCTGGCGGCGCATCGAGCTCGCCGCGGCGCAGCGCGAAACCGCGCTCGTGCGTGCGCTCGCCGCCGGGTTGTCGCCGGCGCAGCGGCCCGAGGCGCTCGCGTGGTCCGCGGCGCTCGCCGATCCGGGCAAGGCGCTCGCGAACGTCGGCAGCTGGCCCGACACGGGGCGGCGCCGCGCGCTCGCCTTCCTGCTGGTCGCGCAGCTCGCGCGCCGCGACCACGACGCTGCTGCCACGCGCTGGCCCGATGTCGAAAAGCGCTTCCGCCCCGACGAAACCGAGCGCGGCCGTGCGCTCGCCGCGATCGCGCTCTGGAAGGCCGCGAACTACGCGCCCGACGCGGGCGCCTGGATGGCGCGCGTGCCCGACGCGGCGTTCGACGACGCGCTGCGCGAGTGGCGCGTGCGCACGTGGCTCGCGGCCGGCGACTGGGCAGCGGCGCTGAAGGCGGTCGAGGCGATGTCGACGACGCAGCTGGCCGATCCGCGCTTCCGCTACCTGCGCGCGCGCCTCCTCGAGCGCGACGGCCGCACCGCCGAGGCGGAAGCGCTGTTCGACGCGCTCGCCGGCGAAGCGAATTTCCACGGCTTCCTCGCGGCGGATCGCGCGGGCAAGCCGTATTCCATCTGCGCGCTCGAGCCGCCCGACGACGCGGCGCTGCGCGCGCGCGTGGCGAAGCGCCGCGCACTGCGTCGCGCGTTCGAGGCGCATGCGCTCGGCTGGGTCGCCGAATCGCGGCGCGAATGGCTGCACGCGTTCGCACGCCTGCACGGCGACGAGCGCCGCGTCGCCGTGAAGCTCGCGCTCGACCGCGGCTGGACCGATCGCGGCCCGCTGTCGCTGCTCGCGCCGGAAGACCTGCGCTACTACGCGCTGCGTTTCCCGATCGAGCATCGCGACACGATCGAGTCGGCGGCGCGGCGCAAGGGCCTCGAGGTGGCGTGGGTGATGGGCCTGATCCGCTCGGAAAGCGCGTGGGCCGTCGACGCCCGCTCCGCTGCGGACGCGCGCGGCCTCATGCAGGTGCTGCCGGTGAACGCGAAGCGGCTCGCGAAGCGCGAGCACGTACGCTACGTCGCGCCGAACGACCTGTTCCGGCCCGCCGTGAACATCCCGATCGGCACCGGTTACCTCGCCGACGTGCTCGCGCGCTACAACGGCCGCGAATGGCTCGCGACCGCGTCGTACAACGCGGGCCCCGCGCCAGTCGACCGCTGGCTCGCGCAGCGCCCGATGCTCGACACCGACCTCTGGATCGAAACGATCCCGTACCGGGAGACGCGCGAGTACGTCGCGCGCGTCATGGCGTTCTCGGTGATCTACGACTGGCGCCTGCGCAACCAGGCGAGGTCGTTGCGGCAGCGGTTGGGGATGGCGACGGCGACGCCGGTGGTGATGCGATCGGTGGTTTGCGCGTTGCCTGTGGCCGCGCCGACGCCTGCGACGCCGGCGAAGGCTTCGACTCGGCCGTAGCTACGGAGCGGCTGGACCACCGCACTTCGTAGCGTGGTGCGCTTTCGCATCCTCGGGGCGAAGAGCAAGGCGGGGTGCGGTCGGCAGCGAGGCGGCGCGTCGGGACTGGCGGCGCACTCTGCTCCAGGGAGGATTCGGTAGGAGCGCACCTTGTGCGCGATCGGCGAGTCCTTCGGAGAACACGAGTGCGCGGCAGATGGCTGCGTCGAAGCCAGGCTGTACAACCCGCTCTGGTGTCAGTCCAGGGCGTGCCCTGGGGGAACCATCTGCAGCGCGACGAGTTTCCTCGAGCCATTCGCCTATCGCGCACAAGGTGCGCGCCTACCGAATCCTCCTTGCAAATGCGTCGCGGCGAGACCGGAAGCGTCGCGGACATCCCATCGCACTCCGCCCTGCTCTTCGCCCCGAGGATGCGAACGCGCACCTCACTTCCAACAAGATTGTAAAACCCGCCGCGAAGTGCGGTGGTACAGCCGCTGCGCAACTGGGCGGTACAGCCCGAGCCTCGCTACTGCCCGACCACCTGCCCTTGCATCGAGCCCAGGAGGGCGAGCAAATCCTGCTGCTGCGTCGCGGGCACCTTCAGTTTGTTCATCGCCGCGACCAGGTCCTCGACGAAATAGCCGAATTCCTCGGGCGAGATGTCCTGGCCGCTGTGCGCTTCCTCCATCGACAGGCCGGTGTAGGTGCACGGACCGCCGGTGGCGGCGCAGATCTGCTCGATCAGGCGCGCGCGCACGTACTTCATGTCGGAATCGGCGAACAGGATGTTGATGCGCAGGTCGGCGCCGATCTGGACGAGCGCCTCGTCGACCACGGCGGTGATCGCGGGCAGGCCGCCGAGCGCCCGGTACAGCGCATCGTCGCCCTGCGGCGTACCGGGCGTGACGGCGTAGCCGTCGCCCGCCGGCGCTGCCGCGGCCGGTTCTTCCTTCGGTTGCGCGGCGCACGCGGACAGCGCGAGCGCGAGGACGATCGTGAAAGTGCGGAACATGGCAGCGTCTCCCCGACGGGCCGAGCGCGGCCCTTACGTTATCCTCGCCCCGATACGTTCGCCAGCGGTGGTCGGATGCAGACCTACCTCGTCGGCGGCGCCGTGCGCGACGACCTGCTCGGGCGCGAAGGCGCCGACCGTGACTACGTCGTCGTGGGCGCCACGCCGGCCGAGATGCTCGCGCTCGGCTTCCGCCCGGTCGGCAAGGACTTCCCCGTGTTCCTGCACCCGCAGACGCACGAGGAATACGCGCTCGCGCGCATCGAGCGCAAGACCGGCCCGGGCTACCACGGCTTCGCGTTCCATGCGGCGCCCGACGTGACGCTCGAGGACGACCTGCGCCGCCGCGACCTCACGATCAACGCGATGGCGCGCGCCGACGACGGCCGCATCGTGGATCCGTTCGGCGGGCGCGCCGACCTCGAGGCGCGCGTGCTGCGCCACGTCTCCGACGCGTTCGTCGAGGATCCGGTGCGCGTGCTGCGCGTCGCGCGATTCGCCGCGCGCTATGCGTCGCTCGGCTTCACGGTCGCGCCGGAAACGCAGGCGCTGATGGCGCGCATGGTCGCCGACGGCGAGCTCGCGCACCTCGTGCCCGAGCGTGTGTGGCAGGAGCTGTCCGGCGCGCTGCGCGAGCCCACGCCGTCCGCGTTCCTGCGCACGATGAAC
>CALKUS010000224.1 GCA_937996755.1 uncultured Pseudomonadota bacterium | reverse complement strand
AACGGCAGCGGCTACGTGCTGCGCGTGACGGCCTACGCGCAGGAGAACGGCGGCAACCCGCTCGTGCCTGCGGTCCTGACGCCCCCGCTCGAGGTGGTCGACGGCGTGTTCAGCACGACGCTCGACTTCGGCAACGTGGGCACGTTCTTCGGCCAGCCCATCTGGCTCGCCGTCGAAGTGCAGGCGCCCGCGTCGAGCTTCGTGCCGCTGAACCCGCGCCAGCGCGTGACGCCCACGCCGTACGCGATCAACGCCGACACGGTCGACGGCTTCAGCGCGAACGAACTGCAGGGACAGCAGGGCCCGCCGGGACCGACGGGCATCGTCGCGGTCGCCACGTTCAGCGGCGCCATCACGCCGCTCGCACAAAGCACGTCGTTCGCGTTCGTCGGCGGCACGGCGAACATCACCGTGACGAGCACCCAGCGGCTCACGGCGGCCGCCACCGCGTCGTTCGCCACCGCGAGCGGCACCGCGAACGTCGACTACACGCTGTGCTGGCGCCAGGGCGCTGGCCAGATCTTCCTGTTCCCCGGCGCCAACAACTACCTGTCGATCAACGTCGGCACGCTCAAGACGGCGCATGCGGCGACCGGCAGCACCGTTCCCGGCGTGAACGGCGTCCTGACCGTCGGCGCGTGCGCGCGCGTGAACACCGCCGGACAGACGCTGAACACCAGCGACTTCACCAACGGCTGGGTGTTCGTCTCGAACTGACGCGCCGCGCGCGTCAGGCGTCGGCGGACGCCATCGCGCGCAGCAGCTGCGCCGTCTGCTCGTCCGCGGGATAGAACGCCTCGAGCGCGAGCTCGGCGAGCGTCACGTCGACCGGCGTGCCGAACACGGTGATCGTCGAGAACAGCGCGAGGCGGCCGAGCGGCGACTCCATCTCGAGGCGCACGACGACGTCGGGGAACGGCGTCGACGGCGGGTTGCGCGTCTCGTCCGGCAGCGGCGGCAGCGCGGCGAGCTCCTCGTGCAACGCACGCAGCGTGGCATCGCCGCTCGCTGCCACCTGCGTGCGCAGGCGCGCGAGCAGGTGCGCGCGCCATTCGCCGAGGTTCACGATGTGCTTCGCGAGGCCATCGGGCTCCAGGCTGAGCCGCAGCACGTTGACGGGCGGCGCGAGCTTCTCGGGCGGGATGCCCGCGAGCAGGCGATGCGCGGCGCGATTCGACATCCGCAGGTTCCAGTGGCGGTCGACGACGATCGCCGGATACGGCTCGTGCGCGGTGAGCACGATCTGCAGCGCGTCGCGCGCGCGCGCCATCGCGGGATCGTCGAGCGCGCGCTCGCGGAACACGGGCGCGAAGCCCGCGGCAACGAGCATCGCATTGCGCTCGCGCAGCGGCACGTCGAGCAGCTCGGCGAGGTGCAGCACCATCTCGCGGCTCGGCTTCGAGCGGCCGGTCTCGAGGAAGCTCAGGTGGCGCGTCGAGATTTCGGCGTCGCACGCGAGGTCGAGCTGCGTCAGCCGCCGGCGCTCGCGCCAGTCGCGCAACTGGTGGCCGATGGTGGTCGTGTTCGTGGCAGCGAGCGTCGTGTCCATGCCGCGCATCGTAGTGCCGGCGGCGCAGCCCGCGCATTACCTCGCGGGTAATCGACCGGCAGCCGGCGCGCGCGCACGCTCTGCCTCGCCATCAACGAGGAGAACGCCATGACCCGCCCCACCGTTTCGCCGCTGCTGCGCTTCGCCCTGCGCCTCGATGCCGTCGCGAGCTTCGCCACCGGCCTCGCGCTCACGCTGTTCTTCACGCCGCTCGCGACGCTGTTCGCGCTGCCCGCCACGCTGCTGCTCGGCGCGGGCCTGTTCTCCATCGGCTACGCGCTCGTGATCGGCACGATGTCGCGCAAGGCGCGCCTGCCCGGCTGGACCGTGTGGGCGGTGATCGTCGGCAACTTCGCCTGGGCGCTCGAATGCGCGCTGCTCGCGTTCGGCGGCTTCGCCGAGCCGACCTACGTCGGCAAGGCGTTCCTCGTGCTGCAGACGGCCGCGGTGTTCGTGTTCGCCGAGCTGCAGTGGTTCGGGCTGCGGCGCAGCGGCGCCGCTGCGAAGCCGATCGCGGCGTGATGCCCGGCCGGCGCCATCCCTGGCGCCACGCGCGCTGTTGGGACGACCCAGCGAACATCCTGTTCGCAGCCATTCCGCGCAGCAGCCGCCGATGGGGCGGCTGCTAGTCGCGCGGAATGACACCCCGATGCATGTCGAGAGCATCAGCTCGAACCGAGCGGAATGCGACCGGCCTGGTAGGCAGCGGCGAGCTCGCTGAGCCGCTCCTGCCCGACCGCGCGCGACAGCTGGTTCTTCGCGCGGACATAGCTCGTGCGGTACTCGTGGTACGAGCTCGGGCCGCGGCTCAGCACCATCTGCACTTCGCGCACCGAAAGCTGCGACTCCTTCGCGATGCTCTGCAGCGTGACCTGCTGGCCCATCGCCGCCTGCGATGCCAGCGCCGTGAACAGCAACACCATCAACGTACGCGACTTCATGATCGTCTCCTGTCGTGCCGGATCCCCGGTTCGGCGATTGACTCGACACCACCGCTGCATCGACGTCCCTGCCGTTGCGTCGGTGGACGAACCTGCACCTGCAGGCTCGTGATCATTAGACGCGCGAACCGCGTTGCAGGTTTCGCGAACGCGGAAATCGCGCAAGTTCGATGCGCGACTTCCTGCACGGTGTCGAACGTCATGCGTTGCGGTTCGGGTCGCGAAGGTCGCGCAAGATCGTCGCGACCGGAATTGCAACGCGGCGCGCCTCAGTCCTCGAAGCCGTCCCCGAAGAGATCGTCGCGGTCGCGCGCGAGGAAGGCGTCGACGGCAGCGTTGCCGTCGGCGACGCCTGCGACGAGGTCCGTGGCTGCGGAGAGGAACGCGACGGTGCGTCCGTCGTCGCTGATGCCCTGCGGCAGCGATTCGCCGTTCGCCGCGACCAGCGGCGCGCCGGCGCGATGCGAGACGAGGGTCGACGCATCGCGGATGAGATCGAAGACGTAGGTGTCGGCGCGCTCGTTCGCGTCGACCAGCCCGGCGAGCACGTCGGTCGCGAACGTGGACCACGCGATGAATCGGCCATCGGCGCTCATCGCGCCGAACATGCCGAAGCTCGCGGGGACCGTGGAACCTGCGAAAGTGTGCGTGACCAACCGTCGCTGCCCGGTCGCGCGATCGTGCAGGAGCACGCCGCGGAATGGTGCGTTCGGATCCTGTCCAGGGAACAGGCCGGGTCCGCCGCACTCGAATGCCAGATAGCGGCCGTCGGCGCTGATCTGCCCGATCCACGTGGACGAGCCTGCCGTTGTCGTCGGGTTGCCCACGACGTGGTTGACCAGCGTTACCTGCCCCGTGGCAACCGAGTACAGGAAGAGGTCCGACGATGCGTTGCCGTCGACCTGGCCCGCGACGAGGTCGGTCGCCTCGCTCGCGAAGAGAACCCAGTTTCCATCGGCAGAAACGGAGCCGATGGGATCGGAGATTCCGACCGGCGCACCACCATTCGCACCTTCGATCGCCGAACCCGGACGATGCGACACGAGCGTCGTCGTTCCCGACGCGCGGTCGTACAGATAGAAATCGTCGGCGTCCGAACCGTTGCGGTCGACGAAGCCCGCGATGACGTCGCTTGCCGCGCTCGCGAAGAGCACGCGACGGCCGTCAGCGCTCATCGAGACGGGTTCGGAGCGGCCCGTCGCGCCTTGCGTGACGCTCGAAACGCGATGCGAGACGAGGGTCGTCGTGCCGGTCGTCGCGTCATGCAGGAAGACGTCTGCCCACTCCGCGTTGCCATCGACGAAGCCCGACACGAGATCGGTTGCACGGCTGCGAATGAGGTGCCAGCGCGCATCGGCGCTCAACGCGATTGCGCCGGACCGGCTGTTGCCGGCGGTCAGCGCGTCGCCCGCGCGATGCGAGAGCAGCGCCGGGATCGCCTCGCCCGCGCTCAGGAACGCATCGGAGTCGTCGTTCGCGTCGACCGTCCCCGGGACCTGGTACGAGCGCCCCGTGTTGAAGAGGGTGTGCGTACCGGCGGGGGAGAAACCGGACAGGGTGGCGTCCGCGACGAATGGAACCTGCGCCGGCGACAACAACAGCGCAGGCGTCGCGTCGTCGCCGACGTAGACGTTCGTCGGAATGCCCGCGCGGACCGGATAGCCGACCGTGACGTCATGGCCAGTACCGGTGAACGCGACGGCGCGGCCGCCGGCCGCAAGGCGGGTGGCGATGCGGACCTCGGTGGATTTGCCATCGCTCGTGGCCACGCCGACGCCGACACGCACCGAGGCGAGCGCGGCCTCGCCGCCGGGCGACCCGAAGAACAGGTCGCGATAGCTCGACGGCTCCTGCGGCGACACGATGTCCCACGAATCGGATTCGAAAGCGAAGGAGCAGTCCGTCGCCACGGCACCTCGGCCGACGTAATCGGAGGGAACGACGGTAGTCGCACCGAAGCGATGCGCGGCGAGCCGCGATGTGCCAGCGGTTCGGTCGATGATCACGACGGCATCCGCGAATTGCGGCGTGGCGCCCGCGACGAGGTCCGTGGATCCGCGCACGACGACGCAGCGGCCATCGTCGCTCGCGTCGTAGATTCCCTGGATACCGCCTGCGACATTGCCCGAGCCGCCCAGGCGCGAGACCAGCGTCGCATTCCCGAGCGGATCGACCCACAGCGCTTCGAGGCTCGCATTCGTATCGCTCACGCCGGGAACGAGCGTGCCCGCGTTCGCGCGGATCGATGCGCTTCCGTCGTCGGCGACGAACGCGAGCCGATACTCATCGGGGCCGTCTGGTACGACCTGGGTGGGCGCTGGTGCGTTCGGGAACAGCCGCCGTCGCGCGTTGCCGGCGCGATCGACGAGGTAGAGGTCGGTGCCGAGCGACCCGGCGATGAAGCCGGGATTCGCGCGGAGCGCGACGAATCGACCGCTCCGGCTCATGACCGCCCGAGACGAGCCCACCGGCGCGGTCGCGTCGTCGAAGCGGCTCGACACGAGCGTCAACGTGCCCGAGTCGTATTGGTAGGTCCACGCGTTCGTCTGCAGCGACTGCGCGGACGGGATGGCCAGGAACAGGGCGATGTTGCCATCGGCGCTCAATCCGCTCGGAGTGGCCGCGTAGACCGGCTGCGTCGGCTGGCCAGGCGCGTGCGACAACAGGCGGGCAGTTCCCACGGAGAGGTCGGCCATGTATGCGTTCGCGCCGCTGCTCGCAGCGACACCGCTGGCCAGTTGTCCCGACGGGCTACCGAACAGCACGCGCGAGCCGTCGTCGCTGACCGCAAACCCGGACGCTCCGAAATCCGTCGGCATCTGCAGCGGGTTGCCGGCGACGTGCGATACGAGCCTGGTCGTACCGGACTGGCGATCGAACAGGTAGGTCTGGCCGCGGACGCCTGGCAACTGACCGGGCACGAGGTCGTCGGCGATGCTGTCGAACAGCACCCAGCGCCCGTCCGGCGTGACGGCGACGGGCGTGGACGCGGCGTTCGCGGTGCGCGTGGGGTCGAGCGCGCTGCGCGACACGACGATCGTCGTGCCGAGCTGCGTGTCGCGCAGGAACACGTCATCGGCGTTGTTGGTGTCGACGACGTCGCCGGCATTCGCCGCGCGCGACGCGAACAGCAGGTACCGCCCCGTCCACCAGCGACCGCTGGCCGGTGCGCTGTCGCCGTTCGCGCCCGGGCCGAGCACGCCGGCACGCGAGACGAGTCCGGCCTGCCAGTCGGCAGCATCGACGGGCGCCGGCGTGACCGTGCAGGCACCGGCGAAAAGGAGGACGAGGCGGCGGGAAACGAGCGACATGCAGCTACACGCGTAAAACGGTCGCGAATCCTATCGCGAGAGTTCGCACTTCGACGTGAACGAGGACGGCGCGTCCATGGCCGAAAATGGGCCGCCGGGTGCCATGATTTCGCCACCTGCAGCCGGCTACGGTGCGGCACCACACCGGAGGACGCGAATGATCGACCACGACCTGGCGCGCCGCGCCGTGCTGAAGGGCCTCGTTGCCGCCGCGGCGGCGAGCTTCGCGCGACCCGCACTCGTGCGCGCGGCGCCGCCGAACGTTTTCGTGGACAAGCTCGCCGCGCTCGAGAAGGCGAGCGGCGGGCGGCTCGGCGTGTACGCGTTCGACTTCAACGCGAACGGCGGCTTCGGCTGGCGCCAGGACGAACGCTTCGGCCTGTGCTCGACGTTCAAGCTGCCGCTGTGCGCCGTCGTGCTGCGCGAGGCGGACGCGGGGCACCTGTCGCTCGACGAGCAGCTCGCGTACGCGAAGGCCGACCTGCTGCCGAACTCGCCGATCACGGAGAGGAACCTCGCACAAGGCGCGATGAGCATCGGCGCCCTCGCGGAAGCCGCGCAGACCACGAGCGACAACGCCGCGGCGAACCTGCTGATCCGGAAGCTCGGCGGACCGGAACGGGTGACGAAGCTGGTGCGTGCGCTCGGCGATCCGGAGACGCGGCTCGACCGCTACGAGACGATGATGAACCGCGTGCTGCCCGGCGAGGTGCACGACACGACGACGCCGCGCGCGATGGCCGAGACCGTCGTGCGCCTGTTCACCGAGGACCTGCTCTCGAAGGACTCGATGCAACGGCTGCGCGGCTGGATGATCGCGACGGAAACCGGCAAGCGTCGCTTGCGCGCCGGCCTGCCGTCCGAGTGGACCGTCGGCGACAAGACGGGCACCGCGTTCACGAAGGCGATGGCGAACAAGACGAACGACGTCGCGATCGCGTGGATGCCGGGCCGCGCATCGCCGATCGCCGTCGCGGCCTACTACGAGTCCGACGGCTTCCACGACCGCATCCGCGCCGAGGACGAGGCCGTGCTCGCGGAAGTCGGGCGCATCGTCGGGTCGGCGATGGCGCCGCCGGCGGTCTGAGCCGCGCCCGGTGGCAACGCCGGACCGCGTACTCGAAGTCATGCATGACCCACGCCCCGCACTCGCGTTGCTCATCGGCTGCGCCCTCGCCGCGCCCGCCGCCGCGTTCACGCTGCACGACGCGCTCGGCGAGGACCAGCGCAGCGAGACGTTGAAGGTGTGGATCGACGAGCGCGGGCCGTTCACGCTCGCCGTCGATGCGAAGCAGCCGTCCGCTTCGATCGAGCTCGACGTGACCGACGAGGAGCATCGCTACCGGATCGAAGGCGAGTCGATCGCGAGCGACGGCACGCGCGTGGTCGTCGCCGGCGCGGGCGTGATCGTCACGCCGGCGCGCATGGACCGCATCGCCGAAGCGCCGAAGACCGCCGCGGAGGCGCTCGCGGCGTACCGCGCGCTGTACGCGACGCTCGCGCGCGTAGCGCCGCCCGGCCAGCTCGAAGGCCTCGACCCGGGTGCGCCCGTGCCCGCGACGGCGGCGCAGGTCGCGGCGGCCGAGCAACGTCTCGGCGTCACGCTGCCGGCCGATTACGTGCGATTCGTCACCCAGGTCGGGGCGCTCCGCTTCGCGAACGGCGGCTACGTCGCCGCGCGCGTCTACGCACCCGACGAGCTCGGCACGCTCGCCGACCTCGTGGTGCGGGAAACGCGCGACAACGGCTGGGACGAGGACTGGGACGCGCTGAAGCGGCGCATCGTGAAGCGTTTCCCGAAGTCGGACCGCAACGTGGTGCTGGACATGTTCTCGATCGACGAGCCGACCGTGCTCGTGCGCGACGGCCACTGCGCTGCGGGCGAGGTCGCGGTCGTGCTGCCCGAATCCGACTGGGAGCTGCTCGCGACGGAGCCCGGCGACAATCCGTTCATGGCGCTCATCGACTACGAGGACGACATCGTCGGCGAGACGCAGTGCTTCGACTACGACCGGCTGTTCGCGTACTCGCTGCACGACCAGCTCGTGGAGCTCGGCGACGACGTGCTCTACCTCCGCGACGGCGAGCCCGGCGACGCCGCGGAGATTGCGCGCGGCGCGGAAACCGATGGCCGCGTCTGGGTGCAGTTGCGCGACTTCGGCGACTGATCGCGGGCGCGCCCCTTCGCTCGTAATCGCGTAGGATGCGCCCCCGTCGGGGATGACCGAGGGGCGGCACGTGACCGAAAGCGTGGACGATCGCGCAGCGACGAGCAGCGCGCCGGAGTGGCGCGCGCAACTCACCGGCTCGTGGTTCGACCTGCGCGCGTGGCTCGGGACGCGTCGCCAGTTGCTGCGGGAACCCGCGCTCGCGATCGCGCGCGACGGCACGCTCGCGTTCGGCCCGGTGCGCTTTGCGCTGCTCGTCTGGGTGCTCTGGCCCGCACTCCTCGCGAGCGTGATCGGCACCGTCGCCACGTTCCTGGTGCCACCGCCGCAGAGCTCGTCCGAGCTGCAATACGCGGCGGCCGTCGAGCTCGAGCGACAGGTGTCGCTCGCGCTGGAATCCGCGCCGACAGCGGCACCGCGGCCGCACCCGCGCAGCGCCAACGACCTGCGCAGCCTGCACGACGAGCTGCTGAAGGGCGTGGTCAGCGAGGCCGACATCGCGACCGCCAGCGCGCGCTTCCGCGCCGAGCTCGATCGCTACGTGGCCGAGGGCGCGAACAACCTCGACAAGCTCCGTTCGCACGTCGCCAGGCAACGCAAGTTCCAGGAGCTCCCGATCCGGCTGCAACGCGCCGGCTTGCGCCCGGCCATCGAGACGATGGTTTCCGGCCTCGCGCTGCTGCTCACGGCGCGCTCGTTCCGCCGGCGCCTGCGCGCGTCGCCGATGGCGCACGCGGGCAAGGCGGAGCGCGCCTACCTCTACCTGCTGCCGGCTTCGACGCTCGCGTGGTCGGTGGGCTCGACGTTGCTCTCGCTGACGTCGTCGCTGGTCGAGCAGTACCACGTCGCGCTGGGTGCGCCCACCGCGCTCGTCGTCCTCGCGGTGCTGCTGCTCACGTTCGGCATCTACTGGCGGCGCGCGCCGCTCATCGCGGGCGTGCTGGCCGGCGATTCGGCGCCGACCCGCGCGGACCTGCGCACCGTGCGCCGCGCAGTCGTCCTGTCGAGCCTCGTCGCGATGGCGCAGATGTTCGTGTTCGCGATCATCGCGGTGGTGGCGGGGATGTTCCTGGGCCTGCTGTTCCCGTGACGAACCGGCGCGCGAACGCGGCGATCGTCGCCGCGCATGCGTCCGTCGCGACCTGCAGCAGGAAATGCGGGCCCTCGACGTCGACGACGACCGTGTCCGGCTTCGCGGCGAGCATCGCGCGCGACGGCGCATGCCCGACCACGCGATCCCGGCTCGCGCGCAGGTAAAGCAGCGGCACGTCGAGCGAACGCAGCGCCGCGGTCGCATCGACCGTGAGCGACGCGAGCACGCGCCCCTTGAGGACGGCAGGCGGCACGTCGCCGATCGCTTCGAGCAGCCAGTGGCGGCAACGCGGTTCGTCCCATCGACCGAGCACGTAGCGCGTGATCAGGGACATCGGCGCGGCGCTCGCGGGCAGCGCGCGCACGAGCGGCGCGAGCGCCCGGACCGCCGCGTAGGGGTAGCGCGCGAACGCCGCGCTCAACACGACGCCGCGCAGGCCCGGAGGATGCAATGCCGCGAGCTCGAGCGCGAGCGGGCCCGCGAACGATTCGCCGACGATCAGGAACTCGCGGTCGCGCGGCAGATTCGGTGCCAGGATATGCGCCAGTTGCCGGTAGCCGATCGGCGTGGCCGGGTACGCGATCGTCTGCGCGTCGAACCGGCCGCGCAGCCGTGCCGCCAGCGGCGCCAGCAGTTCGCCCGTGCCGTCGAGGCCGGGCAACATCCAGAGCAGCAGCGGCTGCGCTTCCTGCGTCGTCGCGCCTTGCATCCTCCAAGTCTAGCCTCCACGTTGCCGGATAGTCGCCGCGATGTCGCAAGGTTTCGCCATGGCCAACATCCCTTCCATGCCCGCCGCGTTCCTCGGCCACGGCAGCCCCATGAATGCACTCGAGCGCAACCGCTACACGGAAGCGTGGCGCGCGTTCGGTGCGGCGGTGCCGAAGCCGCGCGCGATACTCATGGTGTCGGCGCACTGGTACGTGAACGCGACGGCCGTTACCGCGATGGCCACCCCGCGCACGATCCACGACTTCTACGGCTTCCCGCCCGAGCTGTTCGCCGTGCGCTATCCCGCGCCCGGGCTGCCGCAGCTCGCGGAGGAAGTAGCGGACGTCGTGAAGCCGGAGTTCGTCGGCGCCGACCACGAGAGCTGGGGCCTCGACCACGGCACCTGGTCGGTGCTCGTGCACGCGTTCCCGCAGGCCGACATCCCCGTCGTGCAGCTTTCGATCAACGCGCAGAAGCCCGCCGACTACCATCTCGCGCTCGGCGCGAAGCTCGCACCCCTGCGCGAGCGCGGTGTGCTCGTGATGGCCAGCGGCAACGTGGTGCACAACCTGCGCGCGATCGACTGGCGCAATCCGAATGGTGCGTTCGACTGGGCGCGGCGCTTCGACGAAACCGCACGCGCGACGCTGACGCGGAAGCCGGGCGAGGCGGCATCGCTCGCGGGCGCCGCGGACTACCACAAGGCCGTCCCGACGCCGGACCACTTCCTGCCGCTGCTGTATATCGCCGGCCTCGCGGCCGCGGCGGGCGAGCCGCTCACGACGTTCGCCGAGGGCTACACGTACGGGTCGATCTCGATGACGAGCTATGCGCTCGGCGCGAAGTGTCCCGAGGGCGCGTCGACCGCGGGCGCGGCACCACTCGCCACGGCCGTGCCGCCGGAGAGCGCGAACGTCTGACGCGCTCAGTTCGGCGCGGCGCGGCCGGCGTAGCGGTCGCGATGGGCGAGCTCGCGCTCCAGCCAGTGCGCCGGAGCGCGCATCCGTAGCGCCTGGAGCGCGCGCCACGCGCCGACCGCGGCGATGGCGGCGCATCCCGCGAACGCGATCGTGCGCGGATCGACCGGATCGCGCACCACCCGCACGAAGAACCCGACGGCGGCGAGCCCGGTGTACATGGCGAGCCTGGCGCGCTCGCTGGCGATGGCGAGGCGCACGCTGGCCGCATCGCGCCAGCGGCGGTTCCAGGCCGTGGCCTGCAGCGCAGCCGCGAACGCGAAGAGCACGAGGTTCGGTGCGGTGCCCAGCACGAGCTGCGCGGGCTCCGCATGCACGCCCGGGTCGCGCCACAGGATCCAGCCGGGGATGGCGACCGCGATCGTCGCGAGGATCGCGAACACGAACGGGACGTCCGGTCGGTGCGGCACGTCGAGCAACTCCGGGACCGGCAGGTCGCGACCGTCGAGCGTGCGCCGGCGGCGCGCGAGCGCGCGGACGATCGGCCAGACGAACTCGTCCTGGTTGCACAACTGCTGTTGCGCGGCGAGCCGGCCGCGCGCGCGGACGATCTTCGCGAGATCCTCGAACATCGTCAGCCACAGGTTCAGCAGCAACGCGAGCACCGCGGTCGCCGGCGACCAGTCGAGCAACAGCAGGCCGATGAGCGGCACGCCACCCGCCAGGATCGTGGCGATCGCCGCTTCCCGGCGCTCGGCGAGGCCGAATGCGCGCAGCCGCTCCAGCGCGGCGCCGCCGTAGCGGAGCGCGATCTCCTCGTAGTGCGGGGTGATCTCCACCCACGGGGTGCGGAAGATGGTGGGGTGCGGCATCCGGTTCCTCGCGTGTCCTTCGCCGTCCGTGGCGGAATCGCCACCAGCCGCGTCGCTCGTCCCGCTCCGAATCACTACGCGCCCGCGGCACGCTTCCGGGCATGGATGCAACGACGGAAATTCCTCCCCCGCGCGGCAGTTGCCACTGCGGTCGCGTCGCGTTCGAGCTCGATGCGCCCGTCACGAACGTGGTCGAGTGCAATTGCTCGATCTGCCGCCGTCGCGGTGCCCTGTGGATCGGCGCCACGGAAGCGCAGTTGCGTCGTGTCTGGCGAAGACGCGCTCGACCTGCGCGCGATCGCCGTCGTGCCGTTCGACGGCGAGCACCGGGACGAAGCGGCGGCCGCGTTCCTCACGCGACTGCGCGCGCCGGTCGGCGCGTGACGAGGGATGGCAGCGTGACGCGCGCGCGCCGCCGGCAACACCGACCAACGTGGGGCAGCGCAACCCGACTGAAGTCGGTGTGCCTTGCCGGACCTGCTGCGAGCGCCTAATTCGTGGCGGCTTTCCGCTTCGCCACTTCCGCCGCGAGCGAGTCGCGCACGGCGGCGTGCGCCGGTCCGCTCGCGAAGATCGCGAAGCGCTCGCCGATCGGCCACGCGTCGCCCATCTCGATGATCGCGTCGTTGTAGGCGGCGACGAAGTGCCCGATCGCCGCGTCGCGATTGGCGTCATTGTCGAACTCGATCACGAACAGCACGGTCGGGTGCGCCTTGTCGGCGCTCGCGCACGGCTTGCCCACCTGCACGAGGTGCTTGCCCTTCGCGCCAGCCAGGTTCTTCGGCGGGTCGTTCGCGACCGAGTCGCAGACTTCCCAACCGGCGGCCGTCACGAAGTCGACGACTTCCTGGTGCGTGGCGGCGGGGCTGGCGGATGCGGCCGCCGCAAACGAGGAAAGCACGGCGAAGGCGAGCGTGCGGAGCTTCATGGCGGACTCCCGTGGGGCGCGTTTGCGCCGCGCATTGATGCGTCCGCGCCATGATGCCGCGCCCGGCCGGGCGACGGCACCAGCACCAAGGGGAAAGCGGGCGCGACGTGGCTACAGGTAGGCGTTCGGCTCGACCAGCTCGAAGCCCGGCACCTCGCCGACGCATTGCCGCAGCAAATGTGCATGTCCGGCGCCGTAGAACACGAGCACGCGGTCGCCCGGCTTCGCGGCCTGCACGAGGCGCGCGCAGATCAGGAGGTTGCGCTTCCCCCAGGCCGCAAGCAGTTCCGCGCCCGGCTGTTCGTCGCCGGCGCCGTAGCGCAGCAGGTCGGCGTACCACGCCGCGTCCGCCGCGATCGACTCGGGCCGGTTCATCGCGCGCAGCGTCTCGCCGATCGCGCCTTCGGCCTGCTGCTTCGTGATCGCGGCGACGCGCTTTTCGGTCTCGGCACCGGCCGCATCGAGCCGCGCCTTCATGCCGTGCTTCGTCGCCCACGTGTCCACCGGCTCGTACGGGAACTCGCCCTCGGCGTCGATGCCGTCCACGTGGTCGAGCTTCGCCGTCTTCGCCGCGCGGAAGCCGAGCTGCACGACTTCGTTGCGCGAGGGCTCGAGCGTGCCCGCGAGGAACTTCGCGTAGCGCTCGTCGACGATTTCCTTCGGCCACTCGACCGCGACGCGCGTCGGCGCGAACTTCGCGAGCGCCGCATCGATCGCCGCGAGCTGCGCCTGCCGCTCCGGCTTCAGCACGTCGTCCGACTCGACGTTGTGCTGGTCGCGGCCGGGGTTGCCGAAATGGTACGTGCCGACGATCAGCACCCGCACCGGTGCATCGGCGGCGAGGCACGGGGGCGCGAGCGCGGCGAAGCAGGACAGGGCGGCAGCAAGCAGGCGCATGACGTCGACTCCGGATGGGCTGCGCGCTTGGATGCGCGCAGCACCGCCCGGGTTTAATCGGCGTCGCGTCGCGCGCTCGTCAGCGCGCGGCCCACCCCGGCTTCGCATCGTCCGTCGCCGCCGCAGCCGGCGCGATCGTCGCCGCGGGACCCGCGGTGACCTGCGCGATGAGCTTGTCGCGCAGCAGCACGCGCGGGCGACCGCCGTCGAGCACGAACACGCCGAAGCCGTTCGTGAACACGACGCGGTCGTCCTCGCCGAGGTCGAACGCGGCGACGTGCTGCGCGAGCACGCTTTCCTCGCCGCGGTCGCTGCGCCGCACGAGCTCCCAGCTCGCGGGCACGACGGACGGGGCGCCGCCGATGCGCACGCCCGAACGCAGTGCGCGTTCCGCGTCGACGCGCTTGCGCTTGAGCATGAGGTCCTTGATGTCCGCTTCCAGCGGCACGCCGGACGCGGACGTGAGCGGCTTGCGCGAATACATCAGCGAGAAGAAGTTGAGGTAGTGGAACAGCGCGCGCAGCAGGCGCAGCGGGAACAGCAGCGCGTCCGCGATGCTTCGGCCGAGGCCCGGTGTCGGCGGCTCGTACGGGCGGCGGATGAAGTACAACGCGCCGTCGCGGCCCACGCGCGGACCGAGGAAGTCGAACTTCGGGTCGTCGAACACGGGCGTGAGCGAGCCCTTCTCGATGTCGAGCAGCTGGATCGTCGCCGGGCCGTGGCCGATCGGCGCGCCGTGCGGCGAACGCGCGATGCCCGAGCTCTCGAACACGGCCTGACCCGCGCGACCGTGCACCCATGCCGGCGCGGAATCGACCGTGTCGCCGCCCGTGACTTCGCGGAAGTCGCTGCCGTCGAGCGCCATCGTCGCGATGTTGGACAGGCCCTTGCCCGTGTAGTGCGTGCAGAGCAGGCGATCGCCCGCCGGTGAAACCGCGAGATCCTCGATCCAGAAGCGCTGGCGGTGCATGAGGCGCAGCTCTTTGCCCGTCGCGAGATCGTGACGGAACAGTCCGCCGAACGCGTCGTCGCGCAGGAAGTACAGCACGCGGTCCGGCCCGAGGAACTGCGCCGACGTCGCCTGGATGTGCAGGCCGCCGTCACCCTGGCCGCGGTTTGCGCGCACGCCGAACGCGGTGCCTTCCTTCCACGCATGCAGCTCGCGCGAGCGCTCGAGCCGATCATGCGCCGACTGCACGTACGTCGACTGGATCTCGCGCCCCGGCGCGCCGCCGACGCTGCAGAACACCTTGCCGTGCGAGATGTAGGCGACCGCTGGATCGCCGGCGCGCGCGCCCTCCGTGCTCGCGCCCGGCATGCTGGCCGGCGCCATCAGCAGCCGCACGAGCCGATACAGCACGAACGCGAGCAGCGCGAGCAACGCGACCTTCACCAGCATGGTTGACCCCGTCCCGGCGCGGCTCGTGCCGCGCGCCCCGGGGCGAGTCTACCCGGCGGCCGAGCAGGCCTGCCCGGGGTGCCTCGTCGTGCCGAACGTCAGTGGTCGCGAAATAGCCCCCGGGGAGCGGCTCGCCGCGCATGGGCGCCGGGCTCAAGCCTGCGCCGGATGCACGCGGTGCCAGCGCGCCTCGCAGAACTGGAACACGCCGTAGGCGACGAGGCCGAGCGCGACGATGCCGACCAGCCAGCCGTGGCCGAGCGCGCGCAGCGCCTCGTCGGTGCTGCCGGCGGCCGATGCGTCGAAGTGGTGCGCGGCGTCGAACACGAAGCCGCCGATCAACAGGAACACGATCCCGCGCGCGGCGACGCCGAACCGGCCGAGAGCGGTGACCGCGCGGGGCCAGCGCATCGCGTCCCTGGCGAGGTGCTTCATGACGGCGTCGCCGTCCCACGCGCGCCACAGCTGGCGCAGGCCGTAACCCACGATGCCGGCGGCGACGGCGTACGCGAGCCAGCGCCCGAGCGGCTGCGACAGCAACACCGCCATCCAGTGGTCTTCCGTGTCGTGGGGTTCGTTCGCGTCCTGGGCCAGTTCCCACGCCGTGCGCGCGAGCGCCCCGTAGAAGACGACGCTGCCCAGGTGCGCGAGCCGTGGCCCGAGGTGCAGCTTGCGATCGTTCGCGTGCTCCGGGTCGAAGAACCCCTGGATGAGCCGCCATACCACGTGCGCGACGAGGCCGGCGGCGATCACGTACAGCGCGATCGCGCCGAAGTGGTTGTCGCGCAGGTGCGCGAGCGCCTCGCCGCGGTCGAGCGGCTCATCGGCGAGGAACGCGGCGCGCGTCGCGAACCAGCCGAGCAGCAGGTAGACCACGCCCTTCGCGACGAAGCCGACACGCGCCACGGGCGCGACCCACGCCGCGACGCGCCGCGTGGTGCGGGGTGCTGGTTGCAGCGTTTCGGCGATCGCGTTCACGCGGGCTCCTCGGCGGTTTCGCGCCGGACCTGCACGTGGCGTGCCCGCTGGCGGGCAACGAAACCGTAAAGTGATGTTCCGGACGAGGGAACCTGATGGCGCGCATCGGCATCGTGGGCTACGGCAGCGGCGGGCAGGCCGCGGCGCTCGCGTTCGCGCGCGATGGGCACGACGTCACCGTGCTCGAGCGCTCGCCGGAACCGGCGCCGGTCGGCGCCGGGTTCCTGCTGCAGCCGACCGGGTTGTGGGCGCTGCGCGCGCTCGGGCTCGATCGCGAAGCGCTCGAATACGGCGCGCGCGTGGATCGTCTGTTCGGTTGCAACGAGCGCGGCCGTGCGGTGATGGACATGCGTTACGCCGACCTCGACCCCGCGCTGCACGGGCTCGGTTTGCAGCGTGGCGCGCTGTTCCTGCTGCTGCACCGGGCGCTCGCGGGCCGCATCGCGCTCGTCGCCGATTGCGAAGCGGCTGCGCTCGATGCGGAAGCGGGCACGCTGCGCGACGCCACGGGTCGCGCGCACGGCCCGTTCGACCTCGTCGTGGTCGCGGACGGTGCGCGCTCGCAGTTGCGCCGCTCGGTCGACCCCGATGCGCACGAATCGCCGTATCCCTGGGGCGCGCGCTGGTGCCTGCTGCCCGACCCGCGCGGCGAGTGGACGCGCGAGCTGCGCCAGCGCTACGGCCTGGCGCGGCGCATGATCGGCATGCTGCCGGTGGGACGGTTGCCGAACGGCGACGCGCCGAAAGTGTGCTTCTACTGGAGCGTGCCGCCCGAGCTGCGCGCGCAACCCGCGACGAACGAGGCGGTCGCCGAGGAAGCATCGCGCCTGTGGCCCGAGGCGGGCGCACTGCTGCGCACACACGCGAACGACATCGTGCTGTCCGACGCCGCGTATCGCGACGTCAGCCTGCGCCGCTGCTTCCGTGGCCGCGCCGTCGTGATCGGCGACGCGGCGCACGCGATGAGCCCGCAGCTCGGCCAGGGCGTGAACCTCGCGCTGCTCGATGCCGTTGCGCTCGCGGCGATGTGGCGGCGCCACGGCGACGCGGCGCGCGCGCTACCCGCGTTCGCGGCGGAGCGCGCCGCCCACTGGCGCGTCTATCGGCTCATCAGCAAGGCGCTCACGCCGCTGTTCCAGTCGAACTTCGACCTGCTGGCGCGCGTGCGCGACGTGTTCATGCTGCCCGTGGGCCGCCTGCCGTTCCTGCGCGGCGAGATGCTGCGCGTGCTCGCGGGCACGAAGCGCGGGCTGTTCGGGCGGCTGGCGCTCGACGACGGCGAGGCCGGCGCCGGTGCGTCGATCAATCGACGCGCTTGAACTCGACCGCGAACTGTTCCTTCCAGCCTTCGGCCGACTTCTGCGCGCTCACGGCGCGATAGCCGCCGTCGTGCGGCGTCCACGTCGCGCGGATGTCCTGCACGCCGTCGGGCGTCACGTAGGTCGCGGGAAAAACGAGGTTCGCGCCGTCGCGCGTGACGGTACCGTCCATCACGAAGCCGGCGGCGCTGAAGTAACGCCACCCGATGAGCCTGCGCTGCGGATCCCACGCGTAGATCGTCTCGCCTTCGTAGACGACCTTGCCCGCGTCGTCGCGCACGTGGTGCACGTCGCGCAGGAACTGCTTGCCGAACATCCACGAAAAGCAGTGCTCGTCCGTCGACTTGCCGTCGGGGAACGGGCCCTTCCAGCAATGGCCGGCGACGAATTCCATGGCCGACCAGTCGGGCGCCGCGGGCTCGGCAGCGACGCTCGTGGCTGCGAGGCAAAGCAGGAACGCGATTCTGCGCATGACTGGCTCCGTCCGATGGTGCGGCGATGCTCGACGACGCGGCGCGGTGCGTCTAGACGATTTGCTACCTCGCGTCCGCTTCGTAGATCAGCGCGTCCGCTGCCGGCGCGCGCCGGGCCAGGTATTCCGTCGGGCTCGCGGCGCCGACGCGCCGGAAGTCGCGCGCGAGGTGCGACTGGTCGGAGTAGCCGGCTTCCGCCGCGAGCGCGGGCCAGTCGATGGCTTCGTGCCCGCGCAGCCACGACAGCGCGAACACGAAGCGGCGCAGCTTCGCATAGTCCTTCAACGTGAGGCCCACGTGCTTGCGGAACAGCACGGCCAGGTGCTTGCGGCTCACGCCGAGCGCTTCGTGCAGCGAGGCGATGCGCAGGTTGCCGTGCGATTGCTCGATGCGCGTCGCCGCGTCGCGCACCGCGCGCGGGGCGGGGATGAACTGCTGCATCGACTCGCGCAACGCGCGCTCGAGCACGGCGAAGCGCTGGCCCGGCGTCGGCGCGGCGGCGATCGCCGCGCGCAGGCCTTCGGCGTCGTCGCAGACCTCTTCGAGCGGCACGATGCGATTCGCGAGCGCGGACACCCGCGGCCCCAGCAGCGCGAGCGCGCCGACCGGGTGCATTCGTGCGGAAACGAGGTGCGTGCCTTCGAGGGATTCGATGACGATCGCGCGCTCGTGCAGGCCCGAGAACCACGCGTCGCGCCACCAACCTTCTCCCTGCGCGCTCAGCACGCGGTGCGGCGGCCCGAGGTCGAACATCAGCTCGACCGCGCCGTTCGGCAGCAAGGTCTCGCGGAACGGCGCGAGCGCACCCTGCACTTCCCAGAACTCCTGCACCAGCCCTGCGAGGTCGGCGTCGGGATCGGCGCACGTGAGGCGCCAGTCGCCGGGGCCTGCGGAGAGCTGGATTTCCTGGATCGGTCCGGTCATGCAACCAGACTACAACAGCGTCACTCGAAGCCGTCGGAAAACAGCGAGCGCGTCACGAACACGAACTGCGGGTTGTTGAGCTGCGTGGCGGCGCCGACGATCAGGCGCAGCGGCGGCGCGACGCCGGTGAGGAAGCGGCTGTGCACCGTGACGTTGTCGCCGAGCGAGTTCGCGGTGAAGATCTCGCTGCCGCGATCGACGACGACGCCGTTCGGCGTGGCGAGCTGCGTGGTCGATTGCGTGCCGCCGATCACGCGGTTCGGCGCCACGTTGCCGCCGGGCAACCGCGGGAACCACAGGATCGCGGGCTGGAACTGCGCCTCGAAGAACGGCGTGGTGACCACGTACTCGTCGTTGACGTCGTCCAGCGCGATGCCGACCGGCCCGGTGTTGAACCCCGTGTTCGAGCCCGAGAACGTGCGCGTCGGCGCCACGATGCCGTCGCCGAGGCGCGGGAACACCGATATGAAATTGCCGTTGTTCGCGACGGCGATCTCGTCGTGCGCCACGTCGACCAGCACGCCCCACGGGTTGCTGAACCCGCCCGGCCCACGCAGCGCGCGCAGCGGCGCGGCGTTGCCGTTCGCGGTGCGCGCCCAGGTAGTGACGGAGAAGCCAGCGCGGTTCGCGACCGAAATCTCGCCGTGCACGGTGTCCACCGCGATGCCGCGCGGATCGTCGAGCGTGGTCGCTGCGCCCACGATCGTGCGCAGCGGCGCCGTGTTGCCGCTCGCCGTGCGGGGGTAGACCGTCACCGCATACGGCACGGTCTTGTTGACCACGTACAGCTCGTCGTTCACGAGGTCGACGGCGACGCCGCTCGGGCTCGACAAGCCCGTCGCGGCACCCGCCAGCACGCGGATCGGCGCCGCATTGCCGTTCGCGGTGCGCACGTACACGGTGATCGCGTTGCTGTTGGAGTTGCTGACGAACAGCTCGTCCTGCGCGAAGCACGACGGCGATGACGCCAGCAGGTTCGCAGCGAGGAACAACAGCCACCAGGCACGACGCATCGCGGACCTCCGCCGTCGAAACGGCCATCCGGCGCCCCTGCCGCGCGAGTCTGAGCGCTTTCGCGCGCGATTACGAATCGCGCGGTCGCGCGTCGGCCGGGTGGTAGCGGTATTTCACGAGCGCGAGCAGGCCGAAATAGAGGACCGCGAATGCGATCGGCCGGTGCGGCTCGGAGATCCACAGGCCCGAGCCGGGCAGCTCGAGCTCGCTGCGCACGTCGTCGCCGATGCCGAGCGCGGGCAGCGGCAGGAACGACGTGAGCACGCCGCCGCCGACGAAGAAGATGAGCGATGCGGCCCACAGCCCGATTTGCCGCACGGCCTCCTGCTCGGGCAGCTCGCGATCGAGAACGAGCGTCCAGTAGCGCATGCCGAGCAGCCACGCCACCCCGACCAGCGGCCACCAGGTATCGAAGATCGCACTGAACCCCGCCGCGAGCGCGAGGTACAGCAGCGCGAGCAGCAGGCCCATGCCCGCGCGCCGCCACGGCACCTCGGGCGAGCCCATGAAGCGGTTGAAGAAGCCGCTCGAGTGCAGCACGAGGAACTCGAGCAGCATCGCGACGATGACCTGCTTCACCCAGTGCACGCCCGCGACGCGCGGCGCGATCCACACCCACAGGCACCAGAGCGCGGTCGCCGCGTCGGGTGC
>CALKUS010000223.1 GCA_937996755.1 uncultured Pseudomonadota bacterium | reverse complement strand
TACGAGGGCAAGATCTCGACGCTCTGCGCGGGCTGCGGCCACGACTCGATTTCCGCGGCCATCATCCAGGCCTGCTGGGAAATGAGCGTCGAGCCGCACCGTGTCGCGAAGCTGTCGGGCATCGGCTGCAGTTCGAAGACGCCGGACTATTTCCTCGGCAATTCGCACGGCTTCAACACCGTGCACGGCCGCATGCCGTCGGTGCTCACGGGCGCGAACCTCGCGAATCGTTCGCTGCTGTACCTCGGTGTGTCGGGCGACGGCGATTCCGCGTCGATCGGCATCGGCCAGTTCGTGCACGCGATCCGGCGCGGCGTGGACATGGTCTACATCGTCGAGAACAACGGCGTGTACGGCCTCACGAAAGGCCAGTTCTCGGCGACGGCCGACGCGGGCTCGACGTCGAAACGCGGCGTCGTGAACGCCGACTCGCCGATCGACATGATCAGCCTCGCCTTGCAGCTCGGCGCCACGTACGTCGGGCGCAGCTTCTCCGGCGACAAGGCGCAGCTCGTGCCGCTGATCAAGGGCGCGATCGCGCACCGCGGCGCGGCGTTCCTCGACGTCATCAGCCCGTGCGTCGCGTTCAACAACCACCCGGGCAGCACGAAGAGCTACGACTACGTGCGCGAACACAACGACGCCGTGAACTTCATGGACGTCATCCCCAAGCGCGAGGAGATCGCCGTCGACTACGCAGCCGGCGAGCGCATCGACGTGCCGCAGCACGACGGCACGGTGTTGCGGTTGCGGAAGCTGGATGGTGCATACGATCCGACGGATCGCATCGGCGCCATGAACTACATCCAGCAGCACCAGGCGAAGGGCGAGGTGGTCACGGGCCTGCTGTACGTGGATTCGGAAGCCGGCGACCTGCACGGCCACCTGAACACCGTGGAGACGCCGTTCAACCGCCTGGACGCGCGGGACCTCTGCCCCGGCACTGCGGTGCTCGACAGGATCAACGCGTCGTTGCGCTGATGGAGCAGGTGGGAGCGACTTCATTCGCGATCTTTTTTCCGGAGATTCGGGGAGATCGCGGCTGAAGCCGCTCCCACAGTCAGCCAGCGAGCGATTCGAGCTTTGCGCGCAGCTCCGCGACCTCGGTCTCCAGCGCTGCCACGCGCGCTTCCAGCTCCGACGATGGGGACGATGCCGACTCGCGCTGCGGCATCGCCGCCGCCAGCGCCGCGGCGTCGACCGGCCCCGCGAGCAGGTGCATCCAGCGCTCCTCGCGCTGGCCGCTCGCGCGTGGCAGCTTCACGGCAAGCGCGGGCTCGCGCGATGCCATGCGTTCGAGCGTCTCGCGCACCGAATCCGCGCCGTCGAACTTCGCGAGGCGCTCGCTGCGCGTGTGCAGCTCGTTCAGCGTCTGCGGGCCGCGCAGCAGCATGAGGCCGAGGAGCGCGCGCTGGCGCGAGGTGAGCACGAGCGCCTCGTCGATGCGGTGCTCGTAGCGCAGCGCGCGCGCGGCGTGCTGCACCTTCACCAGGCCGAGGTCCTCGAGCTGGCGCAGCGCGTGGCCGACCGCGCCGGGCTCGAGCTCCATGAGCGGCTCGCGGTTGCTCTTCTGGTTGCACGCGAGCGCCGCGGCGTTGAGCGTGAGCGGGTAGGTTTCGGGCGTCGTCGCGGCCTTCTCGATGAGGCTGCCGAGCACGCGTGCCTGCGCGGCGTCGAGCACGGGCAGGGCAGGGGCGTTCGAGTCTTCCGTCGTCATTTCCGGCGCAACCGTTCGGTGAGCGATAGCGCATTGTCCACGGAATGACCCCAGCCGGTGTTGTCGAAGATGCACCAGCGCTGTCCGCGACCGGCTCGCATCGCGGAAGCGAGCGTGGCGAGGCGTTCGGGACCGTAGTCGGACCAATACATCCGCGGCGACCCGTGCCAGCGCCAGTAGCGGAACGACGTGTCGCCCCCGGGCTCGGCGGCGGCCGGCACGCGCGCTGGATCGGCCGCGACTCGCGAGATGGCCAGGCGCGCGAGCAGGGTATCGGCGCGATCCTCGAACCAGCTCGCATGGCGCGGCTCGAGCGCGACGGGGCCGTCGTGTCGCGCGCGCAGCAGCGCGAAGAACGTGCGCGCGCGAGCCGGCACGAACGCGGCGCTCGGTGGCAGCTGCACGAGGACGCAGCCGAGCTTCGTGCCGAGGCCGGCGACCTGCGCGAGGAAGGCGTCGACGTCCCTGCGGGATCCGGCGAGCGCGAGCTCGTGCGTGATCCGCTGCGGCGCCTTGACCGAGAACCGGAAGCCGCGCGGGACGGTCGCTGCCCACTTCTCGTACGTGGTGCGCGCGTGCGGACGGTAGAACGACGAGTTGATCTCGACGCAGTCGAGCAGCCTTGCGTAGCGCGCGAGCCCGTTCGGCGCGTCGCCGAACGATGGGCGCAGCCGCGCGGGGATGCTCCAGCCGGCGTTGCCGACGCGAAACGTCATGGCACGGAGGATGTCGGGCTGGCGAGCCTTGTCGCGAACCGTAGTCTGAGTCTGGGTCTGAGTGCGCATGCCCAAGTGGCGGTGCGCGCGTGCGAGGTTGTACGGCACCCGACTCGCCTGGACGAAATGGTGTACTCGCACTCAGACCCAGACTCAGACAACGAACTGCGACAACGCATGTGCATGCGCAGATGTTGCCGGACTCAAAGATCTCCGGAAGGCACCGGCGCCCCACGCGTCACGACTGTTCGCGACCTCCGGAACAGCGCCAGCAGCGGCAGCGCCGCGAGCGTGAGCCACATCATCAGCCAGAAGTCGTCGACGTACGCGATCGCCGCGGCCTGGCGCGTGACTTCGGCGTTCAACGCGGCGAGGCTCGCGGCGTTCGATGGATCGAACCCCGGCGGCAGCGGCAGCCCGGAGTAGGGGGTGATGCGGCTGGCGAGCTCGGCGTGGTTGATCTGCGTGTTGCGCGCCAGCAGCGTGAACACCATCGAGATGCCGACGCTGGAGCCGATGTTGCGCATCAGGCTGAACAGGCCCGCCGCTTCCGCGCGTGAGCGCATCGGCAGCGTCGTGTACGCGACGGTCGAGACCGGCACGAAAACGAGGCCCAGGCCGAGGCCCTGGATGACGCCCGCGAACACCACGGGGCCGGCGGGCATGTCCGCGGTGAAGTGCGACATCTGCCAGAGCGAAGCCGCCGTGAGCAGCAGGCCGGTGCCGATCAGCCAGCGCGGATCCATGCCGCGCGCGAGCAGGCGGCCGACGACCATCATCGACACGAGCGTGCCGATGCCGCGCGGCGCGAGCAGCAGGCCGGTCGTCACCACGGGATAGCCCATGAGGCCCTGCAGGTACGGCGGCAACAGCGCCATCGTCGCGAACAGCACGATGCCCAGCGTGAAGATGAACGCGCTGCCGGCGAGGAAGTTGCGGTCGCGCAGCAGGCCGAGATCGAGGAACGGCTGCTTCGCGCCGCGCCAGTGCACGAGATAGAGGTAGATGCCGAGGAACGCGAGCGCGGCCTCGATGCGCACCTCCAGCGAGTCGAACCAGTCCTCGCCCTGGCCGCGGTCGAGCATCAGCTGCAGCGCGCCGATGCCGATGCCGAGCAACGCGAACCCGCGCCAGTCGAATCGCGCGCCCGCCTGGCGCTCGCGCGAGACGCTCGCGAGCACGCCGAGCAGCGCGAGTGCGCCGATCGGCAGATTGATCAGGAACACCCAGTGCCAGCTGTAGTTTTCGGTGAGCCAGCCGCCGAGCGGCGGGCCGAGGATCGGGCCCACCATCACGCCCACGCCCCAGAGCGCCATGGCCGAGCCGTGCTTCTCGCGCGGGAACGCGTCGAGCAGCGCGGCCTGCGAGATCGGCACGAGCGATGCGCCGAACACGCCCTGCGCGACGCGGAAGGCGACCATCTGGCCGATGCCGGTCGCCATCGCGCAGAGCACCGACGCGATCGTGAAGCCGGCGATCGCAATGACCAGCAGGCGACGGCGGCCGAAGCGTGCCGCGAGCCAGCCGGACGCGGGCGTGGCGATGGCGGACGCCACGATGTACGACGTCAGGATCCAGGACACCTGGTCCTGCGTCGCGGACAGCGAGCCCTGCATGTCGGGCAGCGCGACGTTGGCGATCGTCGTGTCGATCACCTGCATCAGCGTCGCGAGCATGATCGAAACGACGAGCAGCGCGCGATTGCCCGGCTGCGCCGCCGGAGCGGCCGCGCTGGCGGCCACGGACGACATCAGCCGTCCGTGCCTGCGATCGCCTGTCCGGGCTCGATCGAGTCGCGCGCGCCCGTGAGGCGGGCGAGCGGCGTGTTCTGCTTGCCCGTGTCGATCTCGACCTCGGCGCTCATGCCGGCGCGCAGCTGCGGCGCGTCGCGCGGGATCGCGATGCTGAGCCGCACCGGGATGCGTTGCACCACCTTCACCCAGTTGCCGGTCGCGTTCTGCGCCGGCAGCACGGCGTACTGCGCGCCGGACGCCGGGCTGATCGACGCGACCTTCGCTTCCCACTCGATGCCCGGGTAGGTATCGACCTTCAGCTTCGCGGGCTGGCCCACGGCCACGTGCGTGAGGTCGGTTTCCTTGAAGTTCGCCTCGATCCAGAGCTCGCTCGTCGCGATGAGCGGCATCGCCGGCTGGCCGATCGCGAGGAACTCGCCGGCCTGCAGGTCGTGCTTGCCGATGACGCCGTCGACCGGCGCGCGCACCACGGCGTGCTCGAGGTCGAGCTTCGCCTGCGCGAGCGTGGCCTGCGACGCGCGGTACGGCGCGATGTCGGCCGTGTTGCCGGTCAGCGAGCCGCCGATCAGGTTTTTCGCCTTCGCGAGCGCGGCCGCGTTCGCGTCGCGCTCGGCGCGCGACTCCGCCACTTCGTGCGCCGCGTCGTCCAGCTGCTTCTGCGACACCAGGCCGCGCGCCTTCAGCTCCTTCTGCCGCGCCAGCTCCTTTTCGTTCCACGCGAGCGTGGACTGCGCCGAGCGCAGGGTGGCCTCGGCGCGATGGAACTCGTCGCGCGACGCGACGAGCGCGTCGCCGACGCCGGCGAGCGTGGCCTCGGCGCGATCGACGGCGATCTGCAGCGGTGCCGGGTCGAGGCGGAACAGCACGTCGCCGGCCTTCACCGGCTGGTTCTCGCGCACGAGCACTTCGACCACGCGGCCTGCGACCTGCGACGCCACCTGGATGCGATCGGCCTGCACATAGGCGTTGTCGGTGCCGACGAAGCGGCCCGACGAGAGGTACAGCCAGCCACCGACCACGGCCACGAGCAGCGGGCCCGCGATCCAGAGGATGCGCTGGCCACGCTTGCGCGGCGGCTGGCTGGAAACGGCAGGGTCGGCCTTCACGGCTTCAGTCGTCATCTTCTCGTTCCTGGAATTGCCCGGCCGTGCGCTGGAGGTTGGCCTTCACCTTCTCCAGCACGCCGAGTGCCACCGTGAGGTCGCTCGCGCGGATGCCGCCGAGCATGTCCTTGATCGCTTCCTGCGCCACGACATCCATGTCGCCGGCGACCGCGTGCGCGCGTGGCGTGAGGTACAGGCGCCACGCGCGGCGATCGGCCGGATCGGCGCGACGTTCCACGAATCCCGCCTTCTGCAGGCGGTCGAGCGTGCGGCCGAGTGCGATGGGTTCCATCTCGAGCAGGTCGGCCAGCTCGCGCTGGCGCAGGCCTTCGTCGCGATGCAGGCGCTTCAGCGCGCGCCACTGCGCGCGCGTGAGCCCGAACTTCGCCGCGCGGCGGTCAAAGTTCATGCGCATCAGCCGACCGAGGTCGACCACGAGCAGGGGGAATTCAGCTGTCCTGGACATTGTGGACGTGGATATTATTGCCTAGGCAGGTATTTATCAAGCGCAGGACGTGGATGGTGGACGGAGGGCGAATCGCGCCGCTCGCGCCGTGCCGGGGGCATGGCGCGCGCGATTCCGGTGGGGCAGGGATGACGAACGGGCGGACCGCAAGGATGCCGGCGCGGCATCGTTCAAAGTTCCCGCCGTCCCCGGCCTCCGTCCTGCGCCAACCATGGCACGTCCATTGCAGCGCCTTCCGTACACAGGGTCAGCCGACGGAGTGGAAAACATGTTGAACATGCTGGGACGACTGATGTGGGTGGCGGTAGGCGCGCTGGGCGTGAAGGCCTGGGAAGCCGCCGAGCAGGAACGCAGCAACGGCGGCAAGACGCGCCCGCGCAGCCGCAGGAAATCGTGATGCCTCGCCCGGCGCGCGTGCGCGCCGGGCGAGAGTCGACGGAATCGGACGCGCCGGCGAGGCCGGTGGCGTCGACGATGGGACGAGCCGAGTGCTCGTCCCGAACCGTTTTCAGGAGGCGCTGGCGGCCAGCGTGACGAGGAACCCGTCCTCGCTGCGCACCAGCCTGCCGTCGTGTGCGGCGACCAGCGCTTCACCGAGCAGGTCCGGGATCGCGCTGGCGCGCGCGTCGAGCGTTGCCGTCGCGGTAAACACCACGGCATCGCCCTGGCGTCGCGCCCCCAGCGTGATGGGGTGGCCACCACGCGTCGCCGGCTCGAGCAGCAGGAAGATCGCTTGCGACAGCCGCAGCGGGTCGGCGGCGACGCTGCCGGCGTCCGGCGCGAGATCGATCGTCACGGCACAACCCGGGGCCGCGCCGCGGATGCGATCGGCCACGTCGCCCACCACGCGCGCCACCGACAAGGGCTCGCGCCGGAGGTCGAGCCTGCCCTCGCGCAGCCGCGCGTAATCGCCCACCGCATCGGCGAGCGCAACGGCCCGCATCAGCTGGCGGTCGGCGAGGTCGACCAGTTCGCGCGTGCGCGTCGCATCGAGGTTCGGCAACTTCAGCATCTGCAGTGCCGTCCGAACCGAGCCGAGCGGGCTGCGCAGGTCGTGCGCGAGCCGGTCGAACGCGAGCGTGTCCGCGGCCAGCTCGCGACTCGCGTCGCTCGCGGGCGGCGTGGAGCGGCGCGAGGCGGCGCTCACGTGCCGGCCCTCGCCGCGTGGTTGCGCGCGACGTCGCAGAGACGAAGGATCTCGTCGAGCTCGGCGGGCTTGACGAGGTGGTGGTCGAAGCCCGCCGCGCGCGACTTCGCGCGGTCGTCTTCCTTGCCCCAGCCGGTCAGCGCGACGAGCATGGTGTCGCCGCCCCACTCCTGCTCGCGGATCGCGCGCGCGACGTCGTAGCCGTTCATGCGCGGCATGCCGATGTCCATGAACACGAGCTCCGGCTGGAACCCGGCCGCGGTGTCGACCACGCGTGGCGCTTCATAGACCGTGCGCACGTCGTGTCCGAGCATCCCGAGCGACATCGCCAGCGTGTCGGCCGCGTCGCGATTGTCGTCGACGACGAGGATGCGCAGCGCGCCGGGTTCGACCGGCGGCATCGGCAGCGCGTCGGCGGGCAGGGCGGGGCGCGTGGCCGCCGCCAGCGGCAGGCGCACGGTGAATTCGCTGCCCTTGCCGAGGCCGTCGCTCCGCACCGCCACCGTGCCGCCGTGCATTTCGACGAGCGAGCGCACGAGCGTGAGGCCGATGCCGAGGCCCCCGCGCGAGCGCTCGAGCGCCGTGTCGGCCTGCACGAACACGTCGAAGATCTGCGACGCGAGCTCGGGCGCGATGCCGATGCCGGAATCGGTCACCGTGATCACGATTTCGTTGCCCGCGTGCTTCGCGTGCAGCGCGATACGACCGCCCGGGTCGGTGTACTTGGCCGCATTGTTCAGCAGGTTCGCGAACACCTGCGCGAGTCGATGCGGGTCGGCGTCGAGCACCAGCTGCTCGTCCGGCAACTGCACGTCGAGCTGGTGGCCGAGCGACGCGAGCAGCGGCCGCACGGTCTCGACGGCATCCGCCACGAGCGCGTCGAAGCGCGTGATCTCGCGGCGCAGCTCCAGGCGCCCGCGCGTGATCCGCGAGACGTCGAGCAGGTCGTCCACCAGGCGCACCATCTGCTGCATCTGGCGCTCCATGATCGCGAGCGCGCTGCGGCCCGCGTCGCCGCCGGCCGGATCGAGGCGCAGGATGTGCAGCGCGTTCTGCAGCGGCGCCAGCGGGTTGCGCAGCTCGTGCGCGAGCGTCGCGAGGAACTCGTCCTTGCGGCGATCGGTCAACCGCAGCTGTTCCTCGAGCGCCTTGTGGTCGTCGATGTCGGTCGTGATGCCGAACCAGCTCACCACCTGGCCCTCGATGTCGCGCCACGGCACGGCGCGCGTGATGAACCAGCGATAGGTGCCGTCGTGGCGGCGATGGCGAGCCTCGAACTCCACCGACTCGCCGCTCTGCAGGCGCGTGACGACGTGGTCGCGCGCGGCGGCGGCGTCCTCGGGGTGCAACACGAGGTCGATCAGCCGCGCCGGCTTGTTCTCCTGCATCGCGCCGTAGTACTCCGCCCAGTGCGGGTTCGCGTACGTCACCGTGCCGTCGGGCGCCGCGGTCCAGACGATCGAGGGGATCGACTCGGCGAGGAACTTCATGCGCTCCTCGGCACGGCGGCGCTCGAGGATCTCGGCCTGCAGGCTGCGGTTCGTGCGCCCGAGCTCGGTATTCGCGTGCTCCAGGTTCTGGTTCAGGTGCTCGAGCTCGCGCGCCTTTTCCGCGGCGAGCAGCGTGTTGGCGTGCGCGAGCTCGGCGTTCGCGGTTTCCAGGGTCCGGTTGAGCTGGCGCAGCTCGCGCCGCTGGTTGTAGAGCTCGACGAGCACGCAGACCTTGCTGCGCAGGATCTCGGGCACGACGGGTACGTACACGTAATCGACCGCGCCGAGCTTGTAGCCCTTCAGCTTGTCGAGGTCGGTCACGTGGATGCCGGTCACGAAGATGATCGGCGTCTTCTCGAAGCGCGGATGCTGGTGGATCAGGTTCGCGGTCTCGAATCCGTCCATGCCCGGCATGTTCACGTCGAGCAGGATGACGGCGAACTCGTTCTCCATCAGCCGCGCGAGCGCTTCCGTGCCCGAATGCGCGCGCACGAGGTTCTCGCCGAGCTCGGCGAGGATCGCCTCGTAGCTCAGCAGGCGTTGCGGCTGGTCGTCGACGAGCAGGATGTTCGCCCGTTCGCTGCGGACAGCGGGCACGGGAGGCCGCGCCGGCGAGGTGGCCGGCGTCGGCACGGCGGGACGCGTGAAGAGGCTGCGGCCCTGGTCGTTGTTGTTGCTGTTCGACATCTCGATCGCGTGGTTCGTGAGTCAGCGATGCAGCCAGATGCGCAGCAGCGAAAGCAGCTGTTCGGTGTTCACGGGTTTCGCGATGTAGTCGGATGCGCCCGCCTCGAGGCACTTCTCGCGATCGCCCTTCATCGCCTTCGCGGTCAGCGCGATGATCGGCAGCGAGCGGAAGCCGGGGTTCTTCCGGATGATGCGCATCGTCTGGTAGCCGTCCATCTCCGGCATCATGATGTCCATGAGCACGAGCGAGAGGTTCGGCGTGTGCTCGATCAGCTCGATCGCGTCCTTGCCGCCGGTCGCCGTGATCACCTGCATGCCGTGGCGCTCGAGCAGCGACGAGAGCGCGAAGATGTTGCGCACGTCGTCGTCGACCACGAGCACCTTCTTCGTCGTGAGTGCCTCGTCGCTCTGGTGCAGCTTCTCGAGCATGCGCTGCTTGTTCGGCGGCAGGTTCGACACGACGCGGTGCAGGAACAGCGCGGTTTCGTCGAGCAGGCGTTCGGGCGACTGCACGCCCTTGAGCACGATCGACTTCGCCATGCGGCGCAGCATCGTGTCTTCCTCGGCGCTCAGCTCCTTGCCGGTGAAGACGACGATCGGGACCTCGCGCAGCGTCTGTTCCTTCTGCACCTGGTCGAGCAGTTCGAAGCCGGTCATGTCGGGCAGGCGCAGGTCGAGCACGACGCAGTCGAACGGCGTGTCCTTCATCGCCGCGAGCGCCTCGGCGCCGGTCCCGACCGTCGTGATCTCGACGTCGTCGTGGCCGATCAGCTCGCAGATCGACATGCGCTCGGCTTCGTTGTCCTCGACCACGAGCAGCTTGCGCACGCGCGGAAGCGCGAAGTCCTTGATCTTCGTGAGCGCCGCCTCGAGGCCTTCCGTCGTGAGCGGCTTGGCGAGGAACGAGAACGCCCCGCGCTCGAGTCCGTGCTGGCGCTCCTCCTCGACCGTCACGATCTGCACCGGGATGTGGCGCGTGGTCGGGTCCTGCTTCAGGCGATTCAGCACGGTCCAGCCGAGCATGTCGGGCAGGAAGATGTCGAGCGAGATCGCGGTCGGCAGGTACTTGCGCGCGAGCGCGAGCGCGTCGGCGCCGCGCATCGCGACCAGCCCCTTGAAGCCGCGGTCGCGCGCGAGGTCGAGCAGCACCCGCGCATAATGCGGGTCGTCCTCGACGATCAGCAGCACGGCATCGCCGGGTTGCAGTCGCGTGCGGTCGTCGGCGATCTCCTCGACGCGCTGGTTCAGCGCCGCCGAAAGCGCTCCTGCCGGCATCGGCGACTGCTTCTCGAGCGCGTTCGGCGACGGCGTCTCCTCCTTCTCGCGGGGGCGAATCGAGGTGGCCGGGCCGGAGTAGTTCAGCGGCAGGTACAGCGTGAACGTCGAGCCCTTGCCCGGCGTCGACGTGAGCCTGATCTCGCCACCGAGGAGGTTGGCGAGCTCGCGCGAGATCGCGAGGCCGAGGCCGGTGCCGCCGTACTTGCGCGCGGTGCCCGCGTCGGCCTGCTGGAACGCCTCGAAGATGATGCGCTGCTTCTCGGCCGGGATGCCGATGCCGGTGTCGGTCACGGCGAACTCGACGACCACGGGCGACTTCGAGAGCACCGGATGATCGGCGCTCCAGCCGCCGGCGGACGCGGAAACGCGCAGCTGCACGCCGCCGTGCTCGGTGAACTTCATCGCGTTCGACAGCAGGTTCTTGAGCACCTGCAGCAGGCGCTTCGGGTCGGTGGTGATCGAGCGGCCCAGGTGCGCGTCGAACTCCGTCGTGAACGCGAGGTGGCGACGCTCGGCCTCGTGGCGGAAGTTGCGGTCGATGGTGTCGCGCAGCGTCGCGAAGGGCAGGTCCTCGCTGTCGACCGTCACCGTGCCCGACTCGATCTTGGAAAGGTCGAGGATGTCGGAGATGAGGTTCAGCAGGTCGGTGCCTGCGCCGTGGATGGTCTTCGCGAACTCCACCTGGCGGCCGGAGAGGTTGCCTTCCGCATTGTCGGAAAGCTGCTGGCCGAGGATCAGGATGGAGTTCAACGGCGTGCGCAGCTCGTGCGACATGTTCGCGAGGAACTCGGACTTGTAGCGCGAGGTGAGCGCGAGCTCCGCCGCCTTGTCCTCGAGTGCGCGACGCGCCTGCTCGATTTCCTGGTTCTTTCGTTCCACTTCGGCGTTCTGCTCGGCGAGCAGCTTCGCCTTCAGCGCGAGCTCCTCGTTCGTCTGCTGCAGCTCGCGCTGCTGCGTCTGCAGCTCGCCCGCGAGCTGCTGCGACTGCTCGAGCAGCGACTCGGTGCGCATCGTCGCCTCGATCGTGTTGAGCACGATGCCGATCGAGCCGGTGAGCTGCTCGAGGAACGCGAGCTGCGAGGTGGTGAACTCGGCCAGCGACGCGAGCTCGATGACCGCCTTCACCTGGCCCTCGAACAGCACCGGCAGCACGATCACGTTGCGCGGACGCACCTGCAGCAGGCCGGAGCCGATGCGCACGGTGTCGTCCGGGATGTCGTCGAGCAGGATGCGCTCGCGCTCGATCGCGGCCTGGCCGACGAGCGATTCGCCGACGCGATAGCGGCGCGGTCCGCCGTGCGGCGTTTCGTCGGCGTACGAGGCGAGCTGCTGCAGGAAGGAATCGCCCTGCTCGGATTCCATCACGTACATCACGCCCTGCTGCGCGTTGACGAGCGGGGCGAGCTCCGAGAGCAGCTGCTGGCCGACCGTGATGAGGTCGCGCTGGCCCTGCATCATGCCGGAGAACTTCGCGAGGTTCGTCTTCAGCCAGTCCTGTTCGGTGTTGCGCTCCGTGGTTTCACGGAGGTTGCCGATCATCGCGTTGATGTTGTCCTTCAGGTCGGCCACCTCACCGCGCACGTCCACCTGGATGGAGCGCGTGAGGTCGCCCTTGGTCACGGCGGTCGCCACTTCCGCGATCGCGCGCACCTGGCTGGTGAGGTTCGCCGCGAGCAGGTTCACGTTCGCCGTGAGGTCCTTCCACGTGCCGGCCGCGCCGGGCACGTTCGCCTGGCCGCCGAGTCGGCCTTCGACGCCCACTTCGCGCGCCACGGTCGTCACCTGGTCGGCGAAGATCGCGAGCGTGTCGGTCATCGAATTGATGGTGTCGCCGAGCGCCGCGACTTCGCCCTTGGCCTCCACCGTGAGCTTCTGCTGCAGGTCGCCGTTCGCGACCGCGGTCACCACCTTCACGATGCCGCGCACCTGGTTGGTCAGGTTCGCCGCCATCACGTTCACGTTGTCGGTCAGGTCCTTCCAGGTGCCCGCGACGCCCGGCACGATGGCCTGGCCGCCGAGCTTGCCTTCGGTACCCACCTCGCGCGCCACGCGCGTCACTTCGGCGGCGAACGAATTGAGCTGGTCCACCATGAGGTTCATGGTGTTCTTGAGCTCGAGGATCTCGCCCTTCACGTCCACCGCGATCTTCTTCGACAGATCGCCGCGCGCCACCGCTGTGGCGACTTCAGCAATGTTTCGCACCTGGTTCGTCAGGTTCGACGCCATGAAGTTGACGTTGTCGGTGAGGTCCTTCCAGGTGCCGGCGACGCCCGGCACCGTGGCCTGGCCGCCGAGCTTGCCTTCGGTGCCCACCTCGCGCGCGACGCGCGTCACTTCGGCGGCGAACGAGTTGAGCTGGTCGACCATCGTGTTGATGGTGTTCTTGAGCTCGAGGATCTCGCCCTTCACGTCCACCTGGATCTTGCGCGAAAGGTCGCCCCTGGCGACCGCGGTCGTGACCTCGGCGATGTTGCGCACCTGCGCCGTGAGGTTCGACGCCATCGAGTTCACGTTGTCGGTGAGGTCCTTCCACACGCCCGCGACGCCGGGCACCGTGGCCTGGCCGCCGAGCTTGCCTTCGGTACCCACCTCGCGCGCGACGCGCGTCACCTCCGCGGCGAAGCCGTTGAGCTGGTCCACCATCGTGTTGATGGTGTTCTTCAGCTCGAGGATCTCGCCCTTCACGTCGACCGCGATCTTGCGCGAGAGGTCGCCCTTCGCCACCGCGGTGGTCACCTCGGCGATGTTGCGCACCTGCGTCGTGAGGTTCGACGCCATCGAGTTCACGTTGTCGGTGAGGTCCTTCCAGACGCCCGACACGCCCTTCACCTGCGCCTGGCCGCCGAGCTTGCCGGCCGTGCCCACTTCGATCGCGACGCGCGTCACCTCGGAGGAGAACACGCTCATCTGCTCGATCATCTTGTTGACGATCGTCGCGGAGCGCAGGAACTCGCCTTCCAGCGGGCGGCCTTCCACCTCCAGCGTCATGGTCTGCGTGAGGTCGCCCTTGGCGACCGCGGCGATCGAGCGCGTGACTTCCTCGGTCGGCCAGAGCAGGTCGTCGATCAGGTTGTTGACCGACTTCTCCATCGCGAGCCAGGCGCCGCGTCGCGCGGAGGCGCCCACGCGCTCGCGCGTCTTGCCTTCCTTGCCCACCACCTGGCCGACACGCTCCAGCTCTTCCGCCATGCGCTGGTTGGCGAACACGATGTCGTTGAACACGTCGGCGATCTTGCCCGGCAGCCCGATCCAGTCGGAGGGCAAGCGCACGGAAAAATCGCCGTCGCGGACGGCCTGCAGGCAGCGCAGCAGCTCGCGCAGATCGGTCGCGCCCGAAGGGTCGTTGTCGAGGGTGTTGCCCGGCGGCGTGGCCCCGCGCGCGTCGCGTTCCATCGTGTGCATGGCTGACTCGCTGTAAAAACGAAAAAAGGATTCGCCCCGCGGCAGTCTAGCCTCGCGCTGTGAGGAGATTGCCTGCTGCAATGCCCGTAACCCCCTGACCGGATGGGTAAACCTGCAAACGCTTGTGTCCGCCTCGGCATCGGGCGCGCAGCCGGTGGTCGCGCGCGCGGCGCTGGCGCAGGACGTGCAGCCCGCGAACATCCACTCCGGAGACCGGCCATGCGCAAGCTCATCCCGCTCGTGTTCCTCGCCGCCGCGTTCGCCGCGCCGGCCGTCGTCGCGCAGGCGCCCGGCACGGCGGACGTCGTGGCCATCGTGAAGACCCAGGGCTACACGGACGTCGACGGCCTCGTCATGGGTCCCGAGGGCCTCTGGCACGCCAGGGCGCGCGAGGACGACGGCACCTGGCGCGACGTGCGCATCGACCCGAACAACGGCCGCGTCGTCACCGGCCTCGACACGACGCTCGACGAGGACGACGTCCGCGAGCGCGTGCTCGCCCGTGGCTTCACGGAGGTTCGCGAAGTGGACTGGAACGACGGCGTGTGGGAAGTCGAGGCGATCACGCCGACCGGCCAGCGCGTCGACCTGATGCTCGAGCCGGAAGACGCGGAGGTGATGGCCGAGGTCAGCGACACCGACTGATTCGCCGCCATGCGCTTTCGTCCTCGCGATCCCGAATTCGGTTTCGTCCCGACGTTCCTGGCGAGGTTGGCGCGGATCGTCGACGCTCGACCGGCGCCGCGCTCATCGGACACGGAACCCTCGGACTGGCCGACCTCTGCCGGTGTACGGAGCCAGCCGCGCCGCGGCGGCTACTCGAAGCCGTCGAGCGATATGCGTTCGTCGTTGGCAGGGCGGATGCGGACGACATCCCAGCCCGAGGCAACGCGCGACACCAGCAGCGTCCCGCGAACGTCCGCGGTCGCCGCGTGGCCCACCGGGTGGTGCAGCAGGGGATCGCCCGCCGACACGGTGCCAGCCGCGGCGAATGCCGTGTCCACGCCGCCGTTCGCGAGCAGTCGCGTCGCGAGGATCGGCGTCGGGCCTGCGTTGCCGGCGCCGCGCGACGCGAACGCGCCGTCGCCGTCGGCAACGACGGCGAGATCCTGCGCGCACGACAGCGTTGCGTGCCCGGCATTGCCGAACGCCATGTCCCAGTGTCCCGTGTCGTCGAGGCGCCACACGTAGCAGTCGTGTTCATTGCCATAGGCAGCGACGGTCACCAGCAGCCCGCCCGTCGGCAGGGCCGTGCCGCTGGCCGGTAGCCACGGCCCGCCGCTGATGTTCCTCGCGTCCGCGACGCCACCGGTGCCGAACCCGGCGTCGAGCGCGCCGGCGTCGTCGATGGCCGCCGCCGTGACTCCGCCGCCCGAGCTCGTACGACCGATCACGCGATAGCCACCTGCAACCGTGACGAGCAACTCTTCGATCCGCATGCCGGGGATCGCCACGGAAAACCCTCCGGTACCGAACGTCGGATCGGGCGCGCCCGTCGCGTCGAGCCGAACGAGCCGCATCTCGAAGTTGCTGCCGCCCGCATCCGGCACGCCGAGCGCGACGAGCGTCTTCCCGCCAGCGACGATTCGGGCGGCGAGCGGCAGTGGGCACCAGTCGCCCGGCGTGTCGACCAGCGCTTCGCCAGATCGGAAGAGCACACGTCTGAACTCCAGTCA
>CALKUS010000222.1 GCA_937996755.1 uncultured Pseudomonadota bacterium | reverse complement strand
CGTGCGCGCGCTGTTGCGACGCGCGCTCGAGGATCCCGTGCGCGGGCTCGGGGCCCGCGCGCTCGTGGCCGACGACGATCTGCTGCGCGCGCTCGCGGCGGGTGCCCAGGGCGACGGTCGCCGCGCGCTGTCGGACCTCGAGACCATCGTCGACCTCCTGCCAGACGACGTCGCCGAGCTGACCGCCGAGCACATCGGTGCGGCCCTCGGCCGTCGCGCGCTGCGCTACGACAAGGCCGGCGAAGAGCACTACAACGTGGTCTCGGCGTTCATCAAGTCGATGCGCGCCAGCGATGCCGACGCGGCGGTCTACTGGCTGGTGCGCATGCTCGAGGCCGGCGAGGATCCGATGTTCGTCGCACGACGCATCGTGATCTTCGCCGCCGAGGACATCGGCAATGCCGACCCCCAGGCGCTGGTGCTGGCCCAGGCCGCGGCCGCGGCGACCCACCTGGTCGGCCTGCCGGAGGCAGCGCTGCACCTCACGCAGGCGACGCTGTATCTGTCGCTCGCGCCCAAGAGCAACGCCGCGCTCGCCAGCTACGCGGCCGCGCGCAAGGAGGTGCAGCGCTCGGGCGCACTGGCGGTGCCGATGGACGTGCGCAATGCCGTGACGGCGATGATGAAGGCCGCGGGCTACGGCGCGGGCTATCGCTATCCCCACGATCTCGCCGGCGGCAAGCTCGGCGCCCCGCTGCTTTCGACGGACATCGAGTGGATCCTGCTGCTCGGCTTCGCGTTCGCCCTGTCGCACGGCTTGTCGCAACGCGTGAACCTCGCAGCCGACCTGCGCCACGAGCAGAACATCGGCGCGCTGATGACCCTGCCGTACGCGCGCGTCATCCCGATGCACCTCACCGTCCTGCTCGCGTTCCACCTGAAGGACGCGTCTTCGACGCTGCTGCTGTTCGTGATCCTGAAGACGTTTGCCGACGTCGCGATGCACGTATTCGAGCACTACTGGCTGCAGACCGGACGGCTGCGCACGTTCCGCCTGAACATCGGCACCGAGGGCGACTAGCGCTCCTGCTCACGCGACGGGCGTGATGTGGGCGGCGATGCAGAGCCAGCGCCCGTCCGGCTGGCGGCGCCAGACGTCGGTGTAGCGCGCGGTTCCCGTGCGGCCGTCCTTCATCTCCCAGGCGTTTTCGGCATGGATGACCGCCACGTCGCCGAACACGCGCACCTCCACCTTGTCCACGGGGAACGACCGCATCGAAGTCGCGAACACCGGCTTCGCGAAATCGGCGAGCGCGGCTGCGCGGTCCTTCAACGACCCGTCCCCGCCGACCACCACGTAGTCCGGTGCGAGATGCGCGTCGTACCAGCCGACGTCGGCTTCGCGGAACGCGTTCACGTAGCTCGCGTTCAGCGCGTGCAGCACCTGCTGGTCGTCGCCGCGCGGTTCGTCGCCCCGCCATGGCGCATGCGCGGGCACGACGCCGGGCTGCAGCGCCACCGGCACGCCGTCGCGAATCACCGTGTTCTGGCCGCTGACCAGCCGCCATGCCTCGCCGTTCCAGCGATACACGTCGGTGTAGCGCACCTTGCGCTGCCTTCCGTCGGCGAGCAGCGCCTCGAACACCGCATGCACGAGCGCGACGTCGCCGTAGGTGCGCACGCGCACGTCGTCGTACGACGCGCCGGCCATGCCGGGCGGCCCGCGGAACTCGGCGACGAACGCGTCGCGATCCTGCCACGCGCCCTTCGACGTCGTGCGGCGGAAGTCGGCGTCGACGAGCATCGCCATGAATGCGTGATCGGACTCGACGAACGCGTCCACGAAGCGGTGGTTGATGCTGCGCAACTGCGCGTCGGCCACCGGTCCGGATGGCGCGGGCGTCGCGGCCGCGGTCGCGGCGAGGAGGATCGAGCAGATCGGGTGCACGGGCGTCTCCTTCAGGCGGGATGGCGCCATGCCACCATGCCCGGCGCAGCCACGCTGTCGGAAACTTTCGCGCAACGCTACGCTCGGGCGATGCACGTCGTCCTGGACACCAACACCTGGCTGGACGTCCTGCTGTTCCGCGACCCGCGTTGCGCCACGCTCGCAACCGCGATCGCCAACGGCAGCGTCGTCGCCGTCACGAGCGGTCCGTGCCGCGACGAATGGCTGCGCGTGATCGGCTATCCCGCGCTGGGCCTGGACGCGCCCGCGCGCGACGCGCTCGCCGCCGCGTTCGACACGCTGGCGAAACCGATCGCCGACGTTCCGCCTGCGCCGACGCTGCCGCGCTGCCGCGACGCCGACGACCAGAAGTTCCTGGAGCTCGCGCTTCACGCCGGCGCAACGACGCTGTTCACGCGCGATGCCGAGCTGCTCGCGCTCGCGAAACGCTGCCGCCGCGACGGGCTGTTCGAGATCCGCGAGCCGCACTGCTTCGGCTGAACCCGGGGCGCTGCGCGGTCGGAGCGTCCTCCTGCCCGATGCGGTGGCGCGGACGGCGCAAGCGTGCCGCACTCGCGCGATACTGCGCCGATGCCCGAGCCTTCGTTGTTCCGCGACGGCGTGCCCGCCAGCCGCCTGCAGCTGCCGCCGGGACCGTGGGCGACGCTGCTGGACGGGCTCGACGCGCATTTCCCCGCGGTCGGGCGCGAGCGCTGGCGCGATCGCTTCGCGCGCGGGCTCGTGCTCGGCGACGGCCGCGCGCCGGTCGCAGCGGATGCGCCGTATCGCGCGGGCGCCGAACTCTGGTACTGGCGCGAGGTAGCGGACGAGCCGCGGATCGACGCCGAGGAATCGATCGTGCACGTCGACGAGCACCTGGTGGTCGTCGACAAGCCGCACGGCCTGCCGGTCGCGCCGACCGGCCGCTACGTCGCCGAAACGCTGCTCGCCCGCGTCGTGCGCCGGCTCGGCAATCCCTGGCTCGTGCCGCTGCATCGCATCGATCGCGACACGGCGGGGCTCGTGCTGTTTTCCGCCCAAGCGCGAACGCGTGCGCAGTACTCCGCGCTGTTCGCGACGCGGCGCATCGAAAAGCGCTATGAAGCGCTCGCGCCGCCCCTGCCCGCGCTCGCGTTCCCGCACGTGCGCCGCAGCCGCCTCGAGCGCGGCGAACCGTTCTTCCGCATGCGCGAGGTCGCCGGCGAAGCGAACAGCGAGACGCACGTCGACGTGCTCGAGCGGGGCGAAGCCGCGTGGCGTTACGCGTTGCAGCCGGTGACCGGCCGCAAGCACCAGCTGCGCGTGCACATGGCCGCCTTGGGCGCGCCGATCGCGAACGACCCGCTGTATCCGGCGCTGCGCGACCGCAGCGACCAGCCGCTGCAACTGATCGCGAAGACGGTCGCGTTCGTCGACCCGCTGGACGGCCGGCCGCGCCGCTTCGAATCCGCATTCGCGCTCGCGCCCATCCGGCGATGAGGCCGCCCGCGCAGCGCCGTCGCCGACCTCCCGGGCGACGAGCGCCGCGTCGGATATCCGGTTGGCACGATCCCGCCGGCGGTTGCGTTTGGACAGCGAGCACCGGCCGTTCCGGTGCATCGCGGAACCCGTCATGCGCCCGTTCGTGCCCCTGCTGGCCTCGCTGCTGTTCGCCGCCCTCCCCGCCCGTGCGGCCGTATTCACGGTCGGCGGCGACGCCGCCTGCACGCACGGCAGCCTGCTGGCGGCAATCAGCGCCGCGGCGATCAACGGCCCCGCGCTGGACGAGATCCGGCTCGCGAACAACATCGCGTACGACTCGATCATCGCGCCGATCGCGAGCCACTCGGTCACGGTGCGCGGGGGCTACACGACCTGCGCCGCCGCGACGGCGACCGGGCGCACGGTGATCCGCGGCACGACGGCCGGCACCAGCGGCACGTTCGCGACCAGCGGAGCGACCGGCTTCCACCAGCTGGTGCTGGAGAACCTCGAGCTGCGCGAAGGCGGCAACAACACGCGGCGCGGCGGCGCGCTGCGCATCGAGGGCGCGTTCGGCGTCACGCTGCGCAACGTCACGATCACCGAGAACCTGGCCGGACGCGGCGGCGGCATCTACCTCGACGGCACGAACGAAGCCCAACTCGACATGGACGGCTTCACGCTGGTGTCCAGCAACGTCGCGCGCGTGGGTGGCGGGGGCATTTACTGCATCAACGGCGGCATCGTGCGGATGCGTGGCGCGATCATCGCGAACACCGCCGAGGACGGCGGGAGCGACCCGCTCGAGAGCGGCAACGGCGGCGGCATGGCGCTCTACGACTGCCGCTCCGAGCAGGCGGGCGCGGGCGGCTTCATCGGCGTGTTCGCGAACACGGCCGCGCGCAATGGCGGCGGCTACTACCTGCGCGGCGGCAGCGAGCTGGTCGTGGACGGCAACTCGGGCGCACCGGGCTACGTCACGGACAATACCGCGGGCGAGATCGGCGGCGGCATCGCGATCGACGACACGCTCGCGCCACGCACCAGCGAAGTCGACCTCGACAACAGCTACGTCGAGCGCAACATCGCACTGCGCGGTGGCGGCATCGGCCTGGTGTCGGGCGGCATCGTGCGCTCCACGCGTACCGCGGCGGCGGGCGCATGCCACAACGAAACCTACTGCTCGACGCTTTCCGACAACGCGCCGCCCACGGGCGAGATCGGCCTCGGCTGCGGCGCGTACGTCGGTCCGGGCGGCGAGCTGCGGCTGCGCGGCACGCGCGTCGAAGGCAACTGTCCCGCCGGCAGCGGCTGGACCTTCCGCATCAAGGGCAGTGCGCGCCTGCTGCTCGACTCCGCGATCGTCGCCGACAACGGCGGCGCCAATCCGTTCTTCTTCGAAAGCAACTTCACCGGCTTGCTGGAAATCGCGTGGTCGACGGTCACGCGCAACTTCGCCAGCCTGCACACCGGCATGTTCACCGTGCCGAGCGACGGCACCAGCAGCGGCACCTTGCGTGTCTACGGCACGATCCTGGGCGAGCCTTTCCAGCAGTTCGTGGTCGTGGGCGGGTTCGGCGGCCCGCCGCCGATGACGTTCACGTACGATTGCCTCGTCGTCGATTCGAACTTCGCGTCGTCCGTCAACCCGACGCGCAGCGTGAGCATGGCGCCTCCGTACGGCATGGTCGCGCCTGCGACCGGCAACTACCGGCTCGCGAGCGGAACGTCCCTGCCCGTCGACTGGTGCGACGCAAGCCTCGGTGCACGCGCCGGCGGCGACGCCGGCGGCAATCCCGCGATCTACGACGCGCCGCGCTTCAACCAGTTCGGGGAGCGCGACATCGGCGCGTACGAGCTCGTCGTGGCGGCGGCTCCGCCGCTGTTCGCCAACGGATTCGAGTGAATCAGCGCAGCGCGCGCAGCTCCTCGGCGTACTCGCGGGGCAGCGGCAGCTTGCGGTCGAGCGCGACCAGACCCGAGCGTGCGGCCGCGAGCGCGTCGTCGTCGGCCAGCACCTGCGCCGCGCGCGCGACCGAAAGCCACGCGTACGCGACTGCCTCGATCGACGCACCCTGCGCGCCGGCGATCGCATCGCGCAACGCCTGCATCGCCGCGGCGAGTTCCGGATGCCCGCTCGCCGCCGCCCTCATCCGCAGCCGCAGGCCGGCGTTCAGCAGCGCATTCGTCGGATACTCGGGCGACCCGGCCGGCAGCTCGATCGCACTGTCCAGCCAGCGCGTCGCGGCCGCGACGTCGCCGCGCACGAAGCATGCGTTCGCGATCCGCCAGCGCAGCAGGCGCGCGACGGGATGCCAGCGCAGGTCGTCGGGCGCGAGGCGCCGTTCCGCGAGCGCGAATTCGCGCGGCAGCCGGTCCTGCGGATCGCCGTGCAGCAGCGCGGCGATGACGTGGTTGGAAACCTGCAGCATCACGGGCGAAGTCGCGCCCTGCGCTTCCGCGAGCGTCGGTGCGATGGCGTCCGCGAGCGCAACGAGCTCCTCGTAGCGGCCCTGCGCGAGCATCACGCGGACCCGTGCGAAGTCGATCTTCGCCGTCTCCGGTTCCGGCCCGATCCTCACGCGCATGGCGCGCGCCTCGTCGAGCGTGGCCATCGCCTCGTCGTAGCGGCCGGCCTGGCGCAGCGTGTCGCCATACGCATAGATCGCGGTGGCGATCGACGGATGGTCCGCGGGATACGAGCGACGCGCGATCGCGAGCCCTTCGGCATCGTAGCGAACCGCGTCGTCGATCCGGCCAGCGGTGGCCGCCGATGCCGAGAGCAGGTTCAGGGTGCGCGCGAGCGAGGCGTCGCCCTCCCCGGCCGCGCGCTGCATGTCGTACGCCGTTTGCAGCTTGGCCAGCGCCGTCGCGTAGTCGCCCGCCTGGTACGCGGTCGCGCCCCAGCCGAGCTGCACGGCCTGGCGCACACGGTCGGGCGGATCGGCGAGGGTCGCCAGCAGCGCGTCGGCGCTCGCGAACTCCGCGAGCGCTTCGTCGAAGCGGTTGACGGTCGTGAGCGTGTTGCCGCGATCCTTGTGCACGAGCACGCGCATGAGCTCCGTGTCGCGCGATCGGTCGTCGGCCACCGCCGCGTCCGCGAGCGCATAGCCGGCGATCGCGGCATCCGCTTCGCCGAGCACCTGGTGCACGTTCGCGTCCTCGCGATGGAGGCTCGCACGCAGCAGGCCGGGCAACCCGGGCGACGCGTCGATCAGCGCGAAGCCCGCGGCGCGCGATGCCGCGGCGTCGTCCCACCACGCCATCGTGCTCTGCGCCTGCGCGATCGTCGTGAGGATCTCCAGCCGCACGTCCGGGGCGAGGTCCTTGCGCGCTTCGATCGACGCACTGCCGCGCTTCAGCATCTCGCGGCTGTCGAGCGCCGCCCCGCCGGCCTGCTCCGGGTCGGTTGCCTCGAACAGCGAGAGCACGAGGTCCTTGATCGCGGTCGCGCGCTCGGCCTGCCGTTTCGCGCGATCCGCTTCGGCGAGCGCCTGCGCGGCCGCCTCGTTCGCCCGGCGCGATTGCCACAGCGTCGCGCCGACGCCCGCGATGACGGCGACCACGACCGCAGCGACCGCGAACGCGGCGAGGCGATTGCGCGCCACGAGCCGCGCGAAGCGGTAGCCGGGCGATGGCGTGCGCGCCGACACCGGCCGGCCTTCGAGCCAGGCCTGGAGGTCGCGTTGCAGCGCTCCAACCGACTCGTGGCGGCGCAACGGATCGACCGCAAGCGCCTTCAGGACCACGGCATCGAGGTCGCCCCGAACGAGCGCTGCTGCGCGCGAGCCGCGCAGCGCACGCGAAGGCGCAGTGACCTCCTCGTCGCTCGCACCGTCGGCGCGCCGCGGCGGCGCGCCGGAAAGCAGGCGGTACAGCAGCGCACCGAGCCCGTACACGTCCATCGCCGTCGATGCCGGCGCGCCCGTGAACTGCTCGGGTGCCGCGTATTCGGGCGTGAGCACGCGCCATTGCGTGGCCGTCGCTTCGGTGCGTTCGTCGACCAGGCGCGCGATGCCGAAATCGAGCAGCCTGACGTGGCCGTCGTCGTCGACGAGCACGTTCGACGGCTTGAGGTCGCGATGGACGACGAGGTTGCGATGCGCGTAGGCCACCGCATCGCAGACGTCCATGAACAGGCGCACCACGTCGCGCGGCGGCAGCGCGCGTCGCGCGCACCACTCGTCGATGCGCACGCCTTCGACGAGCGCCATCGCCAGCCACGGCGTGCCGTCCCCGGCGGTGCCGGTGTCGAACAGCGTGGCGATGTGCGCGTGGCGGAGCCGCGCGAGCACCGCCTGCTCCTGCTGGAAGCGCTCCACGCCGCCCGACCCCCACGCACCGAGCGTGAGCAGCTTCACGGCGGCAACTTGCGCAGGCGCGTCGACCGCGTGCGCGCGATAGACCACGGCCATGCCGCCATGGCCGATCTCGTGCTCCAGCTCCCAGCGTCCCAGGCGACGGCCGCGCAACGTCGCCTGTGCTTCGTCGCGACCGCCCCTGCCGAGCGGCCCGGTGTCGGAATCGTGCGCGGCGAGCAGCTTCGCGACGAGCGCGTGCAAGGCCGGCGCCAGCGAGAGCGCCGCGAGCGCGGCGTTGCGTCCGGATGCCGGCAGGTCGAGCAGCCGATCGAGGATCGCATCGGCTTCGCGCCAGAGTTCGGTGCCCTCCTGCATCAGGTTTCCGTCGCGAGCTGCAGGTGCAGGAACGCGCGTGCGCGTTCCCATTCGCGCTTCGCCGTGCGCAACGAGCACGACATCAGCTCGGCCACCTGCTCGAAGCCGAGCCCCGCGAAGAAGTGCAGCTCCACCACCTGCCGCAACCTCGGGTTCGCGCGGCCCAGCGATTCGATCGCGGCGTCGAGCTCGACGAGCTGGTCGTCCGAGCTGGTGCCGAGCGCGAACGCGATGTCGTCGAGCGCGACGTCATTGCCCCCGCCGCGCTTCGCCGCCTGGCGCCGGCGCGCATGGTCGATCGCGATCGTGCGCATCGCATGCGCGGCGCAACCGAGGAAATGGCAGCGGTCGCTCAGCGCGAGCTGCTCGCTGCCGATGAGCTTGAGGTACACCTCGTGCACGAGCACGGTCGGGGTGAGCGTGCGCTCGCCGGATGCGGCGCGCGATTGCGCGAGGCGCCTCAGCTCCGGGTACAGCACGGCGAATACGCGATCGAGCGCTGCGGTGTCGCCCGCGCGTGCCTGCGACAGCAATGCGGTGATCTCGCCCATCGCGCGCGACGATATCGCAGCGCCGTGGGCGGCGCCACGACGTGCGTCACCGTCGCGTGGATCGCTGCTGCGCGGCGATCGAGCGCGCGATGCAGCGCCCGCGTCCTCACGTCGGCGCCAGCGCTGGTCAGGACATGTTCAACGGCCAGAGACCGTGCAGGATCGCGACGATCCAGAGGTTGCCCGAGCGCTGGAAAATGACGCCGAACAGCAGGCCGATCGCGAAGATCGCTCCGATCATTCCCCATTGCGGCCCGTCGGCCGCGAACAGCCAGTTGGCGTGCAGCGGCCCGAACGTGAAGACGAGGTTCGCCACGAGCACGCCGGCGATCGCGCCGAAGCGGCGCACGAGCTCGGACTGCAGCCAGCCGCGGTAGAGGAACTCCTGCACGGCGCCCCAGAGCAGCCCCGTGGCGACGATCGTCGCGAACTCGGGAATGCCGCGCGCGAGCAGCGCCGTGAAGTGCGCGCGGAAGACGAGCGCGAACGCGACGGCCGCGATGATGCCGACCTGCACCGCATACAGCGTTTCGCGACGCGTCCAGACGCGGCGCAACCCGATCGCCGCGAGCGGCATCCGCACGACCAATCGGTGCGCGAGCACGAACGCGATCGTGAGCAACGCCACGAACGCGAGCTTCGCGATCGTCACGGAACTCCCGGAAAACAGCGTGGCGCGCAGCGCGTGGAACACGCCGACCGCGACGAGCAGGAATGCCAGCAGGATGCGGCGACCCGTGGCTTCGTCCCAGCCGGAGCGCAACGGCCGCTCGAAGATGAGCGCGTGCGCACGGAGCGAATCGCCGATGAGCGACGCCATGCCACCCTCCGATCGCCGGGTCGCGGCGTCCAGGCGACGCGAGCGTAGCGCGATCCCGCCGTGCCCGCCTCGAGCGCCCGGCACGGCGAAACCGGGACGGCAGCGGTCGATCCGGAATCGACCACCGCCGTCCCGGTTTCCGGAATCCAGTATCGTGGGCGGCGAACATGGTCCGCACCACCCTTCTCTATGCAGTCGCGCTGGCGCTCGGGGCCTGGGCGCTCGAGTACCTGAAGTACCGCCACGCGACGCAGGTCTTCACGACCGAGATCTACGTCGCGCTGCTCGCGGTCGGCTTCATCGCGCTCGGCATCTGGCTCGGCCAGCGGCTCACGCCCCGCCCGAAGCCGGCGACGTTCCAGCGCAACGAGGCGGCGATCGCCGCACTGGGCCTGACCGCCCGCGAATGCGAGATCCTGGAACGGCTCGCGTCCGGCCGCTCGCTCAAGGAGCTCGCGCGCGACCTCCAGATCTCGCCGAATACCGTGAAGACGCACGTTGCCCAGGTCTACGCCAAGCTGGGCGTGAACAAGCGCGTGAACGCACTCGAGAAGGCGCGCGCGCTGTCCGTCATCGCCTGAATTCGGGCGATCGGGATCGAATCACCCGTCCGGGTGATGGCCTACGGGCGCTCGCGGCGGCAATCTGCGCTTCTCGACCAGCCAGGGACACACGCATGCCCGTACTCGGAATCGGCGGCTTCTTCTTCCGCGCTCGCGACCCGAAGGCCCTGAAGGCCTGGTATCGCGAGCGCCTCGGCGTCGGCGGCGGCATCGGCACGGACGCGGCCGGCAAGTCCAACCCCTACTGCTGGTACCACGAGGGCGGCCCGATGGTGTTCGAGCCGTTCGCGGCCGACACCACCTACTTCCCGGCCGACCGCACGGCGATGATCAACCTGCGCGTCAGCGAGCTGGACGCGCTGCTGGCCGACCTGCGCGCCGCGAACGTCCCGGTCGTGCGCGAGGACCGCGGCACCGAAGCGGGCGACTTCGCCCACATCCAGGACCCCGAGGGCAACCTCATCGAGCTGTGGCAGCCGCCCGCCGCCTGATCGCCGACGAAGGAGAACTTTCGATGCGCTACATCCTCATCTACGGCTGCCTCTCCGGCCTCGTGATCATCCTGACGATCATGGCCGGCGTCCTGTTCGCGAAGGGCAGCTTCTTCAACTCCGAAGTCTTCGGCTACCTCGTCATGCTGGTGGCGCTGAGCTTCATCTTCGCGGGCGTGAAGCGCTACCGCGACATCGAGCGCGGTGGCGTCATCGGCTTCGGGCGCGCACTCGGGATCGGCCTCGGCATCGCGGTGGTCGCGGCGATCATCTACGTCGGTGTCTGGGAGGTCTACCTCGCGAGCACCGACTACGCGTTCATGGGCGAGTACACCGCGGCCGTGATCCGCAAGGCGGAGAGCGGCGGCATGAAACCCGAGGCGCTCGCCGCGCTGCGCGCGCAGATGGACTCGTACGTGGAGATCTACAAGAACCCGCTGTCGCGCGTCGCGATGACGTTCATCGAGATCTTCCCGGTCGGCTTGCTCGTGTCGCTCGTGTCGGCCGGTATCCTGCGCAATCCGAAATGGTTCCCGGCGAAAGTCGCGACCCGGAACGCTACTGCGTGAACTGCGCGCGCTGCGGCGTCATTCCCGGCGGAACGATTCCGCGGCGCCTTCTTCCTGGTGATCGCCCCACTGGTCGGCGTTGCCGATGTAGGTCTCGCTGCGCGTGAGCTCGCCGGACGGCTCGATGCGCACCCAGAACGTGTGCTCGTGCGCGCCGGCCGGATCCTGCAGGTTTGCGCCGTCGATGAAGAAGAAGCGGCTCGCGCCGGTGTCGTCCGTGCCGATGAGCTGCATGCGCGGCGCGTTCCCCTGCGGGCAGTAGTGCGTCGCGAGCAGGCGTTCGCCGTCCATCGTGTAGACGGTCATCGATTCGCGCGTGGGGCTCATACGCCACGATTCGACGAGCGCGCTGCCGTTCGCGATCACGCGATACGTCACGCGCGTGGCGTTCGCCGCATCCGTGCTGCGCCACTCGCCGGCGAGCGTCTTCAGGCGATCGAATACCGCCTGCGCCGACGGCGGTGCGGCGGACGCAACGGCGGGCACCAGGAGCAGCGCAACGGCGAGTCGGTTCATCGTGCCAGCGTAATCGCGCGTCACGACCGCGCGAACACGCCTCGGCGCGCGTCGCGCACGGTTCGGCGCTATTCGAACCCGTTCGCGAACAGCACGGGCGCGGCCGCCGAGCCGGCGATGAACGCCCAGATCGATTGCGCCGCGCCACTCCAGATCTGGTGTCCCATCCCGGGGATCGAGCACCAGTCGAGCTCCCGGCCGCAGCCGTCGTAGCGGACGCACGGCGAGACGAACACCGGTTGCGTGGTGTTCGCGCAATTCTGCGTGGCGCGGTAGTTGTCGCGCACGCCGAGGCCCTCCGCGTAGGAAACGCCGCCCTCCATGTCCGCCTGTCCCCACAGCATGATCGTCGCGGGCAGCGGGCAACTGACGCCGCCGTTGCCGGTGTACGTGAAGTCCGGGTTGCCCATCGCGTCGTCGACGGGATACAGCGTGCCGGAGTGGATCGCGAGCCCGCGCACCACCGCTGGACCCAGGCGGCAGCCGAGCGCGTTCGCCATCGTCGCGCCGCCGCTGAAGCCCGCGATGTAGACGCGCTGCGTGTCGATGCCGAACTCGGCGCCGAGCGCGACGATCACGTCCTGCACGAAGCGCACTTCGGCCGTGCGCCCCTGGTACGTGTAGTACTCGAACGTGCTGCCGTCCGCCGCGTTCGGATAGACGAACACGGCGCCGCTCGCGGCCTGCGCCTCGAGCGGCAGCGCCGCGCGCTGGTCGGCGCCCGTGCCGCCGTCGCCGTGCAGCGAGAACACCAGCGGCAACGCGCCGGCCGGCAATGGCGACGGCCGCGCGAGCACGAACGAGCGCGTCACGCCGTTGGAAACGATGGTGCGGTTTTCACTGACGTACGCAGCGGGCGCGGCCGTGGCGAATGCCAGGGCTGCGAGCAGCGTGAGGAGCCTGGTGGCGGGCATCGGCGCGTTCCCCCGGGGTGCCGGAAGGACGATACGCCGCTGCGGTTCGACCGCAATACCGCGCGGGCGCGGTCAGCGGGAAAGGAAGAAAAAAGGAATCACGCGCCGGGCTGGCGCAATGCGCCGGCCCGGCGATCGTGCGGATTACAGCTTCGCGCGCGAACGGAGGTTCTTGCGGAGGCGGGCGCGGCGGCGGCGGAAACGGGCGAGCTTCATGGGTAGGTCCCTGTTGGGTCTGGAAAAGGGGCGCGGATTGTCGCACGCCTCGCGTCCGGATGCCCGCCGGCCTCAATCCGGCGCCAGCAGGAGGTCCAGCATCCGCCGGTGGCCATTGAGGAAATCGCGCGTCACCGCGTAGTGCTCGGTGTCCTCGTAGCGGACCTCGGAGATGCCCTCGCCGTCCAGCTGCAGGATCTTCGCGCGCGGGTACGCGAGCAGGATCGGGGAATGGGTGGCCACGATCAGCTGCGAGTCGTCCTCCACGAGGTCGTGCATGGCGCGCAACGCGGCGAGCTGCCGTTGCGGCGACAGCGCGGCTTCCGGCTCGTCGAAGACGTACAGGCCCTTGCCGCGCAGCTTCAGCGTGAGCGTGGCCATGAACGCCTCGCCGTGCGAGCGCGCATGCAGCGACTTGTCGCCGTAGCCGCCGAGGTAGCGCACGCCGTCCATGTAGGTGGCGACGTTGTAGAAGCTTTCGGCGCGCAGGAAGTAGTGGTCCTTCGGGCGCGCAAAGCTGCGCACCATCTTGAGATATGCGAACAGCGGCGAGCGGTCGTCGGTGGTCGCGAACTGCACGTTCTTCGTGCCGCCCTCGGGACCGAAACCGAGCGACACGGCGATCGCCTCGATCAGCGTCGACTTGCCGGAACCGTTCTCGCCCACGAGGAACGTGACGTCGGGATGGAACTCGATGGTGTGCAGCGCCTTCACGGCCGGGATCGAGAAGGGGTATTCGTCCCAGCTTTCGACCTCGTCGCGGTTCAGCGAAATGCTGCGCAGGTACGGCTTTGCGTGCACGCCTCTCGCCTCCGCGCGTGTCCGGGTAGGGAAATTCCCGCCACGAGCGCCTAGAGTAACGCCATGACGAAGCGCGGCCGCCCGCCCGCGAACGACGTGCTGACGCCGGCCGAGTGGCGCACGGTGGAGCTCGTGCGGCACGGGCTGAGCAACCCGAAGATCGCCGCGCTGATGGGCACCAGCGCGGACGCGGTGAAATACCACGTGGCGAACGCGCTGTTGAAGCTCGGGTTCCGCAACCGGCGCGACCTGCGGCAATGGGACGGCGTGCGCCGCGACAGCGCGATGGCGCGAGGAAGAACGACGATGGATGCGAACGTGCAACTGGGCCCGATCGGGCAGGTCTCGCGCTCGGTGCGCGACATCGCGGCCGCGGAAGCGTGGTACCGCGACGTCGCGGGCCTGCCGCACCTCTACACGTACGGCAAGCTCGCGTTCTTCGACTGCGGCGGCACGCGGCTGTTCCTGAGCGAGGTCACCACGCAGCCCGCGGATTCGATCCTCTACTTCCGCGTGCCCGACATCCACGCCGCCGTCGCCGCGCTCACCGCGCGCGGCGCGCAGTTCGTGAGCGCGCCGCACATGATCCACCGCCACGCCGACGGCACGGAGGAATGGATGGCGTTCTTCAACGACAACGAAGGACGGCCGCTCGCGCTGATGGCTCAGGTGCGGGACGCCGCCGCGACGCCTTGAGTCGCGTCAGCCGGCGGCGCCGCCGAGCAGCCGGATGTTCAGGCTGTCGCGCTCGCCGAGCATCTCGGTCAGCACCGTGTCCACGTCGGCGGCAGCGATCGATCCCGCGCGCCCGGCTTCGATCGAGTGTTGCGCGAGGCGCCGTGCGAGCTCCTTGATGAACGACGCGGTGACGCCGCTGGTCCTGGCGACGAGCGCGTCGACCTCGCCCGCCGCCATCGAAAGTCCTTTCCCGTAGAGGCGGATCAACCGCGCGCGGCAATCCGCATCGGGAACCGGCACTTCGATCGCATGATCGATCCGGCCCGGCCGCTGCAGCAGTGCCTCTTCCAGGACCTCGGGTCGGTTGGTGGTCATCACCACCAGGATCTCCGCATCCCGGCGCAGCCCGTCCATCTCGTTCAGCAGGCGGTTCAGCAACACCTGGTCGCACGCGCTCGCCATCGATTCGCGCTGGCGAGCGATGAGGTCCGCATCCTCGAGGACGAGCATGGACGGCGCGAACAGCCGTGCAAGACGGAAATAGACGTCGATCAGCCCGACCTGCTCGGCCGTCACGAGAAACGTGGTGTGGTCCGACAGCCGTTGCGCGAGATACCGCACCGTGTGCGTCTTTCCGGTGCCCGGCGGGCCGTACAGCAGCACGCCCTTGCGCCCGGATTGCCCGAGCTCGACCAGTCGCCTGCGGTTCGCGGCGAAGTCCACGATGTGTCGTTCCAGCGCAGCGCGCACCACGGTGGGCAGGATGAGCTCGTCCTCGCCCATCGCTTCGCGGAAATGCACCGTGAGCGTTCGCGCCGCCAGCCCGTTGAACGACTCGCTCGCTTCCAGGGAAAGTACCTTGCCGCGATAGCTGCGACCCGACGCGACGGCTTCCTCGATCGCATTCAGCATCCGGCCGACGATTCGTCCCGGCTCGTCGCCGGCCGGCGTCGCGACTTCGACCGAAAGCTGCGGCTGGTTCGCTTCATCGTTGCGGGTGTTCACCCACGTCGCGACGGGCACGCCGTCGCGCTCGAACAGGCTGAGGCAGTTGGTCGCCAACCGGACCGGCGCGTCTTCGCCGATGTCGATGTCGTCGAACTGCAGTGCGCCGACGACCTTGGCCTGGTCGCGCTCCGAGATCAGCGACGCGAGGTCGGACGCGTCCCAACGCGTGCGCGAATGCACTCCGACCCTTCGCGCGCCAGCTGCCGCCGCTTCGACTGCGCGCTGGACGTCGACGCGCAAGTACGTCGGGAACTCGCGCTTCACGATGACGACCTCGGTGAGGTCGACGCCGTGGAAGTGCTCGCCCAGGACATGGTGCGCCTTGCGCGAGGACGCCTTCGGCGGAGTCGCTTCCGTCTGGTTGCGTTCGAGCGTCACGCGCAGCGACGCGCATCCATAACGTGGTGCGAGCCGCTCGAGCTCCGCGTGGATTTCCGTCGCGATCGACGCGGACCAGGGTCCCAGCGTCGCGCTGCCGTTCCGGTCGATGTGCCGCGCCCAGTTGCGCGCGTTGTCCTCACCGAAACCGACGCAACGACGCAGCAACGCGACCACTCCGTCGAACGGCGAGTGGTCGTCGTTGTGGACCGTGATCGAAACGTCCTGCAGCCAGTCCGGCGTGTCCTTCATGTCTTCCTTGATCGCGCGGGAGCGCTACTTCGCCGCGACTAGGCCCTTGACCGCCTTCAGCGCCTCGTCGACGTTCGCCGCCGGCGGCATGCCGCCGATCGTGGCGGCGACCTTTCCGTCCTTCGTCACGACGAACGTGGTGCGCTCGGCGAAGCCGTGGCCGATTTCCTCGCCGCGCGTGTCCTTCTGGCCGGCCTTGCCTTCCATCACCTTCAGGCCGTAACTCGCGGCGATCTTGCCGTCGGCGTCGGACGCGACCGGGAACTTGCTCGCGCAGAACTCGGGATCGGCCGAGAACTGGTTCAGGCGCGCGATCGAGTCGAGCGAGACGCCGATCACGCTCGCGCCGGCCGCCGTGAACTCGCCCATGTGGTCGGCGAAGGTCTTCGCCTGGATGTTGCAGCCGCCCGTGTACGCGGACGGATAGAAATAGACGACGACCGGGCCCTTCGCGAGCGCGTCCTTCAGCGCGTAGGTGAACTCCTTGCCGGCGAGCGACGCCTGCGCCGTGAAGTCCGGCGCGGCTTCGCCCTGGCCCACTGCCGCGAACGCGGACGGCGCGGCGAGCGAGATCATCAGTCCCAGCAGCAGCTTTTTCATGGCGGGTTCCTCGGGCGATGGGCGACGAGCGCGCATCGTACTCCCCGACGCGCGCGGGATTCCACGATCCCTTCACGCCGCAGATCACGCAATCGGGCACGCGAGGCGCGCTCGAGGGCCTCGCGCGCATGCACGGATCGTTCACGCACCGCCGCACGGATTTCCGCGCCGCGCGGCGTAACGTGCGCCACGGTTCCCACAGAAGGAGGCAACCGTGCGCTCCCCGCTTCGCTCGTTCGCATTCCGCCGCGCGCTGCTCGTCGCCGCGCTCGCGCTTTCCGCCGCGCAGGCGGGCGCCGCCACGTATTGCGCCGCTTCCGTGACGGAGCTGCAGAACGCGCTCTCGGCCGCAGCCGCATCGATCGACTACGACGAAATCCGCCTGGTGCGTGGCACGTATGCGAACCCGAGTACCTTCGTCTACGGCAGCAACAACCCGGGCTGGATCTTCCTGGGCGGCGGCTGGGAACCGGGGTGCGCAGCGCGCACGTTGGACGCGACGCTGACCGTGCTCGACGGCGGCGGCACGCACCAGGTGCTGCAGATGACCTACACGGTGCAGGGCGCGGCTGCACTCGCGCCACGACTCGCCGTTGAAAACGTGACCGTGCAGAACGGCGTCGCGAGCGGCTTCGTGCGTGGCGGCGGTATCTCGATGGCGAGCTTCGCCGACGCACCCGCGCAGGCCGAGTTATGGGTCGAGAACGTGATCGTGCGCAATTCCTCGGGCTACTTCGCGGGCGGCGTCGACATGTATGCGGTACGCGGCATGGCCCGCGTGGTGAACAGCCTGTTCGTGGGCAACAGCGCGCCGACCTCGGCGTTCGGCCACCTGGCGATTACCGTCAACGCGACCGAAGCCGGCAATCGCCAGGTGGCGATCGTCGCGAACGATACGTTCGTCGACGGCACGTGCGCCGGATCGGGCGGTCGCGGCTGCGGCATCTACATCGGCCTGCCGAACGGCACTCGCGGCGACGTGCTGAACAGCGTGTTCGCCAACAACGCGATCGCCGACATCGGCGTCGAGAAGCCGAACGGCACGGCGGGTGGCGCCCTGTTCGTCGACTCCACGCTCGCGACGACATTCGGTGGCAACGTGACGCCCACCATCGTCCGCCCGATCGTCGGCGCGCCCGGCTTCGTGGATGCGGCCGGCGGCAACTATCGCCTGCGCAACGATTCGCGCCTGCTCAACCGCGGCCTCGGCACCCCGTTCTTCTACGGCTACAACGGCTACGACCTCGATGGCGGCTTGCGCGTGCGCGGCCCTGCGCTCGACGTCGGCGCCTACGAAAACCAGGTAGCGCTGCTCGTCGACGGATTCGAGTAGCCGTGCTCAGATCGGCGCGTCGAGCGACTTCGCGAGCGGCGTGAACAGCTTCGGGCCGGCTTCGGTCATGTACCAGCAGTCCTCGAGGCGCACGCCGAACTCGCCGGGGATGTACAGGCCGGGCTCGTCGGAGAAGCACATGCCGGGCGCGAGCTTCGTCGCCTCGGCGTGCACGAGGTTGGCGGGCTCGTGGCCTTCCATGCCGATGCCGTGGCCGGTGCGGTGCGAGAGGCCGGGCAGCCGGTATCCGGGGCCCCAGCCTTCGCGCTCGTAGTACGCGCGCACGGCGTCGTCGATCGCGCCGAGCGCAACGCCGACCTTCGCCGTCTCCAGCGCGATCTCCTGCCCGCGCTTCACGGTGTCCCACACCTTGCGCTGCTTCGCGCTCGGCTCGCCGAACACCCACGTGCGCGAAATGTCGGCCTTGTAGCCGTGCACGTCGCAGCCGCAGTCGAGCAGGATGATCGAGCCCTCGCGCACCGACTGCTCCTGGCGCGAGCCGTGCGGGTATGCGGACGCCTCGTTCAGCAGCACGAGGCCGCCGCCGTCGTCGCCGCCGAGCGCGGCGATCGCGGAAGACACGAGCGCGTTCACCTCGGCCGACGACATGCCCTTCGCGATGTTGTCGCGCGCGTGCGCGATCGCGCGGATCACCACTTCGTTCGCCACCTGCATCAGCGCGAGCTCGGCCGGCGACTTCACCATGCGGCACGCGCGCACATATGCATCGCCCGACACGAGCTCGAGCTTGCCCGACGCCTTGCGCACACCGTCGACGATGAAGAAGCGCGTGGTCGATTCGACCGCCACGGTGCCCGATTCGACGCCGCGATCCTTCAGCGCCTGCACGATCCGCTCGAACGGGCTCTCGTGCTCGTTCCACGTGCGCACGTCGCCGCCGATCGCGAGCGTCTCGCGCACCGACGGCTCCTCGAACGCCGGCGTCACGACGACCACGTCGCCGGTCGCGGGGATCACCGCCGCCGTCGTGCGCTCCGAGCGCCACCACTGGATGCCGGTGAAGTAGTCGAGCGACGAGCCGGCTTCCACCAGCAGCGCGCCGACCTTCGCCTCGCGCAGCAGCCCCTGCAGCTTCGCGACACGCGCGCGGCGCTCGTCGGCCGTGATCGGCACGGCGCCGCCGGTGATCGACTTCAGCGCCACGGGGGCAGCTTTTGCACCCGTGGCGGCGCTGCAAACGAGCGGCGCGGCCGCACCGGCCGCGAGGAAGGCACGCCTGGAGAGCATGGGAATTTTCCGGACGAGGACGTTGACCGCAGAATACCGTCCATGAGCACCGACCACACGAAATTCGACCAGCGCCACTATCCGATCGTCGACGTCCGGGAAGGCTACGGCGAATGGGTGCGCACCTACGAGCAGACCGTGCTCGACGAGATGGACCTTCGCCTGCTGGCGCGGCTGCGCGGCGTGGACTGGGCCGCGGCCGGCGACGTGCTCGACCTCGCGTGCGGCACGGGACGCATCGGCGCCTGGCTGCGCGGGCGCACTGCGGCGGCGATCGACGGCGTCGACCTGACGCCCGGCATGCTGGAAAAGGCGCGTGCGCGCGACGCCTATCGCTCGCTCCGCGAAGGCGACGTGCGCGACACCGGGGCGGCCGCGGGCGCCTACGACATCGCCACGATGTCGCTTGCGGACGAGCACCTGCCGACGCTCGACGGCGTCTACCGCGAAGCGGCGCGCGTGCTGCGCCCGGCCGGCACGTTCGTGCTCGTCGGCTTCCACCCGTACTTCCTGATGGCTGGCATGCCGACGCATTACGAGCGCGCCGACGGCCAGCCGCAGACCATCCGCAGCTACGTGCACCAGCTCAGCGACCACTTCCACGCCGCGCAGGCCGCGGGCTTCACGCTCGCCGAGCTCGACGAAGGCCTCGTCGACGCCGAGTGGCTCGCGAAGAAGCCGAAGTGGCAGCGCTACGAAGGCCTGCCGATCAGCTTCGTTGCCGCGTGGCGCCGCCAGTGAGACCCTGCACCGATGCCCGCGCGTCGCGGCGGGATTTGTCCAGAAGTTCCCTAGGCCTCGCGCCCGACGCGCGTGGTCTCCGCGATCGGCAGGCTGCTGACGCCGTGCGAGATCACGGACTCGAGGTTCTTCGGGCGGTAGCCGGCGTCGGCGCCGTAGCGGTCGAGCACGGAACGGTGCAGCTTCTCGCCGTGCGCGACGTGCTTGCCGACGTCGCGCAGCAGCTTGCCCATCGGGCGGTACAGCGCGGTCATCGAGTCGTTGAGGTTCGCGCGGAAATGCGGCTCGTAGTGCGCGAGCGCGGCGTTGTCGAACGCGAGGCCGAGGCGTTCCGCCTTCTCGACGAGCCAGTGCAGCGCCTCGTTCGCGGCGCCGTCCGGCTTGTAGCTGCCGCCGACGTTGCTGTGCACGCCCGCGAACCACGCCTGCTCCAGCTCGCCGGGCCAGCCGGGCGGGCGCTGCCACAGCGTCGGCGCGAACGGCACGCGGTGCTCGTCGATCGCGAGCGCGTGGTACGCGTTCTGGATCGGCGCGCTCAGGCCGACGTCGTGGAACGCGTACTTCCTGCCGTTGACGAACTTGCCGAGCCAGCCGGGCGCGCCGAGCGACCCGACCGTGTCCCAGACACCGATGTACCTGATCGCGGGGCACGCGCGGCGATCGGACTTGCGGAACGCGACCTGCCATTCCGGCGAGTCGGGTGCGACGCGCCGCTCGTAGAGGCCGAAGACCTCGGGCACGAAGTAGTCGTCGTCCTTGTCGAGCAGGCCGACGTAGTTCATGAATCCCGCCAGCGTGCGCACCGTGAACGCGCCGCGGCTGAAACCGAAGAAATAGAGCTCGTCGCCCGGCACGTAGTTGTAGAGCAGGAACCGGTACAGCGCGACGACGTTGCGGCACATGCCGTCGCCGAACGCGCCGCCCGTGAACTTGTCGAGCGGCCCGCCCGTCCCGACGCCGTCGAAGTAGCCGACCACCTGGTGCGTGCCGTCGGGCGCGATCGCGCGCACCGTGCGCGCCACCTTCGTCACGTTCGTCGGCCTGCGCTTTCCGGTCGCCTCGTCGACCTGGTCGCGCACGTTCCACGTGCCGTCGGCGCAGACGACGAGCCGCTTCACGGCTTGTCCTTCAGCTTCACCACGACGCTCGTCTCGCCCGCGGCGGGCGTCACGAGCTTGTCCTTGAACAGCGTTTTCATGTCGGCGATCGCGTAGGTGCAGTAGACCTTGTAGTCGTCGTCTCCACGCGCCGCGTGCAGCATCTTCATCGTGTCCTTCGCCGGGTTCGGGAACTTCACGCGGTCGCCCGACACCACGTAGTGGTCGGCCGTGACGCGCTCGAAGAATTCCGGCTCGACGTTGTTCCGGCTGCCGTGGTGCGGCAGCTTGAGCACGTCGACGTGGATGGCGCCGTCCGCGTCCAGCAGCCCGAGCTCGTCGAGGCCCTGCAGCACGAGGTCGCCGCGCGCGTCGCCGGTGAGCAGGATGCGTCGTCCGCCGAACTCCGCGAGCACCACGATGCTGGAAAGGTTGTACGGCGAGTCGTCGGAATACGCCGCCGTGATGTCCTGCTTGCGCAGCTTCTTCCAGAACTTGCGCAACGTCTCGAGCTCTTCCACGGCCGGCGCGACGACCGTGAGCTCGAGCCCCTTGATCTTCACGCCGTCCTTCCCGCCACCGCGCATCACGAGCTTGTTCGGGAAGCCCGGATTGAGCTTCCAGCCGAGCCGCGTCGCGAACCCGCCGAGCTGCTGGCCCTGCGGTACCGAGGCGATCACCTTGGCCGTCCACACGTCGCTCGTGCCCGGCGGCATCGCGAGCGCGCCCTCGATCGCGGCGGTCGCCGCGGTGCCGGTGCGCTCGGTGAGCGGATCGTCGAGCAGGCCCTCGAGCGTGTTGTGCCAGAGCGCTCGCACGACGACGTCGGGCGCGTCGCCGTCCTCGACCTCCTTGGCGAAGTCGAGCAGCCCGTTGATGTGGTCGTCGTCGATGTGGCTGAGCATCACCAGCTCGAGCTCGAGCTTGCCGTTGCCCGCGAGCGCCTCGATGCGGTCGCGCAGGAAATCGGCGTACACCGAGCTCGGGCCGCCGTCGATGAGCGCGGTGCGCTTCTTCGCCGCCGTGCCCCACTGCAGCAGCAGGCAGTCGCCGTGCTTCGCCTTGATCGCCTCGAGCGAAATCATCTGGATTCCTCGCCGTCGTCAGACCGATTGCAGCGCGCGCAGGATGTCGAGCAGGCCGTGGCCCTGGAAATAGCGCTCGCGACCGAGGTCGGTCGCGGTGTCGCAGAGGATCCGCTTGATGCGCTCGGGCTGGCCGACGAGCTCCGGGTTGCGCGCCATGAGCAGCGCAGCGGCGCCGCTCACGTGCGGCGTCGCCATGCTCGTGCCGTCGAGCGTCACCGCCTCGCCATTCGGCGCCGGTGCGTAGATCTTCTCGCCCGGCGCGACCAGGTCGGGCTTGATGCGGCCGTCGCCGGTCGGTCCGCGACTGGAGAAATAGCTCACGCCGAAGTTGTGCGGCTCGCGCCGATGCGTGGCGCCCACCGTGATCACGCCTTGTGCGTTACCCGGATCGGTAATACTCACCGCGCAGAACTGGTAGAACGAGCTCTCGTCCGCCGCGCGGATGTGGCGGTAGCCGCGATTGCCCGCGGCAGCGACGACGACGATGCCCGCGCCGACCGCACGCTCGGCTTCGAGGCACACCGGCGTGCGCCCGCACGCGTAATTCGCCACGTCGTGCTCGAGCGACAGGCTCATGTTGACCCCGTTCACCACCATCATCTCGGCGTGGGCGTTGAGATATCGGATCAGCTGCAGCGCGGCGGTGACGACGAACTCCGTGCTGCTGCCGTCGTCCTTGCACACGCGCACGTCGACCAGCTCGAGGTCCGGGCAGATGCCGCGCATGGGTCCGCGCGGGCCGCTCGGCCAGTCGGCCGCGAGCGTGCCCGCGACGTGCGTGCCGTGGCGGTCGGCCGGCTGCACGTAGTCGCGCGGCTCGATGCGCAGCAGCGGCAGCAGCAGTCCCCAGTCGATCGGCAGGCAGGCGTCCGTGCGCTTGCGCACGCGCTCGAGGCGCTTTGCGAGCGCCGGTCGCTGGAACCGTTCCGGCAGCGGCCCGGTTCCGCGCGACAGGATCTCGGTGAGCCAGGTGAGCTCGTAGGTTTCGACCACGCGCGACGCGGCGACGCAGTCCTTCGGCTTCAGCTGCGTCGCGGCCGCGGAGCGCGCGAACGCCGGATGGCCCGCGTCGATGCCCGAGTCGACGATCGCCCAGCGCAGCTTGCGGCACGAGGTGTTGAAGACCGCGAACGCCGCATCGGCCTTCACCGTGCGACGCGAGTCGGCCACCGCGAGGAACGCCGGGCGATCGGCGGTGACCGCGTACACGAGGCTGTCGGGCGCCGGCGTCGGCGGCAGTCCCTTCGCCTCGAGCGCCGCCCAGCCCGCCGCGATCGTGCGTTCGATCAGCTTGCGTCCCTCCTCGGGGTCGACGGCCACGATGCGGTCGAGCAGCGCCTTCGCGCGCGCCTCGCCGCTGTCCTGCGCATGCCTGCCGAGCGCGAGCTGCGCCACGACGCCCGCGATGCGCACGAACGACAGCAGCTCGGGCGGCACGCCGCTCGGCGCGCGCAACGCTTCGCGCACCGGCAGGTCGGCCCACACGTTCGACGCGAGCGCGGCCTTCGCGACCTCGATCGGCGTGACCGGCCCCTTCGCTTTCTCGATCGCGCGCCGGTACCAGTGCGTGAGCGGCGCGATGACGCACACGAGCGTCTTCACGGTCACGAACAGCGAGACGAGCGTGTTGTTGTAGACGAGGCGGTTGTCGCCCGGCGTGACGCCGACGCTGCGCAGCGCCTTCGCGAGGCCCGCGGGCGGCAGGTCGAGATAGGGCTGCAGCAGCACGGCGGCGGCATCGCCGTTCGCCTGCACGAGGCTCAGCCACACCTCGAAGAAGATCGCACCGTCCTGCACGAAACGGCGCTGGTCGCCCGTGCCGTACAACACCAGCTCCGCGAGCCTTCGCGCCTGCTGCATGCCCATGCCCGCCTCGCGGCGCGCGACGCGCGCCCGGTTCCATCCCCCGCGCCCTTGTCGCATCCCGGTGCCTGGCGCGGAAGCCGCGCGCGCTGCCGGGCCCGCTGAGAGGAACTGAGCGCGAACGGCACTAAGTGCAGCGGGTTCGCGGTGCCACAGCGATGCTGAGGAACTGCGATCAGAGTCGCTCAGTCGCTGAGCATCACTGGGAGCCGCCGATGTCGCCGAGCCGCCGCGCCACCGACCGCCAGTTCGCCGGCGCATTGCAGGATCGCGTGCGCCATGCGCGGCGGCTCGCGGCGCTGAGCCAGGCCGCGCTCGCGAGCCGGGTCGGCGTCGGCCCGAGCGCCGTCGCGCAATGGGAGCTGCCCGGCGGCACCTCGCCCACGGTCGAACACATGACGCGCATCGCGCAGACCTGCGACGTGCAGTTCGAGTGGCTCGCCACCGGCCGCGGCGAGGTCCGCAACGGCCACGAGCAGGTGACGGCCGTCCGGATGGAGCTGTTCGCCGAGGACCTGCTCGAGGAGCGCCTGCTGCTGGCCTTCCGGCGGGTGGCCGCGCGCAAGCGCTCGTCCCTGGTGACCTGGCTGGAGGCCTTCCTGTAGCGGTCGGAGGCTTCCTCCCGGGCAAATCACGGGACACTCCGCCCCGAGTCTGTTAAGAATTGCGACTTCGGGCGTACCGAAATCAGGGGTTCGGGGACATGTCGATTCGACTCAGTGTGGCGCTGGCGCTGCTGGCGCTCGGCGGGACCGTGCACGCGGCGGCGCAGCCTGGACCGACCGTCCAGCCGGTGATGACCTACCACGGCGTATCCGAGCGGCTCGACGTGCTCGCGATGCATCCGAAGCCGGTAACGCGCGAGAACGGCCAGATCGTCGAGAACGAGATGGAGACGCTGTTCGAGCTGCCCGAGGCGCCATCGCCCGACGCGGAGCGACTGCAGCCGTTCGTACAGACCGCCACCCCGGAGCCCGCCGCGCTCGTCGCGGGCACCAGCTTCGAAGGTCCCGGCGTCGGCCTCGCCGGCTTTTCGATGACGGGCGCACCGCCCGACATGACCATGGCGGTCGGCCCGAACCACATCGTGGCGTGGGTCAACAGCCAGTACGCCGTGTTCAACAAGAGCGGCACCGTGCTGATGGCGCCCACGAACGGCAATGCGCTGTTCGCCGGCATCGCGAACGAATGCGGCACGACCAACCGCGGCGACCCGATCCTGCAGTACGACCGCCTCGCCGATCGCTGGATCCTCAGCCAGTTCGCGTTCGCCGTGAGCGGCGGCAACCCGGTTGCGCCCTACTTCCAGTGCTTCGCAGTCTCGACGACCAACAACCCGATGGGCACGTAAGCGCGCTACTCGGTGCAGTTCTCGTCGACGGCGCCGGAAGGCTTCAACGACTACGGCAAGCTCGGCATCTGGCCCGACGGTTACTACACGTCGTACAACATCTTCCAGGGCTCGCCCGCAGGCGGGAACTCGGGCGCGGCGCTGTGCGTCTCCGACCGCGTGAAGATGCTCGCCGGCGACCCGACCGCGACGACGCTCTGCACGCCGACCGCGTTCTACGCGGGCGGCGCGGCGTTCCTGCCGGCCGACCTCGACGGCACGACGTTGCCGAGCACGACGGCGCAGGGCGGCATTTTCATCCGCTACTCGACGGCGCTCCAGCTGCGCATGATCAAGCTGAAGCCGAACTTCACGGCCGGCACGATCACGTTCAATGACGGCTTCGGGGGCGCGACGGGTTCGTTCGTCGGCCTCAACACGGGCGCGACGACATTCCCGTGCAACGGCGGCGGCGGCGCCTGCGTCGCGCAGCCCGGCACGACCAACCTGCTCGACACGCTCGGCACGCGCCTGATGTACCGCGCGGCGTTCCGCAACCGCGGCGGCGTCGAGAGCCTGCTGGTGGCGCAGTCGGTCGATCCCGACGGCGCCGGCTCGCGCAGCTCCGCGTTCCGCTGGTACGAGATCCGCAATCCGCTCGGCAATCCCGCGGACGTCGTCGTCGCGAACCGGCCGACGCTGTTCCAGAACGCGACCTACGACCCGGGTGCCACGGGCGACCGCTGGATGGGCTCGGTCGCAATGGACGGCAACGGCAACATCGCCGCCGGTTACAGCCTGGCGAACGCGACTGCGGGCACGCGCCCGTCGATCGGCATCGCCGGACGCGAATCCAGCGACGCGCTCAACACGTTCCAGTCCGAAATCGTCGCATTCACGGGCACCGGCTCGCAGACCGGCGGCCTGACGCGCTGGGGCGACTACTCGACGATCCAGGTCGACCCGAGCGACGACCGCACGTTCTGGTACATCGGCGAGTACCTCAGCGCCGACGGTTCCTTCAACTGGCGCACGCGCATCGTCAGCTACGCGTTCCCGGTCACCTCGTCGTCGCTGACGATCAACGACGTGACGCTGAGCGAAGGCAACGCGGGCACCACGAACTTCAACTTCACGATCACGCGCTCGAACAACACGGGCGCGTCGAGCGTGGTGGTGAACACGTCGAACGGCACGGCGACCGCGGGCTCCGACTTCACCGCCGTCACCAGCCAGACCGTGAACTTCACCGCCGGCGGCTCGCTCACGGCCACGGTCACCGTGCCGGTGAGTGGCGACACGACCGTCGAAGGGAACGAAACGTTCAGCGTCGTGCTCAGCAGCCCGGTGAACGCGACGATCTCCGATGGCACGGGCGCCGGCACGATCAACAACGACGACAGCGCGACGTTCGCGGTCGCCGATCGCACGCTGGCCGAAGGCAATGCCGGCACGACGGCGTTCGGCTTCACGGTCACGCTGACGGGTTCCGTGCAGGGCGGCTTCACGCTGCCGTTCGCCACGTCCGACGGCACGGCGACGCAGCCGGGCGACTACGCGAACACGTCCGGCACGCTCACGTTCGCGGGTACCGCGGGTGAAACGCAGACCGCGACCGTCAACGTCGTCGGCGAGACGATCGTCGAGGCGAACGAGACGTTCAGCCTCAACCTCGGCTCCGCGAGCGTTGCCGGCGTGACGGCATCGGACGGCACCGGCCTCGGCACGATCACGAACGACGACGCAGCATCGATCTCGGTGAACGACGTCACGCTCGCCGAAGGCAATGCCGGCACGACCGCGTTCACGTTCACGGTGACGCTGAACAACGGCGTGCAGGGCGGCTTCACCGTGCCGTTCAGCACGTCCGACGGCACGGCGACGCAGCCGGGCGACTACGCCAGCAACTCGGGCACGCTCACGTTCACCGGCACGCCCGGCGAGACGCGCACGTTCACCGTGAACGTGGTGGGCGACACGTCGGTCGAAGCGAACGAAACGTTCAACGTCGCGCTCGGCACGCCGAGCAACGCGGCCGTCACGGTGTCCGACGGCGCGGGCGTGGGCACGATCAGCAACGACGACGGCGCATCGCTCGCCATCGCCGACCGCACGCTCGCCGAAGGCAATTCCGGCACGACCGCGTTCACGTTCACCGTGACGTTGACCGGCAACGTGGCCGGCGGCTTCACCGTGCCGTTCAGCACGTCGAACGGCACGGCCACGCAGCCGGGCGACTACGCGAGCGCGTCGGGCAACCTCACGTTCGCGGGGACCACCGGCGAAACGCAGACCGTCACCGTCAACGTGGTCGGCGACACCGTGCTCGAGGCGAACGAAACGTTCAACGTCGCGCTCGGCACGCCGAGCAATGCGGGCGTCACGCTCGCGGACGGCAATGCGGTGGGCACGATCACGAACGACGACAGCGCGTCGATCGCGATCGGCGACCGCACGCTGGCGGAGGGCAACGCCGGTACGACCGCGTTCTCGTTCACCGTCACGCTCACGGGCGCCGTGCAGGGCGGCTTCACGGTGCCGTTCAGCACCGCGAACGGCACGGCCACGCAGCCGGGCGACTACGCAACCGCTTCCGGCACGCTCACGTTCGCCGGCACGAACGCCGAAACGCAGACCGTGACGGTCAACGTGGTCGGCGAGACGCTCGTGGAACAGGACGAGGCGTTCACGGTGTCGCTCGGCACGCCGAGCAACGCGGCCGTCACGGTGTCCGACGGCAGCGGCGTCGGCACGATCAACAACGACGACACCGCCACGATCGCGATCGGCGACCGCACGCTCGCCGAAGGCAACGCGGGCACGACGGCGTTCTCGTTCACGGTCACGCTAGATCGGAAGAGCGTCGTGTAGGGAAAGAGTGTCTTCGCCTGTGTAGAT
>CALKUS010000221.1 GCA_937996755.1 uncultured Pseudomonadota bacterium | reverse complement strand
ACGACGCTCTTCCGATCTCATCGTGCAGGGCGGCATGCACGAGCCGCTGCGCGTGCAGTCCGCGCAAGGGCTCATCGACATCGGCTTCGACGGGTACGCGATCGGCGGCCTGTCGGTGGGCGAGCCCGCGGCCGAACGCGAGCACGTGCTCGACGTCACCGTGCCGCACCTGCCGGACGCGCGGCCGCGCTACCTCATGGGCGTGGGCAAGCCCGAGGACCTCGTCGAGGGCGTGCGCCGCGGCGTCGACATGTTCGATTGCGTGATGCCCACGCGCAACGCGCGCAACGGCCACTACTTCACGCGGCAGGGCACGCTGCGCGTGCGCAACTCGCGCTACGAGCTCGACACGCGGCCGATCGACCCCGAATGCGCCTGCTACGCCTGCGCCTCGGGCTTCTCGCGCGCCTACCTCCGCCACATGGACCGCTGCAACGAGATCACGGGCGCCGTGCTGGGGACCATCCACAACCTCCACTACTACCTCTCACTCATGGGCGAGATGCGGGAAGCGATCGCCGCGGGAACCTTCGCGGCCTGGGCCGAGTCCTTTTACGCGATGCGCGCTGCCGGCGTGCCCGAGTAGCAGGGCAGGACGGAGGACGATTCTCGCCGCTCGGCCGCAGCCGCAGCGGCAGCGGCCGAGCGAATCGGGTGGGGCAGGGATGCCGAACGGGCGGGCCGCAGGGATGCAGGCCGTGCTTTTTTCCGACCGTTCCTTCAAGTTCGGCCGGCTATGCAATAATCCCCGGCCTTTTGCCGCCCCCCGGGCGGCCGGTACCAACCGAGGAACACCCATGGATTTCCTGATTTCCGCCGCGCAGGCCCAGGCGGCCGCGCCCGCCGGTCCGGCCGGTGCGCCGAGCCTGATGTCGCCGCTCGTGATGATGCTGCTGTTCTTCGCGGTGTTCTATTTCATCGCCATCCGCCCGCAGATGAAGCGTGCGAAGGAGCACCGCAGCATGGTGTCGTCGCTCGCGAAGGGCGACGAGGTCGTGGTCGCGGGCGGCATCCTCGGCCGCATCGAGGACATCGGCGAATCGACGCTGTCGATCGAGATCGCGCCGGGTACGTCGATCAAGGTCCAGAAGCACGCCGTCGCGAACGTGCTGCCCAAGGGCACCTTGAAGTCGGCGTGACGCGGCCGCAAGCCGAAGTGGCTGTCGCGCCGCCGGCGCACAACGGATTGGGGTCGACGCGGCGCGAATGCCGTGCGGCCGGGATGGCAAGAAGAGCGACATGATCGAATACTCACGTTGGAAACTGATCGTCCTGGGGCTGGTGCTCCTGGCCGGCATCGTCTACTCGGTGCCGAACCTGTTCCCCCAGGACCCGGCCGTGCAGATCTCCGCGAACCGCGGCGGCACCGTCGACGAGGCGCTGAAGGAACGCGTCCAGGGCGTGCTCGAGAAGGGCAAGCTGCCGTTCGAGCGCATCGAGCTCGTCGACAAGCGCCTGCTCGTGCGCGTCGGCGACCCGGAGAAGCAGATCGCCGTGGCCGACGCGCTGCGGCCGGAGCTCGGCGAGACCTACACGGTCGCGCTGAACCTCGCGTCGAACGTGCCCGCGTGGCTCGGCGCGATCGGCGGCAAGGCGATGACGCTCGGCCTCGACCTGCAGGGCGGCGTGCACTTCCTCATGGAAGTGGACCAGCGTGCGACCGCGCAGAAGCAGCTCGATCGCTACCTCGACGACCTGCGCACGATGCTGCGCGAGAAGAGCCTCAACGGCCGCGTCGTGCCGACGCCGCAGGGCATCGAGCTGTCGTTCCGCAGCGAAGAGCACCGTGACCGCGCGTTCACCGAGATCTCGCGCGACATGCCTTCGCTCGAGCTCGTGGACGACGCCGAAGTCGCCGACGGCTTCGGCCTGCTGGCGCGCATCAAGCCCGCCGACCTGAAGCTCGCTTCGGACAACGCGATCCAGCAGAACGTCGCGACCCTGCGCAACCGCATCAACTCGCTCGGCGTCGCCGAGCCGGTGATCCAGCAGCAGGGCAGCTCGCGCATCGTCGTGCAGCTGCCCGGCGTGCAGGACACGGCGGCCGCGAAGAAGATCCTCGGCGCGACCGCCACCCTGGAATACCGCGCGGTCGACATGAAGAACAGCCCGCTCGAGGCGGCTGCGGGCAAGGTGCCGCCGGAGTCGCGCCTCTACCGCGACCGCAACGGCCAGCCCGTGCTGCTGAGCAAGAAGCTGATCGTTTCCGGCGACCAGCTCACCGACGCCGCGAGCGGCATCGACGCGCAGTCGGGAACGCCGATGGTGTCGGTGACGCTGAACGCCGTCGGCGCGCGCCGCATGCAGGACTTCACGAACGCGAACGTCGGCAACGGCATGGCAGTCGTGTTCGTCGAGCGCATCCCGGAGATCAAGAAGGTCGACGGCAAGGAAGTGCGCACCGCGCGCATCGACGAGAAGGTCATCAGCGTGGCGAACGTGCGCGAGCCGTTCGGCAAGCGCTTCCAGACCACCGGCCTCGACTCGACGCAGGAAGCGAGCGAGCTCGCGCTGCTGCTGCGCGCCGGCGCGCTCGCCGCGCCCGTCGACATCGTCGAGGAGCGCACGATCGGCCCGAGCCAGGGCCAGGACAACATCGAGCGCGGCATGAAGGCCACGGTCGTGGGCTTCGCGCTCGTGCTGATCTTCATGGGCATCTACTACCGCGTGTTCGGCATCATCGCCGACCTCGCGCTGATCGCGAACACGCTGCTGCTCACCGCGATCCTGTCGATCTTCGGCGCGACGCTCACGATGCCCGGCATCGCGGCGCTGCTGCTGACGGTCGGCATGGCGGTCGACGCGAACGTGCTGATCTGCGAGCGAATCCGCGAGGAGCTGCGAGCGGGCAACACGCCGGCCGCGGCGATCAAGGCGGGCTACGAGAAGGCGTGGGCGACGATCGTCGACGCGAACGTCACCCACCTGATCTCGGGCATCGCGCTGTTCGCGCTGGGCTCCGGCCCGATCCGCGGTTTCGCGCTCGTGCTGACGCTGGGCATCCTGACCTCGGTGTTCACGGCCGTGACCGTGAGCTACGCGTTCGTCTACCTGATCTACGGGCGCCGCCGTCGCCTGCAGACGCTGTCGATCTGAGGAAAGGATCATGTTCGAGCTGTTTTCCCACGACGCGAAGATCCCGTTCACGCACTGGGGCAAGTTCACCGTCCCGCTGTCGTTCGCGCTGATGCTCGTTGCGGCCGTACTGCTGTTCAAGCCGGGCTTCAACCTCGGCCTGGACTTCACGGGCGGCACGCTGATCGAGCTGCACATGGACAAGCCGGTCGAGCTCGCGCAGGTGCGCAAGGCGCTGGCCGACGCGGGCTACGGCCACGCGGTGGTGCAGAGCTTCGGCGGCACGCGCGACGTGCTCGTGCGCCTGTCGCCGAAGGAAGCGGAAGCGGGCGAGAAGGCCGCTGCCGCCGCGCCTGCCGCGACGCCGACGCCGGCCGCTTCGCCCGCTGCAGCCGGCACCGATGCGGCCGAAGTGAAGGAAAGCGAGCGCGCAGTCGAGCTCGGCCGCAACGTGCACGACCTGCTCGCGAACGCCGGGCTGCCGTCCGAGCTCAAGCGCAACGAGTTCGTCGGCCCGCAGGTCGGCAAGGAGCTCAGCGAGGACGGCCTCGTCGCGATCGTCGTGGTGCTCGTGGGCATCCTCGTCTACATCGCGATGCGCTTCCAGCTGAAGTTCGGCGCGGCCGCGATCATCGGCGAAGTCCACGACGTGCTCGTCACGGGCGCGATCTTCGTGCTGATCGGACGCGAGTTCGATACCACCGTGCTGGCCGGCTTCCTCTCGGTCGCGGGCTACTCCATCAACGACAAGGTCGTCGTCTTCGACCGAATCCGCGAGGTGTTCCGCGCCACGTCGAAGCTCGACCCGGCCGACGTGATCGACCGCTCGATCAACACGACGCTGTCGCGCACGATCATGACTTCGGTCGTGACCGCGCTCGCGATGCTCGGCCTGTTCCTGTTCGGCGGCCCGAGCGTCGAGAACTTCGCGATGGTGATGCTGATCGGCATCCTCATCGGCACGCTGTCCTCGATCTTCTTCGCCGCCCAGCTGCTGCTGTGGTTCAAGGTGTCGAAGCGCGACCTGATGCCGAAGGCACGTGACCTGTCGGAGCTCGAGCGGCGTCCCTGAGCGTTCGCGCCCGCCGCAACGAAAAAGGACGCGCATCGCGCGGCCTTTTTCGTTTCCGGACGGGCCGGGCTCAGCGCAGCGTGGCGGTGAGGTGTGGCTTGATCGCCGCGACGAGCGCATCGCCGACCTTCAGGTTCGCGGCGACGATGTGCCCGGTGGCCATGAACTTGTCGCCGCCCGTGAAATCGGTGCAGCGGCCGCCGGCCTCGCGCACGAGCAGCCAGCCGGCCGCCATGTCCCACGGGTGCAGGCCCATTTCCCAGTACGCATCGGTGCGGCCGCACGCGACGTACGCGAGGTCGAGCGCCGCGGAGCCCGTGCGGCGGATATCCTCCGCCTCGCCGAGCAGCGCGCGCGTCATCGCGAGGTGCGAATCGAGGTGCTCGCGCTGGCGGAACGGGAAGCCCGTGCAGAGCAGCGCGCCGGCGAGCCCGGTGCGGTTCGCGACGCGGATGCGGCGCTCGTTCAGCAGCGCGCCCGCGCCCTTCGACGCGGTGAACAGCTCGTCGCGGATCGGGTCGTACACGACGCCGTGCACGGGCTCGCCGAACTCGAGCAGCGCGATGGAAACCGAGAAGTGCGGGAAGCCGCGGAGGTAGTTGTGCGTGCCGTCGAGCGGGTCGATCACCCACTGGAAGCGCGGCCGGCCCTTGCCGGGCGTGGCACCGCCTTCCTCGGCGAGGATCGCGTGGTCGGGGAACGCGCGCTTGATCTCGCGCACCACCTCCGCCTCGGCCAGGCGGTCGACCTCGCTCGCGAAGTCGTTGCGTCCCTTCTCCACAATCGTCAGGCTCTCCAGCCGGTTCATGTGGCGGACGATCACGGCGCCGGCGGTACGTGCGGCCTTGACGGCAATGTTCAGCGCGCCCTTGCGCATGACGGGGCTCCGGAATCCTGACGATGATGGTAAAGAACGCGTACGCCTCCCTGGGCGCCGCAGGGCATAGGTTAACAGACGCCCTTCGAGCCTTCGCTCCGGCCCGATGGAAGGGCGCGCCGTGACTGCGCCGCGCATCGTGCTCGTGCGCACGTCGCACCCCGGCAACATCGGCGCGGCCGCGCGGGCCATGCGCACGATGGGGCTGACCGAGCTCTTCCTCGTCGAGCCGCGCGCGCATCCGCATGCGGAATCCGTCGCGATGGCGGCGGGCGCGGACGACGTGCTGGACGCGGCAACCGTCTGCCGCACGCTGGACGAGGCGGTCGCGAGCTGCCGGTTCGTGGTGGGCACGAGCGCGCGCCCGCGCGGCGTCGCGCTGCCCGTGCTGGACCCGCGCGAGGCGGTGGCGGCGCTGCGCGACGCCGCGCGCGAGGGCCGCGTCGCGCTCGTGTTCGGCAACGAGCGCACCGGGCTCACGAACGAGGAGCTGCACCGCTGCCACGCGGCCGTGCAGATCCCGGCCGACCCCACGTACAGCTCGCTGAACCTCGCGGCCGCCGTCCAGGTGCTCGCGTACGAATGGCGCATGGCCACGCGCACCGGCGACGACGCGCGCCAGCCGGGCCGGCCGGCCGAGCCGGCCGCGGACAAGGCGCAGCTGGAGGGCTTCTTCGGGCACCTGGACCGGACGCTCGCGACGATCGATTTCTACAAGGGCAGGGCGCCGCACACGCTGCTGCAGCGGCTGCGGCGCCTGTTCCTGCGCGCCGACCTCAGCGAGCGCGAAGTGCTCATCCTGCGCGGAATCCTGAGCGACGTGCTCCGGATCGCATCGCTCGCGGGCCTGGAGCCCGCCGCGAATGCTCGACCCGAGCACACGGATGGCGCCCGGGAGCCGGATCGCTGAGGTCGCGCGCACTGCAGGCCTGGCCGTGCCCGTGTAGTATGGCCGTCGCGCGTAGGCAGGATTCGGGCCCGGCGCAATCCCCCAATCAAGGTATGGCGGCGTGACGAGCCTGCCCGAAGGACATTTGCGCGCGATCCGGCTGGTCGTGCTTGCTGCAATGCTGGCCCTGGCCGGCGGCGCAGCCTACGCCGCAGGCCCGCCGGTCGACGACGAGCTCGTGCTCGGCCGCGTCACCGACAACCCCAAGTCCGACTACCAGAAGCTGAAGTCGCTGCTCGACTACGTCGTGCCGCGCCTCTCCGACGTCGGCATCCACCGCGGTCGCGTGCTGATGGCGCGCGACAACCAGCAGATGATCAGCTATCTCCGTCGCGGCAAGGTGGACTGGGTGACCGAAACGGCAGGATCGTCGATGGCGTACCAGGACCGCGCCGGCGCGCAGCTCATGCTCTCGAGCGAGCGCGAAGGCCGCGACAGCTACCAGACGGTCTTCTTCACGCGGCGCGACAGCGGCATCACGTCGCTCGCCGACCTGCGCGGCCGTTCGCTCGCGTTGCAGAACACGGCGTCGACGAGCGCGTATTTCCTGCCGGCGAGCGAGCTGCTCGATGCCGGCGTCCCGCTCGTGATCCTCGCCGGCCCGTCCGACCGGCCGAGCGCCGACGTCGCCGGCTTCGTGCTCGCGCGCTCCGAATACAACATGTCCGCCTGGGTCGGCAAAGGCCTCGTCGACGCCGGCGCGTTCAACGACCAGGACTGGCGCCGCCTCGAGGAGTCCGGCAACCCGCTCGGCAAGGAGCTCGTCGTGTTCCACCGCACGCGCAACGTGCCGCGCGCGCTCGAGCTCGTTCGTTCCGGGCTCGACCCGCGCGTGCGCGAGCGATTGAGCGCGGTGCTCGTCGCGGCGCGCGACGACCCGCAGGCGCAGCGGCCGATGGAGCGCTACTGGCGCACCACCGGCTTCTCGCCGCTCGACGCCGACATGCTCGAGTCGCTCGAGCAGCTGCGCGTCGGCGTCGCGCGCATCCACGCGGAAGTCGAGTGATGCGGCTGGGGCTGCAAGGGCGTTTCGCGGCGGCGGTGGCGATCGGGCTCGTGCTGCTCGCGGCGCTGCTGTACGCCGGCTTCCGCACGCAGCAGGCCGGTTACGAACAGCTCGCGGCAGTGTCGTCGGGCGCGATGGACCAGCAGGCGCAGCGCAACCTCGCGCGGCGCGGCCAGGCGATCGCGCAACTGCTCGCCGACGCGCTGACGAATCCCGTCTATTTCGTCGACCTCGAGGCGATCGGCGAAGTCGCGCGTTCGGCGCTGCGCCAGCCCGACATCGACTACATCATCGTCTTCGACGCGCAGGGCAAGGTGCTGCACGACGGCAGCGCCGACATCGCGGCGTTCGGCCAGACCATGAAGGACGAATTCGCGCCGGCCGCGCGCGCCGCGAAATCGCTGCTCGTGCAGGAATCGGAATCGCGCATCGACGTGACGCAGCCGCTGTTCCTCGGCGACGACGTGCTCGGCGGCGTGCGCATCGGGCTGTCGCGGGCGGCGGACCTCGCGGCCGTGGCGGCTGCGCGCGAGACGCTGGAGCGAGGTGCGCGCGACCTCGCGGCCGAGCGAGCGCGCGCGCTTTCGTTGCCGCTCGCCGGCCTGCTGTTCCTCGCGCTCGCAGGCTCATGGCTCGTGGGCCGCCTGCTCGTGAAGCCGGTACGCCAGCTGGCGACGCAGGCACGCGCGATGGAGCGCGGGCGTTACGACGCCGCGCCGGCCACGTCGCGTCGCGACGAGATCGGCGAGCTGATCGGCGCGTTCCACCACCTCGGCCAGAGCCTCGCCGCGCACGATCGCGACGTGCGCCGCCTCGCGTACCGCGACACGCTGACCGGGCTGCCGAACCGGCTCATGCTGCGCGAGTCGCTGGACCAGGCGCTCGTGCTCGGGCAGAGCAACGGCACCGGCATCGCACTGCTGTTCATCGACCTCGACGACTTCAAGCGCATCAACGACACGCTGGGCCACGATGCCGGCGACGAAGCGCTCGTGCAGCTCACGCAGCGACTCGAAGGCTGCCTCGAGGCGGTGCGCGACCCGCTGCAGGCTTCGGGTCCGTCGGGCGACCTCGTCGCGCGCTTCGGCGGCGACGAATTCGTGGCGCTGCTCGCGGGGGGCGACGCGCGCGAGCGCGCGCGTGCGTTCGCGGGCCACGTGCTCGAAGCGGTGCGCAAGCCGCTGAGCGCCGCGGGCCGTCCCGTGCACCTGAACGCCAGCATCGGCATCACGCTGTTCCCGGAGGATGCGCAGGACGCGCAGCAGCTGCTGAAGAACGGCGACATCGCCATGTACCAGGCGAAGGTGCACGGCAAGAACTGCTTCCGCTTCTTCACCAACTACATGACGCGCATCGCCGAGGACCGGCTCACGCTCGAGCAGGACCTGCGCGCCGCGATGGCCGCGCGCGTGCTCGACGTGCATTACCAGCCGATCGTCGACCTCGAAACCGATCGCATCGCCGGCGCCGAGGCGCTGCTGCGCTGGAACCACGCGGAGCGCGGCCTCGTGCCGTCCTCGCTGTTCGTCGCGATCGCCGAGGACTTCGGCCTCATCGACGAGCTCGGCCGCTTCGCGCTCGACCGCGCGTGTCGCGACGCCGTGCAGTGGCCGGACGTCGACGGCCGCCTGCCGTTCGTTTCCGTGAACCTTTCGGTGAAGCAGCTGCGCCAGCCGAACCTGCCAGCGCAGGTGGAGTCCGCGTTGCGCGAAAGCGGGCTGCCGGCATCGCGCCTGCACGTGGAGCTCACCGAAAGCGCGCTGCTCGACGACGAGCCGCTCGCGCTGTCCGCGCTGGCCGAACTGCGCCGCATGGGCGTGAAGATCTGGCTCGACGATTTCGGCACCGGGTTCTCGGGCCTGTCGCACCTGCGTCGCGTGCCGGTCGACGGCGTGAAGATCGACAAGAGCTTCACGCAGGACCTGCTGACCGACCGCGACGACCTCGCGCTCACCAGTGCGATCGTGGCGATGGCGAACTCGCTGTCGATCCAGGCGATCGCCGAAGGCGTGGAAAGCGCGAGCCAGCTCGAAGTGCTGAAGGGCCTGCGCTGCGACCTCGTGCAGGGCTACTGGCTCGGCTATCCGATGAGCCAGTCCGAGATGCAGCTGATGCTGCGCAGCCTGCGTTCGCCGGCGGAGGCGCGGGCGTAGCGTGCCTTAGGGAACCTCTGAACAAGTCCCTGCGCGTCGCGCCGGGAATTGTTTGGCCGGCCAG
>CALKUS010000220.1 GCA_937996755.1 uncultured Pseudomonadota bacterium | reverse complement strand
GCGATGACGTGCTGCGCACCGAACGAGAAGCCGGGCACGGCGAGATCTGCGCTGGAGACGCTTTATTTGCTCTCTGCAAGGAGATGTCATCCGATTTCAAGCAGGATGCACCGTCCGAGAGCTTTCTGGACAGGAGCGACGACAAGGTCAAGTAATGGCCTTGCATTGATGGCCCCGCAGCAACTCGCTAGTTGGTTCGGAGTAATACGAGCCAAGGGATGAGGCAAGCAGAGTCGCCGCCCAATCTGGCTTGGCCCTTGGGGCGCACGCGCGAAACGTGCTATCACGGCTGATGCGCGGGATGCTGGTTTGAAGATGAGCCGCCTACTATTGTGCCGCGCCGGTTTCGAACCCGAGTGCGCGCAGGAAATCGAATGGCATGCCGCGCAATCCGGCGGCCATGGCCATGCGCGCACCGAGCGCGATTCCGGCTACGTCGTCTTCACCGGCGAAGCACCAACGCCGGCTTGGGGCGAGCTCGTGTTCGCGCGCCAGGCGCTGCGCCTCGGCACGGAGCTGCGCGCGCTCGATCCGAAGGATCGGCTCGGCCCGGTGCTCGACTGGCTGCGCGCGAACGACGTGCGCGTGTGCGACGCGTGGGTGGAGGCGCCCGATTCGACCGCCGGCGGCGAGCTCGCGACGCTCTGTCGCGGGCTCGAGGCGGCACTCGTCGGTGCATTGAAGAAGAACAAGCTGATCGACCCGGGCTCGGCGCAGCGCCTGCACCTGCTGCTCGCGTCGGGCACGCATGCGTTCGTCGCGCTCGCCGACGTCGCGACGGCCGCGCCGTGGCGCGGCGGCATCCCACGGCTGAAATTGCCGCGCGAAGCGCCGAGCCGCTCCGCGCTGAAGATCGAGGAAGCGTGGCTCGTGCTGCTCGACGAAGCCGAGCGCACGAAGTGGCTGCGCGCGGGGCTCACGGCGGTCGACCTCGGCGCCGCGCCCGGCGGCTGGACCTGGCAGCTCGCGCGCAAATCGATCCGCGTGACCGCGATCGACAACGGCCCGCTCGCGCCGCACGTGATGGAGACGGGCGTCGTCACGCACGTGCGCGCGGACGGCTTCCGCTGGCGCCCGAAGAAGCCGGTCGACTGGCTGGTGTGCGACATGGTGGAGAAGCCCGCGCGCGTGGCCGAGCTGATGTCCCAATGGCTGGTCGACGGCGACGCACGCGCGGCGCTGTTCAACCTGAAGCTGCCGATGAAGAAGCGCTGGCAGGAAACACGCGCCTGCCTGGACGGACTGTCCGAGGCGCTCGCCGGCGGCGGGCGTCGGTTCGAGCTGCGCGCCAAGCAGCTCTACCACGACCGCGAGGAAATCACGGTCGTGGCTCTGCCGGGCGGCGCCGGCCGGCGCTCCCGCAGCGCGTCATAAATCCTTACGGCGGGGGTGGTAGGCTCGCCGCCCTTTTTCCGCAGCACTTTGGTCGTTCCGGGGAGCTCCATGTCCAGGTCGTTGCTTCGCGCCGCCGCATTCGCGGCCGCCGCCTTCGCTGTCCCTTCCCTCGCCCACGCCCAGATCGCCCTCACGGGCGTCGGCGTACCGGTCACCGAGAACTTCGACACGCTCGCCACGACGGGCACCAGCAGCACGGTTCCGGCCGGCTGGGCGTTCCTCGAGACGCTCGCGAACGCGAACACGCTGTACGCCGCGGGCGCCGGCACGAGCACGGGCGCGGACACGTACAGTCTCGGCACCGGCACGGCGACGGAGCGCGCGTTCGGCGGACAGCAGAGCGGCAGCCTCGTCACCACGATCGGCGCGTCGTTCGTCAACAACACCGGCACGTCGCTGAACGCGCTGCAGCTCGCGTATACGGGCGAGCAGTGGCGGCTCGGCGCCAACACGCGCTTCGATCGCCTCGACTTCCAGTACAGCCTCGACGCGACGAGCCTCGCGACCGGCACCTGGGTCGACGTCGACGCCGCGGACTTCACGTCGCCGATCGGCACCGGCGGCACGGTCGGCGCGCTGAACGGCAACCTGGCCGCGAACCGCACCGCCATCACGAGCACGATCGGCCCGATCTCGATCCCGGCCGGCGCCACGTTCTGGATCCGCTGGGTGGACTTCAACGCATCGGGCGCGGACGATGCGCTCGGCGTCGACGACTTCTCGCTCGCGGGCGCGAACATCGTGATCCCGCCGACGGTGTCGATCGCGCAGCTGTTCCGCGGCGAAGGCACGGCCTGCACCACGCGTCCGTTCGCGTTCACCGTCTCGAGCACGCAGGACGCGCCCGCCGGCGGCATCGACTTCCAGTTCAGCGCGCTGACGCTCGCGGGCAACACTGCGACCGCCGACGTCGACTACGTTTCCACCACGACGGGCACGGGCAGCATCCCGGCCGGCACGCGCACGGGCACGGCGACGGTGCTCGTCAATTGCGATGCGACCGTGGAGCCGGGCGAGAACTTCACCGTCACGATCACCGGCGTCAACAACGGCGCCGTCATCAGCGGCACGAACGGCAGCACGACGGGCGTCATCCTCAACGACGACGGCGCGACCGAGCGCGAGATCTTCGCGATCCAGGGTGCGGGCAGCGCGTCGCCGTTCGACAACCAGCTGGTGTCCGCGAGCGCGAACATCGTCACCGCGATCGGTCCGGAAGGCTTCGCGATCCAGACGCCGGCCGCGCGCGACGACAACAACCCGTCGACGTCGAACGGCGTGTTCGTGTTCACGAACGGCCAGAACACCACCGACTCGGGCCAGCCGCTCGCGGTCGGCGACCAGGTGGACGTGATCGCGACGGTCGACGAGTTCTTCGACTTCACCGAGCTCACGAACGTGGTCGGCGTGGCGCGCACGTCCAGCGGCAATGCGCTGCCGCCGGCCGTCGTGTTCGACGCGACGCGTCCGTCGCGCAACCCGGCCGCGCTGAGCTGCCCGGGCACGGGCCCCGGCACGGGCCTGAACGCCGACACCAACTTCGAGTGCTACGAAGGCATGCTCGTGAGCGTGCCGAACGGCCTCACGACTGCAGGCAACGCGACGTTCTCCACCGACACGTTCGCGGAAGTGCCGGTCACGGCAAGCGGCGTGCGTTCGCTGCGCGAAAAGGGCGTGCGCTTCCTCGGCCCGCTCGTCGTGGGCGACAACGACGGCGCCGGCAACTGGGACGGCAATCCCGAAGTGTTCGAGATGGACGCGGACGAGCTCGGCGTCGTGCCCGTCGGCACGGCGATCGCCGGCGGCGTCTCGTTCTCGGCCACGGGCATCATCGCGTTCGACTTCGGCGACTACGAGCTCTGGCCGTCGACGCTGTCGTTCACGGGGCCGCCGAACCCGCTGCCGCGCCAGGTCGACCCGCCGACGGATTCGTTCGAGCTGCGCATCGGCTCGTTCAACATGCTGCGCCTGTGCGACACCAGCGGCACGTCGGATTGCCTGTCGCCGATCCCGAACGCGACGACGCTGGGACTGAAGCTCGGTCGCCTTTCCGACTACGTTCGCAACGTGATGCGTGCGCCCGACGTGATCGGCGTGCAGGAGGTGGAGAACATCGGCGTGCTCCAGCAGCTCGCGACGCGCATCGCGAGCGACGGCGGCCCGACCTACACGGCGTTCCTCGAGGAAGGCAACGACGTCGGCGGCATCGACGTGGGCTTCCTCGTGAACGGCGCGCGCGTGAACAACATCACGGTCACGCAGCTGCTCGCCACCGTGACGTGGAACGATCCCGAGTGCACGACCGGTTGCCCGCCGCGCCTGCACGACCGCCCACCGTACCTGTTGGAAGCGAACTTCAGCGGCGCGCCCGGCGGCACGTTCCCGTTCGCCGTGCTGAACAACCACACGCGCTCGCGCGGCCCGGTCGACCCCGACAACAGCGGCAACGACACCGGCAGCATGCGCACGCGCGAGAAGCGTTTCCGCCAGGCCGCACAGATCGCCGAGCTCGTGCAGAACTACCAGACCGCGCCGGCCACGCAGAACACGCCGCTCGTGCTCGTCGGCGACTACAACACGTACGAAGTCAGCGACGGCTACGTCGACATGATCGGCATGATCACGGGCAACTACGTCGCGTCGGAGAACCTGCTGGACCAGGGCGAATACGGTCCGCCGGTCAACGTGGTCCCGCGCATGTTCCAGGCCTCGTCCGCGGTGCCGCAGAACGAGCGCTACTCGTACTTCTTCACCGAGGACTTCGGCGCGATCTTCGGCTACACCGGCGCGAGCAACGCGCGCGACCTGCCGTTCGTGCACCTGCTCGACCACGTGATGCTGACGCGTCGCGCGCTCGGCTACTTCGCCGACATGCAGTACGGCCGCACCGACACGGACGCGCCGGGCGCGTTCAAGACGAACGACGGCTTCGTCGCCGGCAGCGCGATCGGCGTTTCCGACCACGACGGCGGCGTGCTGACGCTCGACGCCGACTGCGTCAACAGCCCCGAGCTCAACCCGGACGGCGACGCGGTCTGCGGCCTCGCCGACAACTGCCCGACCGTCGCGAACAACGACCAGCTGGACACGGACGGCGACGGCATCGGCGACGCCTGCGAGCTGCCCGACGCGTTGTTCCAGAACGGCTTCGAGTAACGCCCTACGCGGTACCATTGGCGGGCCCGCATCCGCGGGCCCGTTTTTTTGGCGATGAGCGATCCCGACAAGCCGGCCCAGCCGGGCCCCACCGCACCGCTGCAGCGCATCGAAGCCGTGATCAAGGCGGATGTCGCCGAGGCGCGGGCGATCGAGCCGCTGGTCGCGGAGGCGCAGGCCGTGCAGGGCCGGATGCGCTCGCTGCTGCGGCGCTCGCTGCCGCTGCTCGCGCTCGTGGTGGTTGGCGCGGCGCTCGTGTTCGGCGGGCTGTACGAGAAGCTGAACCTCGCGACGCTCGCGCACTACCACGCGCAGCTCACGCAGCAGGTCCTGCAGCACCCGGTGCTCGCGGCGCTCGCGCTGGCGGGTGCGATCGCGGCGATCGTGAGCACGGGGCTGCCGGGCGGCGCGGTGCTCGTGGTCGCGGGCGGCCTGCTGTTCGGCATGTGGGAAGGCGCACTGCTCGCCACCGTCGGCGACGTGGTCGGCGCAACCGTCCTGTACTTCGCGGCGCGGCGCCTGTTCGAGGGCGGCGGCCGGCCGCCCGCGCTCGTCGAGACGATCCGGTCGGGCTTCCAGCGCAACCCGGTGAGCTTCGCATTCTTCATCCGCATCGTGCCGATCTTCCCGTTCGGCGTCGCGAGCGTCGCACTGGCCTGGCTAGGCTGCAGCTACCGCCTGTTCGCCCTTGCCTCCTCGCTCGGCGTCGTGCCCACGAGCCTGGTCTACGCGGCGATCGGCGCGGGCGTGAGCGGCGCGCTGGCCGACCACGAGGACATCTCGCTGTCGGTGCTGGCGCAGCCACGCTTCCTCGTGCCGCTCGTGGCGCTGGCCGTGCTGGCCCTGCTGCCCGCCCTGCTCGGCTTCCGCCGGAAGCAACCAGGCGCCTGAGCGGCGATTTCGGTCGATCGCTCCAATCGCGATCGGCTAAGCTGCGCCGCCCCCCGCGCAGGGCGGGGGAAGCGAAACCCGAATGTCCTCGAAGCCCGAGTCCCGAGCCGCGGCCTGGCTGTCGGCCCTGGCGATCGCCGCGCTGGTCGCGGCGGCGAACCTCGCCATCTGGCGCTGGGGCAACGAGCCCGCGCAGGTGCCGGACTGGGACGGACGCGTGCAGGGCTTCGCGTTCAACGCGTTCCAGCGCTACCAGAGCCCGCTCGACAAGACCTACCCGAGCAGCGCGGAACTGGAGTCCGACATCCGGTTGATGTCGCGCTACGCGACCAATATCCGCACGTACTCGTCGCTCGAATCCTCCGCGATCCCGCACCTCGCGCGCCGCTACGGCCTGCGCGTGATGCAGGGCGCATGGCTGGACCGGCGCCTCGAGAACAACGACGCCGAGCTCGACGCGCTCGCGCGGCTCGTCGCGACCTACGACAACATCGACCGTGCGATCGTCGGCAACGAGTCGATCCTGCGCTCCGACCTCACGCCGGAGCAGGTAGCCGCGTACCTCGATCGCGCGCGTGAGCGCCTGCGCGTGCCGGTGTCGACGGCCGAACCGTGGCACGTGTGGCTCAAGTACCCCGAGCTCGCGAAGCACGCCGACTTCATCGCGGTGCACCTGCTTCCGTACTGGGAAGGCGTGCCGCGCCGGCGCGCGATCGACGACGTGCTGCTGCGCGTGCGCCAGTTGCAGGAGGCGTTCCCGGGCAAGCCGATCGTGATCGGCGAAGTGGGCTGGCCGTCGAACGGCGACCGTTTCAGGCATTCCGTGCCGTCGGTCGAGGACGAAGCGCAGTTCCTGCGCCGCTTCTTCGAGGTCGCGCGGCGCGAGAAGCTCGACTACTTCGTGATGGAAGCGTTCGACCAGCCCTGGAAGGAGGCCGGCGAGGGCCGGGTCGGCGCGTACTGGGGCATGTTCAGCGCCGAGCGCGAGCTGAAGTTCGCGTTCACCGGCCCGGTGCAGGAAGACCACGACTGGTTCGCGAAGGCGCTCGCGGCCGCGCTGTTCGCGCTGCCGTTCACGATCTGGTTCGGCGTGCGCTTCGCACGTTTCCGCTTCGGCGGCAGGCTGTTCTTCGCGCTGCTCGCGCAGGTGGCGTCGTCGGTGCTCGTGTGGTCGATCGGCGTGCCGTTCGCGTTCTACCTGAGCCCGTTCGACTGGACGATGTTCGCGATCCTGCTGCCCGCGCAGTTCGCGATCGTGTTCATCCTGCTCGGCAATGGCTTCGAGTTCACGGAAGCCGTCTGGGGCCGCGGCTGGCAGCGCTTCGCGCGCCCGCTGGTGCAGCCAGGCCGCAAGGACTGGCCGTTCGTGTCGATCCACCTCGCGTGCCACAACGAGCCGCCCGAGATGGTCATCGCGACGATCGACTCGCTCGCCGCGCTCGACTATCCGAGCTTCGAAGTGCTCGTGATCGACAACAACACCGAGAAGGAAGAGATCTGGAAGCCGGTCGAGGCGCGCTGCGCCGAGCTCGGCGCGCGCTTCCGCTTCTTCCATCTCCGCCCGTGGCCCGGCTTCAAGGCAGGCGCGCTGAACTACGGCCTCGAGCAGACCGACGAGCGCGCCGAGGTCGTGGCGGTGGTGGACGCCGACTACGTCGTGCGGCCCGACTGGCTGTCGTCGCTCGTGGGCTACTTCGACGACCCGAAGGTCGGCATCGTGCAGTGCCCGCAGGCGCACCGCGACTGGGAGCACAACGCGTTCCGGCGCATGTGCAACTGGGAATATGAAGGCTTCTTCCGCATCGGCATGCACCACCGCAACGAACGCAACGCGATCATCCAGCACGGCACGATGACGATGATCCGCCGGCGCCCGCTCGTGGACACCGGCAAGTGGGCCGAATGGTGCATCTGCGAGGACGCGGAGCTCGGGTTGCGCCTGTTCCAGAACGGCTACCTCGCGCAGTACGTCGACGAGCCGATGGGCCGCGGCCTCACGCCCGCGGACTTCACGGCGTACAAGTCGCAGCGCTTCCGCTGGGCGTTCGGCGCGATGCAGATCCTCCGCACGCACTGGCGCTGGCTGACGCGCCCCGGCCCGCTCACCTGGGGCCAGCGCTACCACTTCCTCACCGGCTGGTTCTCGTGGTTCGCGGACGCGCTGCATCTCGTGTTCACCTGGCTCGCGCTCGGCTGGAGCCTGGGGATGCTGTACGACCGCGACGTGTTCAGCCTGCCGCTGAACCTGTTCCTGATCCCCGTGCTCGGGTTCTTCGTCTGCAAGGCGCTGTTCGGCATCGTGCTGTACCGCGTGCGCGTGCCGTGCAACTGGCGCGACACCTTCGGCGCCGCGATCGCCAGCATGGGCCTGTCGCACGCGATCGCGCGCGGCATCCTGAAGGGGCTCGTCACGAAAGAGCACCCGTTCACCCGCACCGCGAAGAGCCGCCGCCTGCGCGGCAAGCCCGGCGCGCTGCGCGTCGTGCGCGAGGAGCTGTTCATGCTCGCCGGCCTCGCGCTCATGATCGCGGTGCTGCCGCGCTTCATCGACATCTCGTTCGTCGAGGCGCGCCTGTGGATCGCCATCCTCGCGGCGCAGTCGTTGCCCTACGCATGCGCGGTGGTCTGCGCGATGGTGGCGGCGTGGAGTGGCGAAAAGAGCGGATGATCGCGAGCAGTCGCTACGGCCAAGTGGCGAGGTAGTCCGTAGTCCGAGTCCGAGTCTGAGTCTGAGTGCGAATACACCCGACGTCTCGTCGACCTCCAGGCGTCGCGGGCTTGCGCACTCAGACTCAGACTCAGACCACGCTTCCGCCGGGCGTGCCGATTGAGCGAAACTCCGCTCGTGACCAATTCAATCTACCCCCGCGACCTGAAAGGCTACGGCCCCACCCCGCCCCACGCCGAATGGCCCGGCAACGCACGCATCGCCGTGCAGTTCGTGCTGAACGTGGAGGAAGGCGGCGAGAACTGCGTGCTGCACGGCGACGCCGGCAGCGAGCGATTCCTTTCGGAGATCGTGGGCGCGGAAAGCTACCCCGCGCGCCACATGAGCATGGAGTCGATCTACGAGTACGGCGCGCGCGTCGGCTCGTGGCGGATCCTGCGCGAGTTCGAGCGCCGGGGGTTGCCGCTGACGGTGTTCGGCGTCGCGATGGCGATGGAGCGCACACCCGAGCTCACCCGGGCCTGTGTCGAACTCGGCCACGAGATCGCGTCGCACGGGTATCGCTGGATCCACTATCAGGGCGTGGACGAAGGAACGGAGCGCGAGCACATGCGCCTGGCCGTCGAAGCCCACACGCGCCTCACCGGAACGGCGCCACTGGGCTGGTACACGGGCCGCGACAGCCCGAACACGCGCCGGCTCGTCGTCGAGCACGGAGGCTTCGTCTACGACAGCGACTACTACGGCGACGAGCTGCCGTTCTGGACTTTCGTCGCGCTCGCCGACGGCTCACGTCGCGCGCATCTCGTCGTGCCCTACACGCTCGACGCGAACGACATGCGCTTCGCGACGCCGCAGGGCTTCAACACGGCGACGCATTTCTTCGAGTACCTGCGCGACACGTTCGACGTGCTGTACGCGGAAGGCGCGCAGCGCCCGCGCATGATGTCGATCGGCATGCACGGGCGCCTGCTCGGCCGGCCCGGCCGCTTCGCCGGGCTGCAGCGCTTCCTCGACCACGTGGCGAAGCACGACCGCGCGTGGGTCTGCCGTCGCATCGACGTCGCGCGCCACTGGATCGCGAAATTCCCGGCGCCCACGGTGCCGGCGTGACGCTCGACGAGCTCAATGCGATGCCGCGCGAGCGCTTCGTGGCGACGCTCGGCGGCATCTTCGAGCACTCGCCCTGGGTGCCGGAGGCGGTCGCCGACGCGCGTCCGTTCGCGAGCGTCGGCGCGCTGCACGCGGCGATGTGCGACGCCGTCGCGACCGCGCACGTCGAGCGCCAGCTCGCGCTCGTGCGCGCGCATCCCGAGCTCGCGGGCCGCGCCGCGATCCGCGACGAGCTCACCGACGCGTCGAAGCGCGAGCAGGCCGGTGCCGGCCTCGACCAGTGCAGCGCGGAGGAGTTCGCCCAGATCGGCCAGCTCAACGCCGCGTACAACGGCCGCTTCGGCTTTCCGTTCGTCGTGGCCGTGCGCGGCCTCACGCGCGCCGACATCATCGATGCGATGGCGGTCCGCCTCGGCAACACTCCGGAGCAGGAGCTCGCGGAGGCGCTGCACCAGATCGAGCGCATCGCCGGTTTCCGGCTGGCCGACCTGTTGCGCGCCGAATAGTGGAAGTGGGAGTGCGAATACACCGGCACGTTTCGGCCAGGGCGACGTGAACCTCGCTTCGCCATCGGCCCAGGGTGTACTCGCACTCCTACTCCCGCTCCCACTGTTCTAGAGTCTGCTCACCCGAAGCTATTCCGCCCCCCATGGCCGCCCCGCAGATCGACCCGAACGCCCCGGACTTCGTCCGCCGATTCGTCAACGTCGCCGATGCGCGGCTCGGCGCGCAGGCGCTCGCCTGCTCCGACGACTTCTTCGCCGACCGGCAGCGCATGCTGCAGCCGCAGCCGGCCGTGTTCGTGCCCGGCAAGTACGACGAGAACGGCAAGTGGATGGACGGCTGGGAGTCGCGGCGCAAGCGCGGCCCGGGCCACGACTGGTGCATCGTGCGGCTCGCGCGTCCCGCCGTCCTGCACGGCGTGGACCTCGACACCAGCCACTTCACCGGCAACTTTCCGCCGGCCGCGTCGATCGACGCCTGTTTCGTCGCGGGCGGCGACGCCGACGAGCGCTCGGCCTGGCAGCCGCTGCTCGCGTCGCAGGACCTGCGCGGCAACAGCCACCACTGGTTCCCGCTCGCGCACGCGCAACCGGTGTCGCACGTGCGCGTGAACCTCTATCCCGACGGCGGCCTCGCGCGGCTGCGGCTGTACGGCGCGCCGGTGTTCGACGCGAAGCTCGCGACCGACGCGAACGGGCTCGTCGACTTCGCGTCCGCGCTGAACGGCGGCACGATCGTGGCGGCGAACAACGAGCATTTCGGCGCCGCGTCCGCGCTGCTGCTGCCCGGCCGCGGCGTCGACATGGGCGACGGCTGGGAAACGCGGCGCCGCCGCGAGCCCGGCAACGACTGGTGCATCGTCGCGCTCGCGAAGCCGGCGACGCTCGCCGAAGTCGAAGTCGACACCGCGCACTTCAAGGGCAACTTCCCCGACCGCTGCTCGCTGCGCGGCGCGATGGTCGCCGGCGGCACGCCCGCGTCGCTGGTCACGCAGGCGATGTTCTGGCCCGAGCTGCTGCCCGAGCAGAAGCTGCGCATGGACGCCGTGCACGTGTTCCGCGACGAGCTCGTCGCGCGCGGCCCGGTGAGCCACGTGCGCTTCGACATCTTCCCGGATGGTGGCGTTTCCCGCCTCCGCCTGCGCGGCAAACCCGCGTGAGCGCGCGCGTGCTCGCGGTCGAGCCGCTGACCCGGAGCGCGTTCGCGCGTTTCGGCGATGTCATCGAGCCGGCGAACGCGCAGAAGGTCTACCCGATCAACGAAGGCACGGCGACGCGCTACCACGACCTCGCGCGCATCGACTGCGGCAACGCCGGCGGCCGCGCGGTGCTGAGCCTGTTCCGCGCGCAACCGCGCCCGCTGCCGTTCGACGTCACGATGCTCGAGCGCCACCCGCTCGGCTCGCAGGCGTTCGTACCGCAAGGCGCGTTCCCCTACCTCGTCGTCGTCGGCACGGGCGCGAACGACGCGCCGCGCGCGTTCCTGGCGAAGAACGGCCAGGGCGTGAACTTCCACGCGGGCACCTGGCACCATCCGCTGCTCGCGCTCGGGCGCGAGAGCGATTTCCTCGTGATCGATCGAGCGGGGCCGGGCGACAATTGCGATGAGCTGAGGCTGGCGGAAACCTGGCGCATCGTTGGGCCGTAATCTCACCCCGGTGTGCTGGTCAGCGACTCTCGAACCAGCGCCCGATCGCATCCCGATCGGCATCGCTAAGCTGCGTCAGGTTCCCCGGCGGCATGATCTTCAGCACGACCACCTGCTGGTGGATCAGCAGCGCGTTCTGCTCGACCTGCGCTTCGGTGTCGAACATCGTGCCCTTCGGCGCGCTCGGCATGAGCGTGGGCTTTGCGGAGTGGCATTGGGCGCAATGTTTCGCGGCGATTTCGCGGACTTGCGCCGTCGTCACCGGAGACAAGGCCTCATTCGCCGGTTGTTGCGTCGAGGGTTCGCGGCCATGGGCCGCTCCAACAGGGGGCCTGGGTGCCAGCCAGGCGAACGTCGCGGCCAGCACCAATCCACCCGCGGCCAGCAGGCCCCAAGCTCTTCCACCCGAATGCCAGAGGACGAAGAACTGGCGGATCAGCGCGCCGGCGAGCATGAACAGCGCGAGGATCGCCCAGCGCTGCTCGTGCGCGTACGCGACGGCGTAGTGGTTGCTGAGCATCGCGAACACGACGGGCAGCGTGAAGTACGTGTTGTGCACCGAACGCTGCTTGCCGCGCTTGCCGGGCAACGGGTCGACTTCCTCGCCGCGCGCGAGCGCGGCGACCATGCGCTTCTGGCCGGGGATGATCGTGAAGAACACGTTCGCCGACATGATCGTGCCGAGCGCAGCGCCCACGAGCAGGAACGCGGCGCGACCCGCGAACAGCTGCGTGGCGGCGTAGTCGAGCGCGAGCACGAGCGCTGCGACGAGCACGCCGAGCACGCCGTCGCGGAAGCCGACGAGGCGGCACAACAGGTCGTACGCGAACCATGCGACCACCGGGAACGCGAGCGCGAGCAGCACGGCCTGCTCGCCGCTGAGCGCGCGCACGGCCGGATCGACGAGGTGGATCGATGGCGCCGCGAGGTACGCGAGCGTGAACAGGGCGAAACCCGAGAGCCACGTCGTGTACGACTTCCACTTCGACCAGTGCAGCTCCTCCGGCACGCCGTTCGGCGCCACGAGGTACTTCTGCTTGTGGTAGAAGCCGCCGCCGTGCACCGACCACATCTCGCCGAGCGCGTTCGCCGGCGCGTCCTTCGGCCGCTTCAGCCCGCGGTCGAGCGCGACGAAGTAGAACGACTCGCCGATCCACGCGATCGCGGCGACCACGTGCAGCCAGCGCAGGAGGAACGTCAGTACGTCGAGGAGATAGGCGCTCATTCGCTTCTACTCCCTCGCCTGCATGCGCAGGGGAGGGTTGGGGTGGGGTGCATTGGTGGTGGGGGCTGGCAGAGCACCCCACCCTGCCCTCCCCTGCATGCGCAGGGGAGGGTTCAACTGCCGCGATAGGTCGAGTACGACCACGGGCTCGCCAGCAACGGCACGTGGTAGTGCGCGCTCGCGTCGGCGATGCCGAAGCGCAGCGTGACCACGTCGAGGAAACGCGGGTACGCGCGTGCGCCGCCGAGCTTCGCGAAGTAGTCGCCGATCGCGAAGTCGAGCTCGTACGTGCCGACCTCGAGCGCCGCGCCTTCCAGCAGCGGTGCACGGCAACGGCCGTCGGAATTCGTCTCGAAGTTGCCGAGCGGGGTGCGCGTGCCTCGATCAAGGCGGTACAGCGCAATGACGATGCCCTTGCCCGGAACGCCGTTCGCCGTATCGAGCACGTGCGTGGTCAGCTTGCCCATGGTCACGCTCCCCGCACGAAGCCGTCGATCTTCGCGAGGTCGGCGCGCTTCTCGGCTTCGCTCGCGAAGCTCGCGACGATGCTGTTGCGTGCGAGCGTTTCGACCTCGGCACGCGTGAGGGCGAGCGCTTCGACCGTCTCGACGTAGTTCTGGTTGAGGTAGCCGCCGAAGTACGCGGGGTCGTCCGAATTGATCGTCGCGACGATGCCGGCGTCCAGCAGTTGCTTGAGGTTGTGCTGCGCGAGATTGCCGAACACGCAAAGCTTCACGTTCGACAGCGGGCACACGGTCAGCGGGATTCGCTCGGCCGCAAGCCGCTGCATCAGCTTCGCGTCCTTCGGCGACTGCACGCCGTGGTCGACGCGCTCCACCTTCAGCACGTCGAGCGCGCTCCAGATGTACGCAGGCGGGCCTTCCTCGCCGGCGTGCGCGACCACGCGCAGGCCCATCGCGCGCGCCTGTTCGAACACGCGCGCGAATTTCTCGGGCGGGTGGCCCACCTCGCTGGAATCCAGGCCAACGCCGATGAGCTTGTCGCGGTACGGCTTCGCGGCGTCCAGCGTCGCGATCGCATCGTCCTCGTCGAGGTGGCGCAGGAAGCAGAGGATCAGGCGCGCGCGGATGCCGAGCTCGGCCTGCGCGCGGCGGCACGCGCGGTCCAGGCCCTCGATCACCACGCCGATCGGCACGCCACGCGCCGTGTGCGTCTGCGGGTCGAAGAAGAGCTCCGCATGCACGATGTTGTCGGCCTTCGCGCGCTCGAAGTACGCCCATGCCATGTCGTGGAAGTCGGCCTCCTGCAGCAACACCGACGCGCCGGCGTAGTAGATGTCGAGGAAGCTCTGCAGGTTGGTGAACGCGTAGGCCGCGCGTAGCGCGTCCACCGACGGGTAGCCCAGCTTCACGCCGTTGCGCCGCGCGAGCGCGAAGATCAGCTCGGGCTCGAGCGAGCCCTCGATGTGGATGTGCAGCTCGGCCTTCGGGATGCCGCGCGCGAAGTCGCTGACGGTGGTTTCGGGCTTCAGGGCGGCGTTCAACGGTGCTTCCTCGCGGCGCGGAAGGACCAGTCTGCCCGAAGCCGCGCGGCTGGTGTAGGCGCTGGTAACCTTCGGCCCATGGAATTCCAGCTCAACGGCCGCACCGTGCCGCTCGCGGGCAGCGACCCCGCCGAATCGCTGCTGCGCTGGCTCAACCGCCACCGCCTGACCGGCACGAAGGAAGGCTGCGCCGACGGCGATTGCGGCGCGTGCACCGTCGCCATCGTCGACACGAGCGGCGAGCAGCCGCGCTACCGCGCCGTCAACAGCTGCCTGATGCCGGTGGGCCAGGTGGCCGGGCGCGAGATCGTCACGGTCGAGGCGCTCGCCGACGGAAACACCTTGCATCCGGTGCAGCAGGCAATGGTCGACACGGCCGGCTAGATCGGAAGAGCGTCGTGTAGGGAAAGAGTGTCTTCGCCTGTGTAGA
>CALKUS010000219.1 GCA_937996755.1 uncultured Pseudomonadota bacterium | reverse complement strand
CCGAGCGATTGCTCACGGCGCGCTTCCTCGACCTCGTCGACCGCGCGTCGATCGCACTGTTCGCGATCGACGAGGCGCATTGCGTGTCGCAGTGGGGCCACGACTTCCGGCCCGAGTACCGCGAGCTCGGCGTGCTGCACGAGCGCTGGCCAGCCGTTCCGCGCATCGCGCTCACGGCGACGGCCGACGCGCCGACGCGCCGCGAGATCGTCGAGCGTCTCGCGCTCGCCGACGCGCGCGAGTTCGTGAGCTCGTTCGACCGACCGAACATCCGCTATCGCGTCGTGCCGAAGAACGATTCGCGCCGGCAGCTCGCGGCGTTCATGGCCGCGCACCGCGGCGAGTCGGGCATCGTCTACTGCCTCTCGCGACGCAAGGTGGACGAGACCGCCACCGCGCTGCGCGAATCGGGCATCGACGCATTGCCGTACCACGCGGGCATGGACGCGACGACGCGCGCCGCGAACCAGCGCCGCTTCCTGCGCGAGGACGGCGTCGTCATGGTGGCGACGATCGCGTTCGGCATGGGCATCGACAAGCCCGACGTGCGTTTCGTCGCGCACCTCGACCTGCCGAAGTCGATCGAGGGCTACTACCAGGAGACCGGTCGCGCGGGTCGCGATGGCGAGCCGTCCGAGGCGTGGCTGTGCTTCGGTCTCGGCGACGTCGTCGCGATGCGGCAGATGATCGACTCGAACGAAGCGGGCGAGGAACGCAAGCGCGTCGAACGGCGCAAGCTCGACGCGCTGCTCGGCTACTGCGAAACGACGCGCTGCCGCCGCCAGGCGCTGCTGGAAGTGTTCGGCGAGGCGCATCCGGGGCAGTGCGGGAACTGCGACAACTGCCTCGAACCGCCGCAGACCTGGGACGCGACGGACGAAGCGCGCAAGGCATTGTCGGCGGCATACCGCACGGGCCAGCGCTTCGGCGCGGCGTACCTGATCGACGTGTTGCGCGGCACGGACGAGCCGCGCATCGCGCAATTCGGCCACGACCGGCTCACCGTCTTCGGCGTCGGCAAGGAACACGATGCGACGCGCTGGCGCTCGATCTTCCGCCAGCTCGTCGCGCTCGGACTGCTCGACGTGGACGTCGACGGCTACGGCTCGCTGCGCCTGTCGGAAAAGAGTCGCGCCGTGCTCACCGCGGGCGAGCGCGTGTTCCTGCGCGTCGACGCCACCGTGCCGCGCACGCGCAAGCGCAAGGGCGACGCGAAGGCAGCGACGCACGCACCCACGGCGCTCGACGGTGACGCAGTGGCACAGGCGCGCTTCGAGCGCTTGCGCGCGTGGCGCGCGGCGACGGCGCGCGAGCAGAACGTGCCGGCGTACGTGATCTTCCACGACGCGACGCTCGCGCAGCTCGCGAGCGTCCGCCCGCGCTCGCTGGAGTCGCTCGGATCCGTGCCGGGCGTCGGCACGCGCAAGCTAGAGCGCTACGGCGCAGCGTTGCTGGCGCTGCTCGGCGACGACGCTTGAGCGGCGAGTCCGCGGGCCGCATATCGGGGCGATGAACGCCCAGCCCGGCCTGTTCGCCGCCGACGAGCGCACGCTCGTCGACGACGCGACGGGCCGCATCACCTACACACCGGGATTCGTCGACGCCGCGACCGCGCACGCGTGGTTCGACGAGCTGCGCGACGTCGTGCCGTGGCGCACCGAGCGCCGCCGGATGTACGACCGCGAAGTGGACGTGCCGCGGCTGCTCGGCTCGTTCCGGCTCGACGACGGCGAGCTGCCGCCTGCGATCGCGAGCGCGCGCGATCGCGTCGAGGCGGCGACGCGCGAGCGCTACACGGGCGTCGGGCTCAATCGCTATCGCGACGGCAACGACTCCGTCGCGCCCCATCACGACCACCTGTACGAGCTCGTGCCCGGTCATCCCATCGCGCTGTTGTCGCTCGGCGACGTGCGCACGATGCAGATCCGCTCGCAGGACAGGCCCCGGCGCGCGATCGACGTCGAGCTCGAGCCGGGCAGCCTGCTCGTCATGAGCTACGAGACGCAGCTCCACTGGTTGCACGGCGTCGCGAAGACGAAGCGGGAGGTCGGCGAACGCATCAGCCTCGCGTTCCGCGTGAAGCCCGCGAGCGCGACCAGCCGTTACTGACAAGGCGGGCTTTGCCCGCCTTGTCATCCCGACGCACAGCGGAGGGATCTCGGCACCCGGAGATCCCTCACTACGTTCGGGATGACATCGCAGGCGCGCCTGCGATGTCAGCCGAAACGCGCGCCCGCCTCCGCCACTCGCGCGTGGTTCTCCGTCGCGATCTTCCGGAACGGCAACGACACGCGCGCGTCGTCGGCGATGCGCTGCCAGAGTGCGAGCGCGGCCGGGACTGCCCACGCCCATTCGTCCCGCGCGTCGGGCGGCGGCAACGCCGGCACGAACGTACGCGGCACGAGCTCGCCCGCGAACGCCGGGCGGTACAGCATCGGCAGCATGTCGTAGGCCGGCGCGGGCGCGAACGGCGCGGCGCCCGCGACGAAGAACGAGGCGTTGCCGAAGTGCATGTCGGTGTTCGCGATGAGCGCGCCGAACCAGTACAGGCGATGCAGCGTGCGTCGGCCGTCGGTGTCGATCCAGCGATCGCGCAGCAGGCGATCGGCGGCGGTGCGCCAGTCGTCGCGTCGCCCGTACAGCGCGTCGTCGAGCGCGCCGAGCGACACCACGTGGCGCCGACCGTGCGCGCCGACGCGATCGAAACGTGCGACCTCGAGGCAGAGGCGCTCGCCGCTCGGCACGAGCTCGGTGGCCGCGGCGGCGACGCCGTGCTCGCCGAGCACGGCCAGCGCGTGGTGCTCGGCCAGCAGCAGGTCGAGCCAGCGGCGCTTCGCGGGCGTGTTCGCGGCTTCCGAGAACTTCACCAGCACGTGGCGGACACCGGAAGCGTCTTCGACCAGTGCGCCGAACTTCGGTTGCTCGCCTGCGAGCAGCACGGGGCCGGCGTCATCGGCCAGCGCCCGCGCGGCCAGCTCCGCGTAACGCTCGCCGCGCTGCGTGGTGGAGAGGGCCGAAGGCGGCGAAAGTTGCCGCCGCTGCACCCGCTCGCGCGCCGCGTCACCGACGAGCCACGCGCCCGGCAGGTCGGCACCCGCCGCCAGCAGCGCGGCCAGTACGTGGTCCTCGCGCCAGTACGCGAGCTCGGCCGGCGCACCGAGCGCGGCGCCGTGGCGGCGCGCGAACGCCTGGCCCAGGAAGCCGGCCGGGGCAGCGTCGGCGAGGAACCACGGCAGGTCGCCGTCGCCGAGCGCGGGCAGCGGCGCGCCGTCGACGTGCGTGCCGCGCGGCGCGAGCGCCGACATCACGCCCGCGCCCCGGACGCGGCCGTCGGCGTCGACCGTCGCGAGCGGCCAGCGCGCGCCGAAGCCGGGCAGGGTGCGGGCGAGCGCATAGCGCGCCGCGCGGGCCCGCCCCAGCCGTACGATGGCATCGCCGGCCGCGGCGATCGCACGCGACACCACGGGCTGGCTGACCGCGAGCGCGGCGCCGATCTCGCTCGCCGCGAGCGGGCGGCGGGCAGTCCGGAGTGCGTCCAGCAAGGGGTTGACGCGTCGCACGGAATCGGAATCGATTTAATTGCGTATATTCAACATCTTAACAGCGATACCGAATAGATACAGAATGACTGTCGAGGCGATCCCCGTGTGGTTCTCACCCGCCCAGGTGGCGAATGCGCAGAGCTATTCGCCGAGCGCGGGCAAGCCGGCGCGCGTGGTCGAATCCTGGCGGCGGCTCGGCATCCCGCTGGACGTTCGCGCGCCCGAGCCGGTGACGCGCGCGCAGCTCTACCTTGCGCACGACGACGACTACGTGGACGCCGTGCTCGACGGCCGGGCCGACAACGGCTTCGGCAACCGCCTGCCCGAGGTGGCCGCGAGCCTGCCGTTCACGAGTGGCGCGATGCTGGCCGCGGCGCGCGCGGCGATCGCGAACGGCGTCGGCGCGGTTGCGCCGGTCTCCGGCTTCCACCATGCCTGCTACGACCGGGGTGGCGGGTTCTGCACGTTCAACGGGCTGATGGTCGCGGCGTGCGTACTGTTGCGCGAAGGCCGGTCCCGCATCGGCATCCTCGATTTCGACCATCACTACGGCAATGGGACGACCGACATCATCCGTCGCCTCGACATCGCCGATGCGGTGCCGCACTACAGCGCGGGCGCCGAGTACGAGTCGCCGTCACGGTCGACGGAGTTCCTCGCGCGCGTGCCGTCGCTCGTCGAGCGGTTCGCGGGTTGCGACGTGCTGCTGTACCAGGCGGGTGCGGACCCGCACGTGGACGATCCGCTCGGCGGCTGGCTCACGACGGCGCAGCTGCGCGAGCGCGATCGCCTCGTGTTCGCGCACGCCGAGCGGCTCGGCGTTCCGTTGGCGTGGAACCTCGCCGGCGGTTACCAGCAACCGCTGGCGCGCGTGCTGGAGATACACGACAACACGATGCGCGAATGCGGCAATCGCTGGCTCGCGCGCTAGAGCGCGAGCATCTTCACGGCGAGCGAGACCCAGAAGTCGCTTCCGAGCAGGACGAACGCGGCGAGCAGCGCGACCAGCCCGGCCTGGATCCAGCCGCCGCCGCCGCGTACCGCGACGCCGTTGTTGCGGTCCCACGCGGTCTCGCCTTCGTTCGTGAACTTCGCACCGGCGACGACCACCGCGATCAGCGTGAGCGGTGGCAGGCCGAGCCCCATGCCGCGCCATGCGACGTCGGCTTCGCGCCTGAGGGCGCTCGCGAACGACGGGTTTCCGCCCGAGCCCGACGCGTGCGTCGCCACGCCGAACAGCGCCTTGCCGGGCGTGCGGCCGGCGAGCGCGAGGCAGAGCGCCGCGAGCGGAACCATCGCGAACACCGACAGCCAGACCAGCACGGCCATGCTCGGCGCAGGGAGTGCCTCGATCTCGCGCCAGGCGAGGCCGTACGCGACGGACGCGCCGAGCAGGCCGAGCGTGAG
>CALKUS010000218.1 GCA_937996755.1 uncultured Pseudomonadota bacterium | reverse complement strand
GTGGGAACGCGTCTGCAGCAAGATGGCGACCGGCAGCGGCAAGACCACGGTGATGGCGATGATCGTGACGTGGCAGACGCTCAACGCGCTCGCTAATCCGAAGCGCACGAAGCATTTCGCGAAGGCGATCTTCGTGGTCGCGCCCGGCCTGACCGTGCGCGAGCGGCTGCAGGTGCTGCTGCCGGGCAATCCCGCCAACGTCTACGACGAGTTCAACCTGTGTCCGTCCGAGGCGCTACGCCAGAAGCTCAATCAGGCGGAGATTCTGATCGAGAACTGGCACGCGCTCATGCCGCTCAAGCCGATCGAGCGTTCGGTCGTGAAGAAGGGCGTCGAGAGCGACGAGGCGTTCACGCGCCGCGTGCTCGGCAAGCTCGCCGCGCACAAGGACATCGTCGTCATCAATGACGAGGCGCACCACGCCTACCGAAAGCCGGCGGGTCTCAAGATCAGCAGGAAGGAAGCCGAGGATCGAGGCATCGACCTGGAGGAGGCGACGCGGTGGATCGAGGGGCTGGACCGGCTGCATCGCACGCGACGCATCACTCGCTGCTTCGATCTTTCCGCAACGCCTTTTGCACCGACCGGCGGAACGAACACCGACGAAGGGCTCTACACCTGGATCGTGTCCGACTTCGGGTTGAACGACGCGATTGAAGCAGGGCTCGTCAAGACACCGCGCGTCGTGGTTCGCGACAGCGCGATGCCGAACAAGGAACTACGCTCGAAGCTGTACCACCTGTACCGCGAGCACGAAGTTTCCGACGACCTCAATCGCAAGGGCGCGCGGCCCGGCGACGCGCTACCAAAGCTCGTGCAGGACGCGTACACGCTCCTCGGCGCCGACTGGCGCGAAGCGCGCATCGCGTGGGAAGCCGCGGGGCATCCTTCTCCGCCGGTCATGCTGACCGTCTGCAATCGCACCGAGACGGCCGCGCGCATCGAACGCTACTTCACGAACGGGGATGCTTTCTGGGGCGAGCTGCACGACGCGGACCGCACGCTGCGCGTGGATTCGCGTGTTCTGGAGAAGGCCGAGATCGGTGAATCGGCCGCGGCGGACAAGGATTACGAAGCGCGCCTGAAGGCGATCGTGGAAGCGGCCGGCCTGCCGCCCGATCGAGAGCAGGACCTGTTGGCGCGCAAGAAGGAAGAGGTGTTGCGGGAGATCGTCGACAACGTCGGCAAGCGCGGCACGGCCGGCCAACGATTGCAGAACGTGATTTCCGTGGCGATGTTGTCGGAAGGCTGGGACGCTAAGAACGTCACGCACATCATGGGGCTGCGCGCGTTCACCAGCCAGCTGCTCTGTGAGCAGGTGATCGGTCGCGGACTACGCCGCGTGGGATACGAGACCGACGAGAACGGCTTGTTCCAGCCCGAATACGTCAATGTCTTCGGCGTGCCGTTGTCGATCTTTCAGGATGACGGCGGCGGCGATCCGCCGCCACCGCCCAAACCGAGCACGCAGATCGAATCGCTGCCGGAACGAAACAGCCTCGAAATCCGCTGGCCGAACGTCCTGCGCGTGGACCCGGTCGTCAAGCCCGTGCTGGCCGTGCGCTGGCACGACGTCGTGGCGCTGGAAGTGAAACCCGAAGAGACGCCGATTTCAGCCGATATCGCGCCGGCGCTGGGCGGTGCCACTGACTGGAGCAAGATCCACGTCATCGACCTCGAATTGCTGCCGGAAGCGTTCCGGCTGCAGCGCCTGATGTTCGTCGCAGCACGCAAGGCCTTCGATCAGATGAAGGACACGTTCCGCGGCGGACGCGACTTTCTGGTCTTCCAGTTGATCCGTCTGGTCGAGGAATTCATCGCATCCGACAAGCTCGTGGTCCCCGGGCTCTTCCAGCAGGAGCCGTTGCGAAAGCGCATTCTGCTGACGCTCAACATCGATCGTATCGTCGAGCACCTCTTGCGCTACGTGTACGAACAGAACGCCGAGCGCATGGAGCTCGTCTTCGACGAAGACGCGCCCATCGGGTCCACGCGCCAGATGCGCACCTGGTACACCACGAAGCCGACCATCCCGACCGTTCGCTCGCAGGTCAGCCACGTCGTCGGCGATGCTGCGTGGGAAGGTTACGCGGCGAACCTGTTCGAGAAATCGCCGCATGTGGTCAGCTACGTCAAGAACGACCACCTCGGCTTCCAGATCCACTACATGTGGAACGGATCGCGCCGCCGTTACCTGCCCGATTTCCTCGTCCGTCTGACGAATGGCACCACGCTGGTGCTGGAGATCAAGGGCGTGGAGGACGATCAGAGTCGGGCCAAACACGCAGCGTTGTCGGCCTGGATCCGGGGTGTCAACGCGAAAGGCGGCTTCGGCGCCTGGACCTACGCTGTCGCGTATGCGCCGTCCCAGATCGAGGCAATCCTCACGAGCAGTGCGCGCGGGTAAGCAGAGGCGCGGGGTTTGGGCAGTCAGGGCGCGTCGCGCACCGCTCTCGACCGTCACTCGGGAGTAGCGCCCGGCCTCAGTCGAACGAGCCGC
>CALKUS010000217.1 GCA_937996755.1 uncultured Pseudomonadota bacterium | reverse complement strand
CCCGAGTGCCCGTTCGTGAAGAAGCACTATTCCGGCAACATGCAGCGCCAGCAGAAGGACGCGACCGGCAGGGACGTCGTCTGGCTGACGATCAACTCGGGAAAGGCCGGCAAGCAGGGCCACCTCGACGGCGCTGGCGCGAACGCCTACATGGTCGCGAGCAACGCGTCGCCGACCGCCTACCTCATCGACGCCGACTCCGCGACGGGCGAGGCCTATGCCGCGAAGACCACGCCGCACATGTTCGTGATCGACGGCAAGGGCACGCTGCAGTACATGGGCGCGATCGATTCCGTGCCGTCGACCGACGTCGACGACATCGCGGGCGCCACGCAGTACGTGCCCCAGGCACTCGCCGAGCTCGCGGCCGGCCGGCCCGTGAGCGTCGCCACGACGCAACCCTACGGCTGCAGCGTCAAGTACTGACGATCGCGTCAGCGCGGTTCGCGCGCGAGTGCTCCCACCTGCTCGATCGCCGCCAGCGCGCGCGCATCGAGCGGGTGGCCCGCGTTGACGCGCACGAAGTTCCGGAAGCCGCCCGATGCGCAGAACATCGGGCCCGGTGCGAGGCTGATGCCGCGCGCCATCGCGCGGCGGTGCAGCGCGAGCGCGTCGACGTCGCCGGGCAGCTCTACCCAGAGGAAGTAGCCGCCGTCGGGGCGGCTTACGCGCGTGCCCGCAGGGAAGCATTCCGCGATCGCGCTCGTGTATTCGTCGCGCTGCGCCTTCAGCGTCGCGCGCAGCGTGCGCAGGTGGCGATCGAAGCTGCCGCGTTCGAGGTAGCGCGCGAGCGCAAGCTGCACCGGGATCGACGTGGCGAGCGACACCGTGAGCTTGTGCTGCGCGACGCGGTTCGCGAAGCGGCCCGGCGCCACCCAGCCCACGCGCCAGCCCGGCGCGAGCGACTTCGAGAACGAGCCGACGTGCAGCACCCAGCCTTCGGCGTCGAACGCCTTCGTGGGCGTCCGTCGTTGCGCGTCGAAATGCAGCTCCGCGTAGACATCGTCCTCGATGAGCGGCAAACGACGACGCGTGACGAGCTCGACGAGCGCGCGCTTGCGGCCGGCGTCCATCGCGCTGCCCAGCGGGTTCTGGAAATTCGTCATCACCCAGCATGCCTGCGGCCGGTGCTGCACGATCGCCGCGTCGAGCGCATCGAGGTCGATGCCGTGGCGCGGATCGGTCGCGACCTCGATCGCGCGCAGGCCCAGCCGCTCGAGCGCCTGCAGGCAGGCGTAGAAGCACGGCGACTCGACGACGACGGCGTCGCCGGGCGCGCACGTCGCGGACAGGCAGAGGTTGAGCGCTTCCATCGCGCCGTTCGTGACGATGATCTCGTCGGGCGCGAGCTGCACGCCGTCGAGCAGGTAGCGCAGCGCGACCTGGCGACGCAGTTGCAGGCTGCCGGGCGTGAGCTCGTCGACCGTGCTCCACGGGTCCATGCGTGTCGCTGCGCCCGCGAGCACGCGGCCGAGCTTCTCGAGCGGGAACAGCAGCGGGCTCGGGAACGCGGAACCGAGCGGCACCACGTCGCGCGACATCGCCGAGCGCAGGATGTCGAACACCATCGCGCTGATCTCGACCGGTCGCGCGCGGCCGTCGGGCGTCGATGCCTGCTCGGGCGCCGGCGGACGCGCGCTCGCTTGCGCCGAAACGTAGTAGCCCGAGCGCGCGCGCGCCTCGACCAGCCCGCGTGCTTCGAGCAGGTAATACGCCTCGAACACCGTGGCCGGGCTCACCCGCCGGGTGGCGCTCGCCCGCCGCACCGACGGCAGCTTGTCGCCGGGCTTCAACAGGCCGCTGCCGATCGACGCCGCGATGTCGGCTGCGAGCGCTTCGTAACGTTTCACGGCCGGCGCGGCCGCCGGGAGACGCTCGCCCCCGAATCTGATCCGGTTTTTTCCACGAATTCTGAGCCTGTAAGATCTGATCCGGTCGGCCTAGGCTAGCAGTCGTCGAAATCGCTGCAAGGTCGCCATCCCATGAACGCCGCCGTCGAGCTCAACCTCGCGCTGATCCTGTTCCTGCCCTGGTACGCGATCCTCGCGGCCGTGTACTGGTGGTACCCGCGCGCGCCGCGCACGCTCGCCCGCTGGTCGTTCGACGCATCGGCGCTCGCGACCACGACGCTGCTCTCGATCGCGAGCATGCACTGGAGTTACGGCTACGCCGACCCGTCGGCCGGCGCGATCTGGAAGCAGGTGCTCGCGACGTCGGTGTCGTACGGCGTGTTCCTCGCGGCGCTCACGGCCGCGTACTTCCTGCGCCGCGCGCTGCTCGTGCGACCGCGGCCCGCGCGCGCCGAACCATACCCGGAGACCACTCCATGACCACGCTGATCGTCGTCGGCTTCCTCGTGCTGATCGTCTACAACCTGTTCTCGGGCATGTACTTCATGCTCTCCGACCGGGGAACGACGAACCGCACCGTCAACGCGCTCACCCGGCGCATCGCGCTGTCCGTGCTGCTGATCGCGCTGGTCGGCGCCGGCATCTACACCGGCGTCATCCATCCCCACGGCGTCGCGGGCTGACCCGTTACCGCCAGTCCCACACGACGACTTCCCACACCTCGTCGGCCGCGTCGTCGCGGTAGGTGTGCATCGTTTCGAAGCCGACGCGCTTGTGCGCGCGCAGCGAGCGCGCGTTGCGCTGCGAGACCTCGGTGAGGACCATGTCGAACCGCGGCGAATAGGCGTCGCGGAGCTTCGCGTAGGTCCCGTCGAAGACGCCCTGCCCACGGAACGCCTGCGCGACGCAGACCTGGCCCATCACGAACCAGCGCGGGTTGCCGGCGAGCTTCTCGCCGCGCCATTCGAGGCGATCGAACAGCGAGAACATCGGCTCGAGCAGCGGCACCTGGCTGCGGAAGCCCTGCGGCATCATCAGCGCATAGCCCGCGACCACGTCGCCGGAAACCGCGATCGCCGAGGGATACGCGCGGTTCATCGCGTGCAGCACGTCGGGCTCGTGGCGCACGCTCGTGAAGCCTTCGCGTTCGGCGGTCGTCGCGTCGACCGAATCGCGGTGGTTCGCGGCCTGCAGCGCCAGGATCTGTTCGACGTCGCGCGGCCCGCGGACGAGGGTGTATTCGATGCCCAAGGTGGTCGGAAGTCCTTGATCCGCGGTGAAAGGAACGGCCCGCGTTGCGAATCTTGCCCGCCCGCGCAAGCTCTGTTAAGGATACGTGATGGCCGGCTCGGGGAACCGGCCTTCGTGGTCACGTTCGGCGTGGCTGGAACTCCAAACTGCTCCGGGGATATCACATGAAACGGGCGAACCTCACTTTCGCAAGGAATCTGCTTGCGGTCGGCATCCGCTCCGCGCTGGTCGGCCTCGCATTCGCGGCGCTCGGCAGCAATGCATACGCCGAGGAACCTGCCGTCCTCACCACCGTGGCAGATGCCGATGAAGGCGCGGGCACCGACGGCGACAAGACGCTCGAAACGGTGTCGGTGCTCGGCACGCGCAGCAGCGCGCGCTCGGCGACCGATTCGGCCGTGCCGATCGACATCATCAACGCGGAAGAGCTGCGCAACCAGGGCGCGACCGACGTGCTCGATCAGCTGAAGGTGCTGGTGCCGTCGTTCAACGTCAGCACGATCCCGATCGACGACGCGGCCACGCTGATCCGCCCCGCGAACCTGCGCGGCCTGCCGCCCGACAACACGCTGATCCTCGTCAACGGCAAGCGCCGCCACCGCTCCGCCGTCATCACGTTCCTCGGACATGGCCTCTCCGACGGCTCGCAGGGCGTCGACATCTCGGTGTTCCCCACGCTCGCGCTCGAGCAGGTGGAAGTGCTGCGTGACGGCGCGGCCGCGCAGTACGGCTCCGACGCGATCGCCGGCGTCATCAACTTCGGCCTCAAGCGCCTCGACGGCGGCGGCGCGGTCGAGATCGGCGGTGGCGAGTACTACGAAGGCGACGGCTTCACGAAGACGTTCGACGGCCAGATCGGCTTCCCGCTCGGCGCCAGCGGCTTCGGCACGCTGACGGCGGAATGGCGCGAGGCCGACGACATGTCGCGCAGCGTGCAGCGCGACGACGCCGCGGCCGACATCGCCGCGGGTTATCCGGGCGTGCCGGAGCCGGCGCAGATCTGGGGCTCGCCCAAGGTGAAGGACGACATGAAGTTCGTCGGCAACTTCGGCTGGACCGGCGAGAACTTCGAGGTGTACGCGTTCGGCAACTACGCGGAGCGCACGACGGACGGCGGCTTCTACTATCGCGATCCGACGTCGCGTGCCGGCGTCTATTCCAACGACGGCGGCGAGACGCTGCTGATCGGCAACACCACGGGCGTCGGTTCCTGCCCGACGATCGCGCTGCGCGACGCCGCCGGCAACCTGATTCCGTACTCGACGGTCGCCGCGCAGGTCGGCGCGCTGCCCGCCAACTGCTTCACGTTCCTCGACGTCTTCACCGGCGGCTTCACGCCGCGCTTCGGTGGCGACCTGAAGGACCTCGGCCTGACGGGCGGCATCAAGGGCACGTGGGGCTCCGGCTGGAACTGGGACTTCAGCACCACGTACGGCAACAACGAAATCGATTTCTTCATGTACAACACGGTGAACGCGTCGCTCGGCCCGAACCAGCCGGCCGGCTTCCGCTTCCACCCCGGCTCGAACGAACAGACCGAGCACATGGTCAACTTCGACCTGAGCAAGTCGTTCGACCGCTTCAACTTCGCGACCGGCGCGGAGTGGCGCAGCGAAGAGTTCCGCATCGGCGCCGGCGACGGCCCGTCGACGGCGATCGGCCCGCTCACGGAGCAGGGCTTCAGCATCGGCTCGAACGGCTTCCCGGGCTTCAACCCGCAGACCGAAGGCACGTTCGAACGCGACAGCTGGGCGGTGTACGCCGACCTCGAGTCGCACATCACCGACCAGTTCCTCGTCGCGGGTGCGGTGCGCTACGAAGACTTCGACGATTTCGGCGGCACCACGAACTTCAAGCTGACCGGCCGCTACGACTTCAACGACAACTTCGCGATCCGCGGCGCGTACAACACGGGATTCCGTGCGCCCACGCCGGGCCAGGCGAACGTCAGCCAGATCACCACGGCGTTCATCGACGGTGAGCTGCGCGACACGGCCACGCTGCCGCCCACCAACCCGATCGCCGCGTTCTACGGCGCCGAGCCGCTCAAGCCGGAAGAGTCGGACAGCCTGTCGTTCGGCATGGTCTGGGTCGACGGCCCGTGGAACCTGACCATCGACTACTACAACATCGACGTCGACGACCGCATCGCGCGCAGCACGGACTTCACGATCACCGAGGAAGACCGCCAGGCGCTCATCGACGCAGGCGTGGTGCAAGCCGCGTCGATCAGCCGCGTCGGCTTCTTCGTGAACGACTTCGACACCAACACGGAAGGCGTCGACTTCGTCGCCAGCGTCGACACCGACCACTTCGGCGGCAACACGAACTACGCCGTCGCGTTCAACTGGAACGACACCGAGGTGAAGAGCTTCACGCCGGGCATCATCTCCGAGGCGCGCGTGAAGAAACTCGAGGAGTCGCTGCCCGGCACCAAGGGCTACTTCTCGATCCACCACGACCGCGGCCTGTGGGACATCCTGGTCCGCGTGAACTACTACGGCTCGTGGTACGAGGACCACCTCGACAGCGACGTGGTGCGCGCGGAGGACGGCGGCCTGCCGATCTTCGAGGACAGCGCCGTCACGGTCGACCTCGAGACCGGCTGGGAGTGGGATTCGGGCCTGTACGTCCGCGTCGGCGCGCAGAACCTGTTCGACAAGACGCCGGACGACAACCCGTGGGGCGGCATCGCGGGTGCGGCGTACCCGGTGCACTCGCCGTACGGTTTCGGTGGCGGCTTCTACTACGCGCGGCTGGGCTGGAAGTTCTAGTCCACACCGTTCCGCGTTGCACGAAAGGCGCCGGCTTCACCGCCGGCGCCTTTTTCTTTCCAGGCTTCCACGACGTGGTCAGGCACGCCTGCCGCGAGTTGGACGACCGCATCGACGCAATCCTGTCCGCCGTGCGGCGTCGAACGCGTAGTGAGATGACTCGCCACGGAGACGCCTCATGCCGCTTCGCTGCCTCGTGCTCATCGTGTTGCTCGCCGGCATCGGTGTCGCCGCGCCCGCTTCGTCGGCGGCATCGCCCGACGACGACGCTGCGCTGGGAGCCAAGCTCGATCCGTACATCGAGTGCATGAACCGCCACAGCGAGATGGCCTTCAAGAGCCGCGATCGCTATCTCTCCTGGGTGAAATCCGCGAAGGAAGGGCCGACCGGGCGCGAGTCCGTCGTGTACGGGCTGTATCCGCTGTACGACCCGGCCGACTGCTTCAGGGCGATCGAGGCCGCTGCGGCGAAGTCGCCCGACGTGCCGGCGCTCGAGGCGGCCGCGTCGCGGTACGCGGGCGCGCTCGGTGAGCTGAAGCGCGTCGTCGACGAGGCACACGACTACTACGACCTGGAGGACTACCGCGACGACGGGTTCGCGAAGGGCAGGCAGATGCACGCCGGCCTGATGCAGGCATGGGCCGCGTTCGAAACCGCAAGCGATGCGCTCGACCGCGAAGTCGCCACGCTGAAGCAGGGGCTCGTCGAGCGCGGGCTCGCGCAGCTGCGCGACGACCCGGCGCGGCAGCGCGACTACGCGGCGCAGCTGCTGTTGTTCCGCGCGCGCCAGATGGTCGACATCGGCGCCGTGCGCCAGGACGCGCTCGACCTCGAGGCATTCGAGCGCAGCGTCGCTGCGTACGAAGCGGCATACCGCGGCGCGGCGAAGTTCGAGAACGACGTGGGCGACCAGAAGGCGCTGCCTTCGGTCGTGCTGCAGTTCGCGCGCGAGCTGCTGAAGACCGGCAAGGCGTGCGCGCGCCGCGCGCGCGACGGATTCCACTACGACGCCGGGGAGGAGATGTTCCTCGAGGACTCGCCGGAGATGGTCGAAGGCCACCCGGCGCAGCTGGTGTCGGAGTTCAACCAGCTGATCCACTGGTCGAACTCGATGCTGCGCTGAGCCCCGGGCGCTACGGGACCGGGAAACCGGTGAGGTCCCAGGTCGCCTTCGCGCTGTTCGGCAGGATCACCAGTGCGTCGTAACCCTGCAGGAAATCGCGCAGCTGCCACTGGTCGGCGGGTGCGACGAGCTCGCGCAGCGGACGCGCATACGGTTTCAGCGGGCGCAGGTCGATGAGGATCGGCGCGGTCGGCGCGGACGTCGGCAGCAGCGGTTTCATCCACGCCTCGACATCGCCCCATGTGCCGTAGCCGCCGATCGGCATCACGCAGATGCCGTACGCGTCCATGCCGTGCCAGATCGCGCTTTCGTGCGCGAAGTTGCCGATCGTGTAGGCCTGGCCGGGCGACTTGCCGCGGTACATGTGCCAGTCGCCCATCTTGAAGAACGCGCGCAGCGGGTCGCCGGGCTTCGCCGCCGCTGCGTAGCGCGCGACGAACGTGCGCTTGAACAGCGCCTCGCGCTCGGTGTTGTTGTACAGGCCCACGTACTCGCCGGCCATGCCGCGGCGGTTGTACGAATAGATTCGCGCGGTGGTCACGAGGCCCTCGAGCAGCGCGGCTGCGCGCGACCCCGCCTGCGCGGCGAAATCCTCGCGCAACTTCTCGAGCCGCGGCAGCGTCGTCTCGTCGTCGTGGATGAACGCGCCCTGCGTCTCGCGCGTCTCCTTGCGCCGCGCTTCGTCGGCCAGCGCCTGCGTGCGTGCCTTCACCGCGTCGTCCGGCGCCAGCGCGACGAGCTCCTCGAGGTAGCGCGTCGCGCCCTGTGCCTGCTCGATGCCCCACACGGGGCCGAGCGCCGATGCGCCGGCGAGCCACTCGAGGTCCTGGTCCGACGCGAACCCGATGTGCGCCGGATAGCGCTTCGCGAGCCCGGCGATCGCCTTCGCGTCGCCGCGCAGCGGCGCTGCGTTGATCGCGTCCATCGCGAGCGGATCGTTCTCGACCACCGCCACGTCGAAGCCGTGCCATTCGCGCAGCGCGCGATACAACGCGAGCGCGAAGCGTGGCGACGTGCGGTCGTGGTGCGATTCCCCGAACAGCACGTACTGCGAGTCCTTCGTCTCGCGCCGGACGTGCGCGATCGCCGGGCCGGCGATCGTGCCGTCGGCGCGCAGCTCGAACGCGAGCGTCGCCTTCGCCACGAGCGCCTGCGTGTCGACGGCTTCCTGCGCCCGGGTGGTGGTGGGACCGAAAAGACAGAGCAAAGCCGCCGCGGCGATCGCACGCATGGGGCCCCCGTTCGTCGCGCCCCCACGGCGCGCTCGAGCGATGGATGCGCGAAACGCGCGGCGCGTTTAGCGCGGCTGCTGTTCGAGCACGAAACGCGACATGCCGCCCGCGACTTCCGCCTCGCCGAGGAACACGCGTGCGCCGTGGTCGCGCTCGAGCAGGCCGGCCTCTTCTTCGCTGTGGCTGCGCACGACCGTCCTGATCTGCGGGTTCAGCGTGCGCGCGTTCACGAGCATGCGCGCCACGTCGAACGTGTCGGGGATCGCGATCACCAGCCAATTCGCGCGCGCCACGTGCGCCTGCACGAGCGTGAGCGGCTCGGCGGCGTCGCCCGACACCGCGACGTAACCTTGTTCGCGCAGCTTCTCGACGCGCTCGCGGTTCTGCTCGACGACGACCACGGGCATCTGCGCATCGACCAGCGACTGCGCGATGCGCCTGCCGACGCGGCCGTGGCCGATCAGCACCACGTGGCCCGCCAGGTACTTCGGGTCGGTCGACTGCGGCAGCTCGGCGGTGGGATCGGTGCGCGCATCGAGCTTGCGCGCGAAGGCGGAACGCTTCCGCGCCCAGCGCAGCAGCGGCTCGACGCCCGCGAACACGAGCGGGTTGATCGCGATCGAGATCAGCGCGCCCGCCAGCACGAGGCTGCGGCCTTCCGGCGGGAGGACGCCGAGCGACACGCCGATCGCCGCGAGCATGAACGAGAACTCGCCGATCTGCGCCAGGCTGGCCGACACCGTCAGCGCGGTATTGAGCGGATAGCGCAGCAGCAGCACGACGACCGCCGCGGCGAGCGACTTGCCGAACACGATGATCGCGACCGTCGCGAGCACCGCGAGCGGCTTCTCCACGAGCACGCCCGGGTCGAACAGCATGCCGACCGAGACGAAGAACAGCACGGCGAATGCGTCGCGCAGCGGCAGCGATTCCTCGGCGGCGCGATGGCTGAACTCGGACTCGCGCAGGACCATGCCCGCGAAGAACGCGCCCAGCGCGAACGACACGCCGAAGAGCTTCGCGGCCATGAACGCGATGCCGACCGCAACCGCGACCACGGTGAGCGTGAACAGCTCGCGCGAGCCGGTATGCGAAATCTGCGCGAGCAGGCGCGGCAGCACGCGCTTGCCCGCGACCAGCATCACGGCCATGAACGCCGCCACCTGCAGCAACGTCTTCCCGAGCGCGAGCGCCACGTCGGCGCCGGACTGCGCACCGCCTTCGAGCGCGTTCGCGAGCGCCGGCAGCATGACCAGCGCGAGCACCATCGCGAGGTCCTCCACCACCAGCCAGCCCACCGCGATGCGCCCGTTCATCGACGCGAGCAGGCCCCTGGCCTCGAGCGCGCGCAGCAGCACCACGGTGCTCGCGACCGACAGCGACAGGCCGAATACGATCGAGCCGCCCCACGTCCAGCCCCACGCGTGCGCGACGACCGCGCCGAGCGCCGTCGCGACCACGATCTGCAGGATCGCGCCCGGCACGGCGATGCGCTTCACCGACAGGAGGTCGCCGAGCGAGAAATGCAGGCCCACGCCGAACATCAGCAGCATCACGCCGATTTCGGCCAGCTCGCCCGCGATCTCGGAGTCCGCCACGAGCCCCGGCGTGTACGGACCGATCAGGATTCCCGCGAGCAGGTAGCCGACGATCGCCGGCAGTCGCACCCGCACCGCCACGAACCCGAGCAGCAGCGCCGCGCCGAACGCAGCGGCAATGGTGGCGATCAGCGGGACGTTGTGTGTCATGCGGTATCGGTTCGCCGGGCCCCACACCCTACCGCATGGCTGGTTGCGAAGTCGCTGGCGCAGGAACGGCGACAGGGGCTGCGATGCGACTTCCGTCCGGTCCGCGGCTCCGGGCACCACGCTAGACTCGGCCGCTTTCCGCCACGGCGAAGGAATCCCGATGCGTCGCGCCCTCGTTACCGCAATCGCGCTCGTGCTGGCCGGTGCCGGCTCCGTTTTCGCCGCCGAGCCGCAGGTCGCCGCCCCCGTCGTGCGCGACGCCACGACGCAGCTGCCGCGCAACGTGAGGCCGACGCATTACGACGTGTCCGTCGTGCCGCATGCGAAGGACCTGCGCTTCGACGGCCACGTCGAGATCGCGCTGGACGTGCTCGAGCCGACGAAGTCGATCACGCTGAACGCGGTCGACATGACGTTCGCAAAATCGCGCCTGGAAGGCGTCGGGCGTGAATCCCTGCCAGCGACCGTGCTGGTCGATGCGGCGACGCAGACGGCGACGTTCTCGTTCGACCGCGAGCTGCCGCCGGGCCACTACACGCTCGCCACCGACTACACCGGCAGGATCGGCACGCAGGCGAACGGCCTGTTCGCGATCGACTACGACACGAAGGCCGGGAAGAAGCGCGCGCTGTACACGCAGTTCGAGAACTCCGACGCGCGCAAGTTCGTGCCGTCGTGGGACGAGCCGAACTACAAGGCCACGTTCGCGCTCACCGCGACCGTGCCGTCCGGCCAGATGGCGGTGAGCAACATGCCGCAGGCCGGATCGAAGGACCTGGGCGACGGCACGAAGCGCGTGACGTTCGCGCCGTCGCCGAAGATGTCGACCTACCTGCTGTTCTTCGGGCTCGGCGACTTCGAGCGCGCCACGCGCATGGCCGGCGACACCGAAGTCGGCGTCGTCACGCAGGCCGGCATGCTGGACCAGGCGACGTTCGCGCTGGAGTCGTCGGTCGGCGTGCTGCAGGAATACAACGACTACTTCGGCATGAAGTATCCGTTGCCGAAGCTCGACAACGTCGCGTCGCCGGGCAGCAGCCAGTTCTTCGGCGCGATGGAGAACTGGGGCGCGATCTACACGTTCGAGCACGCATTGCTGCTGGATCCGTCGATCTCCACGCAGTCGGACAAGCAGCGCGCCTACGCCGTCGCCGCGCACGAGATCGCGCACCAGTGGTTCGGCGACCTGGTCACGATGAGCTGGTGGGACGACCTCTGGCTCAACGAGGGCTTCGCCTCGTGGATGGGCGGGCGCACCACGGCGAAGCTGCACCCGGAGTGGAACATCCGGCTGTACGAGGTGGAAGGACGCGAAGCGGCGATGTCGCGCGACGCCGTCGTCACCACGCACCCCGTCGTGCAGCACGTGGAAACCGTCGAGCAGGCGAGCCAGGCGTTCGACGCGATCACCTACCAGAAGGGCGCGGCCGTGATCCGCATGCTCGAAGGCTTCGTGGGCGAGGATGCGTGGCGCACGGGCGTGCGCAGCTACATGAAGAAGCACCAGTACGGCAACACGGTGTCGGACGACCTCTGGCGCGAAGTGGAAACCGCGGCCGGGAAGCCGATCCTCGACATCGCGCACGACTTCACGCTGCAGCCCGGGGTGCCGCTGATCCGCGTCGAATCGGCCGCATGCAGGGACGGCGCGACCACCGTGAAGCTCGCGCAGGGCGAGTTCACGAAGGATCGGCCGGAGAAGGCGCCACTGAAGTGGCGCGTGCCCGTGATCGCGCGCGCGGGCGGCGAGCCGGCACGTGCCGTCGTCGAAGGCGATGCGTCGCTCGTGGTGCCGGGTTGCGGAGCGCTCGTCGTGAACGCGGGGCAGAGCGGGTACTACCGCACGCTGTACGCGCAGCCGCAGTTCGACGCGATCCGCGCCAGCTTCGCGAAGCTGCCGGCGATCGACCAGCTCGGCGTGATGGGCGATGCGTCGGCGCTCGGCCTGGCCGGCCTGCGTCCCGCATCGGACCTGCTCGACCTCGCGAAGGCCGCGCCGGTCGACGCGAACGAGAAGGTATGGGGCGCGATCGCCGGCTACCTCGGCACGCTCGACGACTACTACCGCGGCGACGCGGCGCGCCAGGCGAAGTTCCGTCGCTTCGCGACGAAGACACTGGCGCCCGCGTTCGCGCGCGTCGGCTGGGAAGCGCAGGCCGGCGAGGCCGACACGATCGGCATCCTGCGCGCGGACCTCATCGAGATGCTCGGTTCGCTCGGCGACGAGAAGGTGATCGACGAAGCGCGCCGGCGCTATGCGGCGAGCGCGAAGGATCCCGCCGCGACGCCCGCAGCGCTGCGCAAGTCCATCCTGCGCGTGGTGGCGGGCAATGCCGATGCGGCGACATGGGAGCGGTTGCACGCCGCGGCGAAGGCGGAGCAGGTGCCGCTCGTCAAGGACGAGTACTACGCGCTGCTCTCGTCGGCCCGGGACGCGAAGCTGGCGCAGCGTGCGCTCGACCTCGCGTTGACCGACGAGCCGGGCGAGACGAACAGCGCCGGCATGATCTGGGACGTGTCGAAGGAGCATCCCGAGCTAGCTTTCGCCTTCGCGGTCGCGCATCGCGAGCTGGTCGATACGAAGGTCGATACCACGTCGCTCAGCCGCTGGTACCCGAGCCTGGCCATGAATTCGCTCGATCCGGCGACGATCGGCAAGGTGCAGGCGTTCGCCGACGCGCACATCGCCGCCAGCTCGCGCCAGCCGACCGAAACCGCGATCGCGAACATCCGGTATCGGGTGAAGGTGAAGCAGGAGCGCCTGCCCGCGATCGACGCGTGGCTCGCGCGCAATGGATGAGCCGGGTCAGTCGGCGAGCGCGGCGTCGAACATCGCTTCCGAATACGGCTCGCCGCTCGCCTCGGTGCGCGCCATCAGCCGCCGCCACATCGTGAACGCGTCGACGCCGCTGTCGGCGAAGCGCGCATAGCCGCACGTGTAGTTGTCGCGCCACGTGGCTTCGGTCGCCGGATCCGCCGCGCGCTTCGCTTCCGCGGCGCGGCATTCCGCGACGAGCGACTGCGCGTGCGCGACGACTTGCTCGTCCGCCCACAGGCCGGACTCGCGCAGCGCGAGCAGCGACAGCGCTTCCGCACCGCCTTCGTGCACCCAGGCCTGCGTCTCGCCGATGCCGCCGCGCGCGACCAGGCCCTGCCACACGTGCGCGAGCTCGTGTGCGACCAGCTGCTGCAGGCGACGACGGCCGTCCGGCGACTCCTGCTTCAGGTCGCTGCCCTCGAGCTTGTAGACCACCTGGCCCGGCAGCGCGCCGCCCTTGATGGAATAACCCGGCTGGTCCAGTCCCTTCGCGCCGACCATGAGCGCGAGCGTCGTTGGCGCCGGACGTCCGAGCTTCGCTTCGTAGACCGCCGCGACGCGCGCGGCGGTGTCGGACAGCGCGGCGCGGATCCACGCGGGCGTCGCCGGGTCGACGAGCGTGCGCAACCGGCCAGCGTCCACCACCTGCTGCGGACCGAAATACGCGTAGACGCCGAGGTCGTGGTTCGCTTCTTCCGGCAGGAACGCCGTCTCGTCGCCCAGCCCCTGCAGCTCGATGCGCAATTGCAGGTTGCGCTCGACGCCGCGCTGGCGCACGCGGCCCATGAAATGGCCGAGGTAGATCGCCGTGCCGCCGTCCGAGTGCCGGTCCATCGGCACGTACGCGTCGTGCGCCCACGCGTCGTACTGTCGCACGTCGATCGCGACCGCGCGGAACGGCTTGCC
>CALKUS010000216.1 GCA_937996755.1 uncultured Pseudomonadota bacterium | reverse complement strand
CGCGAACCGCGAGCGCGATTTCGAGCCGGTCGCCGTGGCCGCGCGCCTTCATGGCGCGACCGGCGGAGTGCGAGAGGACGAGCACCGCCCTGCAGAGCACGTCGAACATGCCTTCCTCGGCGGCGAGGCGTGTCACGTCCTTGCGCGTCAGACCGGTCAGACTGGAGGCCCGCGACGGGCTCGGCTTCTTGCCCGGGATGCCGAAGTCCTCCAGCCCCACCTGCACATACACGTGCTTGGCCACTTCCTCGAAGGCAGCGAACGGCACGTGGTGGCGCAGCAGCAGCCGCACAAGAGGCCGCAGCAGCTTCCGCGCCGCGGCGTGAAGGGCCCGGCCGCTGCGTCGTTCTCGCGTCAGGACTAGGAGCCGTCTCAGCCTCTCCTGGCGCATCAAGGCGGTTTCCTGACCCGTCGGCCCAACACCGGCTTCACACCGACTTCACACAGGCGCTCGCGTCTTCCTACGCCCTTCGCACGCGCCTTCGATCCTGCATGCCGTGCCGCCGAGGAGTGCGGCTACGCGGCGATCGCGTTCACCGACCATCCCGCGCCGTCGACCAAGTGGATCGAGAGCGGCGGAGAGGGTGTGGCCGACCCGTTCTCCGCACTCGGGTTCTGCGCCGCGGTGGTGCTCGCCGGTGACGCGGCGTTCGCGCGCGGCCTGGTACAGCAGCGGCGCCAGCTTGAACGTCTCGCGCCATTCGCCCGCGAGGATTTCCATGCGGTACACGCCGATGCCCGCGAACGTGAGTCGCCCGGACTCGCCGTCGCCGACGAACCCGGACTCGTCCAGCGTGAAGTCGCCCTTCGCGTGCTGCGGCGGGTTGTCGACGAGCACGAGGTGAGCGAGGCCCGCGGGCTCGCGCGGCAGGCGCGCATAGTCGTAGTCGCACCAGATGTCGCCGTTGAGCGCGACGAACGGCGCCGTGCCGAGCATGGGCAGCGCGCGGCGCATGCCGCCACCGGTCTCGAGCGGTTCGTCGCCCTCGTACGAGTACGCGATGCGCACGCCCCAGCGCCTGCCGTCGCCGAGCGTCGCCGGGAACTGCTGCGCGAGGTGCGCCGTGTTCACGACGACATCGACGATCCCGGCGCGCGCGAGCGCTTCGAGGTGCCACACGATGAGCGGCTTGCCGCCGACCGCGAGCAGCGGCTTCGGCGTGGCGAGCGTCAGGGGCCGCATGCGCTCGCCGCGGCCGGCGGCGAAGATGAGCGCCCTCACTCGCGCGGCAGCTTCAGGTCGCGCGAGCCCACGCGACGCCCCAGCCAGTCGGCGAGCGGCTTGAGCTCCTTGTAGCGGGACGCGACCTCGATCGTGTAGCGCAGCACGAGCGGCAGGTCCTTGAGGTAACCGGGCTTGCCGTCGCGATAGTTCAGGCGCGCGAAGATGCCGAGCACCTTCACGTGGCGCTGCACGCCCATGAAATCGAACCAGCGCTTCCAGCGCAGCTCGCCGAACTTCAGCAGGTTCCTGTCCACCAGCCGGTCGCGATAGCCGTTCGCCCACGCGTACACGCGCTCGCCGGGCCATTCGACGTAGCAGTCGCGCAGCAGCGAGACGAGGTCGTACGTGATCGGGCCGACCACCGCGTCCTGGAAATCGATGATCCCCGGGTTCGGCGACGCGATGAGCAGGTTGCGGCTGTGGTAGTCGCGATGCACGAACACCTGCGGCTGCTCGAGCGCGCTCGCGACGAGCGCCCGGAACACGTCGTCCAGCATGGCGCGCTCGTCCGCCGAAACGCTCGTGCCGAGGTGGCGTGGCACGAACCACTCGGGCATCAGCTCCATCTCGGCGAGCAATCGCGCCTCGTCGTAGGCCGGCAGGCCGGTCGTATCGACGCGCGTCTGCATCGTGAGCAGCGCATCGAGCGCAGCCTTGTACAGCGGATCGACGCTGTCGCCGTTGAGCTCCCAGAGATACGTGCGCGAGCCGAGGTCGCCCATGAGCACGAAGCCCTGCGTGCGGTCCTCGGCGAGCACTTCCGGTGCATTGAGGTGCGCCGCGCGCAGGCGTCGGGCGACGTCCAGCCATGGCCCGAGGTCCTCGCGACCGGGCGGCGCGTCCATCACGATGAACGTCGAGCCCATGCGCACGCCGTCGTTCGACTTCACGCGCCAGTAGCTGCGGAAGCTGGCGTCGGCCGACGCCGCTTCGACGTCGATGCTGTCGTCGCTCAGCGCGCGGGCGGCGAACTTGCGGAGGGCGGCGGCGCGTTCGGGCGTCTGGGTCACGGCAAGCTGGTTGGCGATGCGCGAGCCGCCAGTCTACCGCGCTGTACCACACGGCTTCGGAGCGACGAGCGCTTTCGTCCCATCGACGCCACATGGGAAGCGGGGTGCGGCCGGAATCCAGAGCCGCATCCGGGCTGGCTCCGGATCGGTTGCAGGGAGGATTCGGGCAGGAGCGCACCCTGTGCGCGATCGGCGAGCGCGCGGAGGAAAGTCGCGACGCTGCAGATGGTCATCTCGAAGCCGCGCTGTACAACGCGCTCTGCAGTCGACGGAGCGTGGTACTGCACCCCACCCCAACCCGTTCCGGCCAGCGCTACTCGCGCTGGCGTTCGCAGGGCCGGCGCAGTGCGCCGGCATTTCCCCGCTCACCCCTGCCTGCGCAGGGGAGGGAGAAAGTCACTGTATTTCGGCCTCGCGCTGGCGCCCGCGGTCGTCGAACACGACGCGTCCTTTCGCGCGCTCGTCCTCGGTGTACACCACGACTTCGGTCCTGCCGCAGCCGAAGTTGCGCGACACGTGCGCGCTCGTCACGTACGGGTCCTGCATCGGGCCGATCGCCACGAGCGCGCGTGCGACCAGGTCGCCGAGGTTCGCGAACGGCGCCTCGCCGGGTGCGAACGGCTTGTTGCAATCGAGCATGATCGAGTCGTCCTCGCGCCACAGCTTGATGCCGCCGTCGGCCGCGAGCAGGTAGGTGAAGTAGTGGCGGCCGCTGTCCTTCCGGAACAGGTCGACCGACACCTGGTCCTCGTCGATCACGACCGACTTCAGCCGCAACGGCTCGCCGATGAAGCGCTCGAGCTCGGCGAGCGCCGGCAACGGGTTCTCGTAGAAGCGGAACGCGGCGCCGCCGCCGGGCTTCTCCTGCGGCGCTGCCGCCGGCGCTTTCGGCGCCGGTGCGGCGCGCGCAGCCGCCAGCGCCTTCGCATCGAGCTTCTTCCAGCGCTCGCCGTCGAAGCTGCGCGCGGACTGCAGTCGGCCGTCGAAGCCGTAGACGAGCTCGAGCATCGCGTCGTCGTTGTCGATGCCCATCGTGAGGAAACGCCAGCCGAAGCCCTTGCAGAACACGTCGGCGCCGAGCTCGGCGCTCAGCGGCTCGCCGTAGCCGTTGCCGGCCGCGCGCGCCTTCGCGTCGGCCAGCACGCCGCCGACCACGCCGAGGTCGAGCTTCGCGAACGCCACGCGGTTGCGCGGGCAGTCGATCGAGCCGACCTTCTGCGGCGCAGGGCCGCGGATCGGGCCGCCGGGCACGACGAAGTACTGGTCGTAGATTTCCTCGTCCGCGACGTCCTGCACGATGAGCTCGCCGCCCTTCGCGTCGAGGCGCGCGCCCACCACCCACACCGGATGCCCGATCGCGCGCTCGAGCGCCGCGTGCAGGCCGGCGCCGTCGCCCAGCAGGTCGGGCGGCGCCTTGACGTCGGTGATCGGCGTGCCGGCGGCGGCAGGCAGCGCGAACAGCAGTGCCGCGAGCCAGCTATTCGCGCTCGTCATGGAGGATCCTCCCGTGCGTGTCGAACTGCACATAGCCGTCGTGGCGCGCGTCTTCCAGGTGCACTTCCCAGATCGCGGCATTCTCGTAGGTCAGGAAGCCGCCGCTGTCGCGGCGCTCGAGCGTGACGCCGGTGATGCTCGCGTCCGGCATCTTCAGCTTCCTGCGAGCGGCATCGAACAGGCGCGGCAACGCCGCGAGGTCCACTTCGCGCGCGTCGATCTCGTGGTAGTCGAGCGCGGCGAGCGTCGGGTAGCTCTCGAACTTCACGGGATCCGGCCCGGTGAGCTCGCCGTCCTCGAGCTTGAACCAGTCGACGAGGTCGGGGCGGTCGTTCCGACGCACGAGCAGCTCGGTGTCGCCGTCGCGCGAGATCTCCAGGCTGTAGATGCGCAACGGCTCGCCCATCGCGTCGCGCGCGGCGTCGAACAGGCGGGCGAGGTCGGGCAGCGGGAACGGCTCGGGCTCGGCGACGGCGGGTCCGGCGACGAGCAGAACGATCGCAAGCAGGCATCGACGCACGGGCGTGCTCCGGCGAGACTACGGGCATGAACGAATACGCAGGGAGCAGCTCCGGCCGGGCACCGCGCATCCCGAGCACCGTCTGGGTGCTCGGCATCGTCAGCCTGCTCACCGACATGTCGTCGGAATTCATCCACAGCCTGCTGCCGGTATTCCTGGCCGGCACGCTCGGCGCGTCGGCGCTCATGATCGGCCTGATCGAAGGCGCGGCCGAGGGCCTGGCGCTCGCGACGAAAGTGTTCTCGGGCTACCTCAGCGACGTGCTCGGCCGGCGCAAGCCGCTGATCGTGCTCGGCTACGGCCTGGCGACGCTGACGAAACCGCTGTTCCCGCTCGCCGGCTCGGTGCACTGGGTGCTCGGCGCGCGGCTGCTCGATCGCGTCGGCAAGGGCATCCGCGGCGCGCCGCGCGACGCGCTGATCGCCGACGTCACGCCGAATGAAGTGCGCGGTGCGGCGTTCGGGCTGCGGCAATCGCTGGACACCGTGGGCGGGTTCGCCGGGCCGCTGCTGGCGATCGCGGCGATGGCGTACTTCGCCGGCAACATGCGCGCGGCGCTCTGGATCGCCGTCGTCCCGGGCGTGCTCGCGGTCGCGCTGCTGGTGTTCGGCGTGCGCGAGCCGGAATCGGCGCCGGGCAAGGTGCCCGCGAAGCTGCCGTTTTCGCGCGAAGGTTTCCGTCGCCTGGGCGGCACGTACTGGAAGCTCGTCGCGATCGGCTCGCTGCTGACCTTCGCACGCTCGACGGAAGCGTTCCTCGTGCTGCGCGGCTCGAACCTCGGTCTGGCCAATACCTGGGTGCCGCTCGTGCTCGTCACGATGTCGCTCGTCTACACCGTCGCCGCGTACCCGGCCGGCGCCTGGTCGGACAAGGGCGGGCGCAGGCCGCTGCTGATCGCCGGCATGGTGGTGCTCGCGATCGCCGACGTGGTGCTCGCGCTCGCCAGCGGCATGGTCGGGCTGTTCGCCGGCATCGCGCTGTGGGGCCTGCACATGGGCCTGACGCAGGGCCTGTTCGCCGCCTACATCGCCGACCTCGCGCCCGGCGCGCTGCGCGGCACGGCGTTCGGCGTCTTCAACCTCGCGACGGGCGTCGTGCTGCTCGCAACGAGCGCATTGAGCGGCTTCGTGTGGGACGTGTTCTCGCCGGCCACCACGTTCTGGATGGGGGCGGCGCTCGCGATGGTCGGCGCTGCCGCATTGTTCGCCTTGCCGAAGGGACACGCGACGTGAAACCACGGACCATCGTGATCGGGTTCATCGCCGCGATGGCGCTCGGCCTCGGCGCCACCTACGTGCTGAATCCGTTCGGCGTGCCGTCGCGCGATCCGCGCGCGCGCATTGCCGGGCACACGCCGTACCGCATTCCGAGCGCCGCGATGGCGCCGACGCTCCAACCGTCATCGGTGCATTTCGTGGACATGACGTCCGCGGCGCGGGAGGAATTGCGGCCCGCCGAGATCGTCGTCTACGACTCGCCCGCGATGCCCGGCAGGGCCGCGGTATCGCGCGTCGTCGCGCGCGCCAGGGACTCCATCGAGATCCGGGAGGGCGTGCTGCTGGTGAACGACGAACCCGTGTCCGAGCCCTACGTCGACGCCGCCAACGCGCGTCTCGATCGCTCGCGTACGCTGGCGCGGCTGCGCGTGCCCGAAGGCCATGTGTTCGTGATGGGCGACAATCGCGACAACTCCCTCGACAGTCGCATGTGGGGCGCGCTGCCCACGACCGCCGTCCTGGCGGTCCTGCGCTGAATTCCGCCGCCCGTGCCCGCTTTGACCCGCGACCGCGTCAAATCGTACAATTCCAGTCCGCTTTCGATTTCCAGGGCGTCTCGCCGTGCTGCGCATCGGAAAACTCACGGATTACGCGACGGTGCTGATGACCGCGCTCGCGGCCGAGCCCGGCGCCGTGCATGCGGCTGCCGACCTCGCGCAGCGCGCGCACCTGGAACCGGCGACCGCCAGCAAGATCCTGAAGATGCTCGCAAAAGCGGGCCTGCTCGCGTCGTTCCGCGGCGCGACGGGCGGCTACCGCCTCGCGCGCGCGGCCGACCAGATCACGCTCGCCGACATCGTCGCGGCGATGGAAGGGCCGTTCGGGATGACCGAGTGCGTGTCGCACGCGGGCCAGTGCGGCCACGAGCCGCATTGCGGCGTGCGCGGCAACTGGCGTCGGGTGTCCGACGTCGTCGAAGGGGCGCTGCGCGGCGTGACGCTCGCGCAGATGCTGCCGCGACCGCGACGCGCGATTCCGGTGAGCGTGGAGGCCTGAGATGTCCGCCGACCGCCAGGACATGGACGCGCTCGTCAACCGCAAGTACGACGCGGGCTTCGTCACGCAGATCGAAACCGACATCCTGCCGCCCGGACTGTCGGAAGAGACCGTGCGCTTCATCTCGGCGAAGAAGAACGAGCCCGAGTGGATGACGGAGTGGCGCCTGAAGGCGTACCGCGAATGGCTCACGATGTCTTCGCCCGAGTGGGCGAAGCTCGACATCGCGCCGATCGACTTCCAGGCGATCAGCTACTTCGCGGCGCCGAAGAACCGACCGAAGTCGCTCGATGAAGTGGATCCCGAGCTGCTGAAGACCTACGACAAGCTCGGCGTGCCGCTGCACGAACGCGCGCGGCTCGCCGGCGTGGCGGTGGACGCCGTGTTCGATTCCGTATCGGTCGGTACGACGTTCCAGAAGGAGCTGCGCGCCGCGGGCGTGATCTTCTGCTCGTTCTCGGAAGCGGTGCGCGAGCACCCGGAGCTGGTGCAGAAATACCTCGGCAGCGTGGTGCCCCAGCGCGACAACTACTTCGCGGCGTTGAACTCCGCGGTGTTCAGCGACGGCAGCTTCGTGTTCGTGCCGAAGGGCGTGCGCTGCCCGATGGAGCTCAGCACCTACTTCCGCATCAACGCACGCGACACCGGGCAGTTCGAGCGCACGCTGATCGTGTGCGAGGAAGGCGCGAGCGTCTCGTACCTCGAAGGCTGCACGGCGCCGATGCGCGACGAGAACCAGCTGCACGCCGCGGTCGTCGAGCTCGTCGCGCTCGACGACGCGAACATCAAGTACTCGACCGTGCAGAACTGGTATCCCGGCGACGAGAACGGCGTCGGCGGCATCTACAACTTCGTGACGAAGCGCGGCGAATGCCGTGGCGCGCGCTCGAAGATCTCGTGGACGCAGGTCGAAACCGGCTCCGCGGTTACCTGGAAATATCCGAGTTGTGTGCTGCGCGGCGACGATTCGGTGGGCGAGTTCAACTCGGTGGCGCTCACGCACCACCGCCAGCAGGCCGACACCGGCACCAAGATGATCCACCTCGGCAAGCGCACGAAGTCGAAGATCGTCTCGAAGGGCATCTCCGCCGGACGCGGGCAGAACACGTATCGCGGCCTGGTCCGCGTGGAACGCGGCGCCGAGGGCGCGCGCAACCACACGCAGTGCGACTCGCTGCTGATCGGCAAGCGCTGCGGCGCGCACACCTTCCCGTACATCGAGGTGAAGCGCCCCGACGCGATCGTCGAGCACGAGGCGACCACGTCGAAGATCTCCGACGACCAGCTGTTCTACTGCCGTGCGCGCGGCATCGGCCAGGAAGACGCCGTCTCGATGATCGTCGACGGCTTCTGCAAGCAGGTGTTCCGCGAGCTGCCGATGGAATTCGCAGTCGAGGCGAAGAAGCTCCTGGAGGTTTCCCTCGAGGGAGCCGTTGGTTAGTTCGGAAAGGGAAATGGATACGCAGGCCCACTGGGAAAACGTCTACCGCACGCGTGGCGAACAGCAGACGAGCTGGTATCGCCCGCGGCTGGACACGTCGCTCGCGCTGATCGACGAGCTCGGCCTGCGCGTGAACGATGCGTTGATCGACGTCGGTTGCGGGCGTGCCACGCTCATCGACGGGCTGCTCGACCGCGGGCACCGCGACGTGACGGCACTCGACGTTTCGGACGCCGCGCTGGGCGAATGTCGTGCGCGGCTGGGCGTGCGTGCGTCGTCGGTGAAGTGGCTGGCGAGCGATGTGCTCGCGGCGGCGCTGCCGGATGCGCACTACGCGCTTTGGCACGACCGCGCGGTGTTCCACTTCATGGTCGACGCCGCCGATCGCGTGCACTACGCCGAGCGCGCGGCGCGCGCGGTGCGGCCGGGCGGCTGGCTCGTGATCGCGACGTTCGCGCTGGACGGCCCGGAGCGGTGCAGTGGCCTGGAAGTCTGCCGCTACGACGCCGTCATGTTGTCGCGAGCCTTCGCCGACTGGTTCGCGCTGGACTACGACACGCGCGAGGAGCACGTGACGCCGTCCGGCGCGGTGCAACGATTCACGTGGGTCGTGCTGCAGCGGCGCGGCGATTCGAGGAAAGACTGATGTTGAAGATCGAGAACCTGCACGTCCGTGTCGCCGGGCGCGAGATCCTCAAGGGGCTCGACCTCGCGGTCGGGCCGGGCGAGGTGCACGCGATCATGGGGCCGAACGGTGCGGGCAAGTCCACGCTCGGCAACGTGCTCGCGGGCCGCGACGGCTACGAGGTGACGCACGGCTCCGTGACGTGGGACGGCGAGGACCTGCTCGCGCTCGCGCCGGAAGAGCGCGCGGCGAAGGGCGTGTTCCTCGCGTTCCAGTACCCGGTCGAGATCCCGGGCGTGAACAACACGTACTTCCTGCGCGCAGCGCTGAACGCGCAGCGCAGGGCACGCGGCGAGGCCGAGCTCGATTCGGTGCAGTTCCTGAAGCTCGTGCGCGAGAAGCTCTCCGTGCTGCACCTCTCGGCGGAGCTCATGAACCGCGCCGTGAACGAGGGCTTCTCGGGCGGCGAGAAGAAGCGCAACGAAATCTTCCAGATGGCGGTGCTCGAGCCGCGCCTCGCGATCCTCGACGAAACCGACTCCGGCCTCGACATCGACGCGCTGAAGCTGGTCTCCGACGGCGTCAACAGCCAGCGCCGCGCCGATCGCGCGTTCCTCGTGATCACGCATTACCAGCGCCTGCTCGACTACATCGTGCCCGACCGCGTGCACGTGCTCGCCGACGGCCGCATCGCCGCGAGCGGCGACAAGGACCTCGCGCTGAAGCTCGAGGCCGAAGGCTACGCCTGGCTGCGCGAGCGGCGCGCCGAAGAGCGCGCGGCGCTCGGGGGCTGACGCGGTGGATCCGAACTCCAGAGCCTCGGCAATCGGCGCGTCCGGCATCGAGACCGCGTCGTCGCAGACATGGCTCGAGTCGGCACGCGCACGTCATCGCGCCGATCTCGCGCGCGACGGCATGCCGCAGGCGCGGCACGAGCGGTGGCGGAGCATGCCCCTGCGCGAGCTCGCCAAGGCGCCGGTCGCGACGGCTGTCGCCGCCGATGCCGCGCTCGCGCTGCCGCTTGCTGGCGTACGCATTTCATTCGGTGCGAACTGGCACGAGTTCCTGCGCACGGGCGATGCTGCAGCGCGCGCGACGATCGAGCCGCTGTCGGCCGCGCTCATGCGTGGCGAGGCAGTCCTTCGCGACCGCTACGAGCGCGGCTACGACGGCGCGCAGCACGGCTATACGCGGTTGAACACGCTGCATGCGCAGCACGGTGCATTCGTGCGTGTCGCCGCGGGTGCCGACGCCGGCACGATCGCGCTCGTCATGCCGGGCGCCGACGCGCCCGCGACGCGCTTCCTGCGCCACGTGGCCGTCCTCGAGGCCGGCGCGCGCGCGACGCTCGTGCTGCATGCCGAAGGCGGCAGCGCGGCCGCGTCGCTCGACAACGTCGTGCTGCAGCTGGAGCTCGGCGAAGGGTCTTCGCTGTCCGTCGTGCGCCTGCAGGAAGCGGGCGCCGGCGCCGTGCTGCTCGACCGCTGCGAGGCGGAGCTGGGCGCGCATGCGGCCCTGCGCGGCTGGGAGCTGGAGCTCGGCGCCGCGATCGCGCGGCGCGAGCTCGACGTCACGCTCGCGGGCGAGCATGCGTCGCTGGCCGCGCGCGGCGTATTCGCGCTGCGCGGGCGCCAGCACGCGGAGACGCACCTCGACATCGCGCACGTCGCACGCGACACCACGAGCGAGACATTGTGGCGCGGCATCGCCGATGGCCGCGCGCGCGGCGTGTTCGTCGGCGGAATTGTCGTGGCGCCGGGCGCCGACGGCACCGATGCGAAGCTTTCGACGCGCAACCTCATGCTGTCGCCGCATGCCGAGATCGACGCGAAGCCCGCGCTCGAGATCCATGCCGACGAGGTAAAGGCCGCGCACGGCGCGACCGTCGGCCAGCTGGACGAGCGCGCGCTGTTCTACCTGCGCTCGCGCGGCCTGCCGGCCGCGACCGCGCGGTCGCTGCTCACGTTCGCGTTCTGCCGCGAAGTGCTCGACGGCCTCGAGCCGGCGCTCGCGGAGACGCTCGCGCGGCGCATCGCGCTGCACCTGCCGGGGCACGAGGACCAGCCAGCATGAACGCCGCACCGCGCACCGCGCCGGCCTTCGACCCCGAGATCTACCGCCGCGACTTTCCCGCGCTCACGCGGCTCGTGCACGGCAAGCCGCTCGTGTACCTGGACAACGCGAACACGGCGCAGCGCCCGCAGGCCGTCATCGATGCGGTGAACGGGTACTACACGCGGCACAACGCGAACGTCTCGCGCGCCGTGCACACGCTGGGCGCGGAAGCGACGGCGCTGTTCGAGGGAACTCGCGACAAGCTGCGCGCATTCATCAATGCGCCGTCGCGCGACGAGGTGGTGTTCACGCGCGGCACGACGGAATCGATCAACCTCGTCGCGTACTCGTGGGCGCTGCCGCAGCTGCAGGCCGGCGATACCATCCTCGTCACGACGATGGAGCACCACGCGAACATCGTGCCGTGGCAGCTGGTCGCGGCGCGCAACGGCGCGACCGTGAAGGCCGTGCCGATCGAGCCGGATGGCTCGCTGTCGCTCGAGCGCCTGTTCGCGCTGATGACGCCCGACGTGAAGCTGCTCGGCGTCACGCACGTGTCGAACGCGCTCGGTACGGTGAACCCGATCGCCGACATCTGCCGCGAAGCACGCGCGCGCGGGATCCGCGTGCTCGTGGACGGTTCGCAGGCCGCGCCGCACCGCCGCGTCGACGTGCAGGCGCTCGGCTGCGACTTCTACGCGATCACCGGCCACAAGATGCTCGGCCCGACCGGCACGGGGGCGCTATGGGCGCGCCGCGAGCTGCTCGAGGCGATGCCGCCGTTCCTCGGCGGCGGCGAGATGATCCGTCGCGTGAGCTTCGCGGGCACCACGTTCGCCGACATCCCGCACAAGTTCGAGGCCGGCACGCCGAACATCGCCGGCATCATCGGCCTCGGTGCGGCCATCGACTACCTCGAATCCGTGGGCCTCGATCGCATCGAGGCATACGAGCAGGACCTGCTCGCGTACGCGGAGCGCGCGCTGCGCGCGATCCCCGGGCTGCGGATCTACGGCGAGGCGCCGGGCAAGGCGCCCGTGATCTCGTTCACGATCGACGGCGTGCATGCGCACGACCTCGCGACGATCGTCGACACGGAGGGCGTGGCGCTGCGCTCGGGCCACCACTGCGCGCACCCGCTGATGGAATTCTTCGGCGTGCCCGCGACGGCACGCGCGTCGCTCTCTTTCTACAACACGCGTGCCGAAGTCGACGCCTGCGTGGCCGCGCTGCTGAAGGCCAGGGACATGCTTCTGTAGGAGCCCGCTTGCGGGCGACCGCAGGTTGGTCGCCCGCAAGTCGGCTCCTACAATCCCCGTCATGCCTGCGATTTCCGACCTCTACCAGCGCACGGTG
>CALKUS010000215.1 GCA_937996755.1 uncultured Pseudomonadota bacterium | reverse complement strand
TGGTCGCCGCGAGCGCGGCGTTGGTCGCGAGCAGTTCGCGCGTGCGCTCGGCGAGCGCGGCCTGCGCCTGTTCGCGCGCGCGCGCGGCCTGCGCGAGGCGCAGCGACACGAACAGCGCGCCGCCGAGCAGCGGCAGCACCACGCCGCCGACTTCCAGGCGTGCCGTGCGTTCGAGCGCGACGAGCCGTACCTCGGGCACGAAGGTGACGATCTTCCAGCGGTCCAGCACCCGCGTTTCGTCGCGCCGCCGCAGCGACGGCCGGAACGTGTCCCAGCTCCAGAGACCGCCGTTGCTGCGCAGGCTGCCGGCGTCGCGCTGCCGCATGCGCTCCCAGACGACCGGCGCGAGGCGCGCGAGCGTCAGCTCCGGCCGGCCGAGCTGGAAGCCGAAGCTGTCGTCGGGCGCGGCGCCGGCCAGCCAGTAGCCGTCGGCGTTCGCGAGCATCGCAACCGTGCCGGTCTCGGTCGGCCGGGCGAGCTGCGCGAGCATCGGACCGGCGAGGTAGTTCAGGACCAGCACGCCGCAGCGTACGCCGTAGGCGTCGAACAGCGGCGTCGCGAGCCGCAGCATCGGCTTGTGCGGGCGTTCGATCGCGCCGCGCTCGACGTTCAGATCCAGCGGCGACAGGTAGACCTCGCCGGCGCGCAGCGCCATCGTCTCGCGGAAGTACGGGCGATCGGACTTGTCCTGCAGCGCGCCGGCCGGCACGTTCACCGGTTCGTCGTCGCGCAGGTCGATGCGCACGCGCTCGCGGCCGCTGGCGTCGATCCAGCGGATCTGGTCGTAGTCGCGACTCGCCGCCGAGAACGCGTGGAACAGGTCGGTGAGCCGCGCGAGCCCGACCGGATCGGCCCCGTCGTCGGCGGCGGCCGAGAGCAGGACTTCGTGGTGCGACAGGATGTCGATGTCGCGCCCGAGGTGTCCGAGCGCGGCCGCAAGCACGCGCCCGCCGCGCACGATCGCGCGCGCCTGCGCGGCCTCGACCGGTTCGAGCACGGCCTGGTCCAGCCGCTCCAGCGCAAGGGCCGCGAGCAGCAGCGTCGCCGCCGCCCACGGCAGGAAGCGCAGCAGCACGCGCTGCGGCCAGCTCCGCTCGCGGCGCTTCACGGACAGGCTCCCGGCGCGAGGGGCACGGTGGTGGCGGCGGTGAGTATCCGGCAGTCCATGGCGTCGCCTCCCGGCGTTGCTGCAGCGCACCGGGCGGTGCGCGGACGGCATGCTGCCACAGCCGGGGGCCGCGCCGTCAGCCGGTCGGCGGCGTGCGCCGCGCCAGTGCCTCGCGCACCGTCGTGCGCAGGCGCTCCGGCGTCACCGGTTTTTCGAGGAACTTGTGGATGCCGCCCTCGTTGATGCTGCTGATCAGGCTCTGCAGCGACGTCGAGCCGCTCAGCATGATCCGGCAGGCATTGGGGTACAGCGCGCGCGTGCGGCGCAGGAAGTCGGCGCCGTCCATCTCCGGCATGACCTGGTCGGAGACGATGACATCGACGCGGTTGCGCGCCAGCAGGTCGAGGGCCTCGCGGCCGCTGCGGGCGCTCAGCACGCGGCAGGCCTCGTTGCGCAGCACCGAGCAGCCGAAGGTCGTGAACACCGGGTCGTCGTCGACGAGCAGCACGGTCGGCGGCTCCTCGGTTTCGACGCCGATCAGGCCGTTGGCGAGCTGGCGGCGGCCGGCGAGCAGTTCGGTCATCGCCGCGGCCGGCAGCGGTTCGCTGAAGAAGTAGCCCTGCACCTCGTCGCAGCCGCGCTCGCTGAGGAAGTGGCGCTGTTCCTCGGTCTCGACGCCTTCGGCGATCACCGACTTGCGCAGGCTGTGCGCGAGGGCGATCACCGCCAGCGTGATCGCGGCATCGTCGGGGTCGGTGGTGATGTCGCGCACGAAGCTGCGGTCGATCTTCAGCCGCTGGATGCGGAAGCGCTTGAGGTAGGCGAGCGAGGAATAGCCGGTGCCGAAGTCATCGAGCGCGAGCTGCACGCCCATGTCGTTCAGCGTGCCGATCATCGCCGCGGCGGCCTCGACGTCGCGCATCAGCACCGATTCGGTGATCACCAGTTCACCCCGCAAGGTGTAGTGACTGACACCGGTGATGGTCACCTCGACGAACTGGCCAACCAGCCGCGATGCGTTGAGGCCTGCAACGGGAAAATTCACTACGCGATTGTTGTCCGTGCGGCCCATCATTTCATTCTCGTCCTTGCGCGATGTGCCTTCCACCAGCACGCGTTGCACGGTGCCGACCATGGCATTCGAATGCGCGTGCAGCTGGGTATCGAGCAGTTTCTGCATCTTCTGCAGGCGCTTCATTTTCACGTCCTGCGGCGTTTCGTCGAGCAGGCTGGCCGCCGGCGTACCCGGCCGACGCGAGTAAACGAAGGAAAAGCTGCCGTCGAAATTGACATCTTCAATCAGCTTCATGGTGCGCTCGAAATCGTCTTCGGTCTCGCCGGGAAAGCCGACAATGAAATCGCTGGTGATCGAAATATCGGGCCGCACCGCGCGCAGACGCCGGA
>CALKUS010000214.1 GCA_937996755.1 uncultured Pseudomonadota bacterium | reverse complement strand
GGACGCGCTCAAGAACCCGCCCGAAGTTGTCGTCCTGTCGGCGCACGACTATCAGGAGCACTGCGTACAACGGCCCTGGACGTTATGGTTTGCCGAGAATGCAGAGGAGTTCGCCCATCCTTACGAAGCGGACCTGGATACATACCTTGCGGCCAAGAATGTGTCGTTTCGTGTCGTCAAGACCAACAGCAACGCATGGCTCACCAGACGCCACCAGTTGCAGGCGATCGATCGCTGGTACAAGCACGGCTGGAGTCGGCTCGACAACCGACTGCGCTCGTCAATCACGGAGGGCGTCGTGGTGTTCCTATCGTTGTTCGACGATAACCCGCTGGTGTACGAGACATTCTGCCCACCACGATTGGCGTACGCGGGTGACGTCAAACCGGGAGATCGCCGGCCGCTTCCGCGATCCCCGCGGCTTCCAGCAGAGTGCGTCAGGCCAGTACTACGTGTTCGACAGACGGGCGCACGAGATGTGGGGCATCGATCCGGAGTTCGACGGTCCGTTCCGGATCGTGGAGATCGGCGCCGAACCCGGACGGCAGGCGGGGAAGTGCGATTCCGGCTACAGCTGCGCCTACTCGAACAACATCTCGTGGCGCAACGAAGCCACCGCGATGTCGAAGGAGATCGTCGTCACCGCGGCCAGCTTCGCGCCGCTGGCCAGCCCCGGCCGATCCTGCATCGCATGCAGGAAATTCACGACGCAGCCGTGCGACACCTTCACGCCCTTCGGCTTGCCGGTCGAGCCCGAGGTGTAGATGAGGTACGCGGCATCACCGCGCGCGGCTTTCGCGCGCGATCCTGCACCGGCAGGCGCGTTCGCGAGCGCCGATGCGTCCAGCCGCAGCACGCGGCTCGCGTCCCATCCGGGCGCAGGCACCTCGCGATCGCCGATCAGCAGCCGTGCTCCCGAATCCGCGAGCATGAATGCCAGGCGTTCGGGCGGGAATTCCGGATCCAGCGGCAGGTAGGTCGCGCCCGCTGCCAGCACGCCGAGCAGCGCGGCGACCATCCGCGGCGACCGATCGAGGTGCAGTGCCACGACATCGCCGGCGCCCACGCCGCGATCGGCGAGCGTCGCGGCGATCCGGCCGACGTCGCGCGCGAGCTCGCCGTACGTGACCACTTCGTCGTTCCAGGCAATGGCGGTCGTGCCCGGGTCGCGCGATTCGAGGTCGACGTACGAAGTGATGTCGTGCGCGGCAGGCAGGGCGACGGTGGTGTCGTTCCACTGGCGCAGCAATTCGAGCTCTTCGGCGCCCGGGGCGAGCAGGTCGCGGATCGACTTGCGCGGTTCGCGCACGAGCGTGTCGAGCATCGTCGAGAAGCGCACGCAGAGCTGCTCGGCCGTGCCGGCGTCGAAGACGTCGCTGTTGTAGTTCAGTCCGCCGACGAGGCCGTCGGCGCCGTCGAGGAACCACAACGCCAGGTCCTGCGCCGCAGCCGGCTGGAACACGGGCACGTTCTCGTGCCGCAGGTCGCCCCACTGCGACGGACGTTGCCGCGCATCCTGGTACGAGAAGAAGGCCTGGTAGATCGGGAAGCGGCTCTGGTCGCGCGGCGCGCCGAGCACGCGCACGAGGTGCTCGAACGGCACGTCCTGGTAGTTGAACGCCTCGATCACTTCGACGCGCACGGCCCGCAGCAGCTCGAGGAAGTCGTGCTGCGAATCGATGACGAGCCGCAGCGGCACCGCATTCACGAAGAAGCCCATCAGCTTCTCGAGCTCGGGCATGTTGCGCCCGCGAACCGGCGTACCGACCATGACCTCGCGCTGTCCGCTCAGGCGATGGAGCAGCAGCGCCCAGACGGACAGCAGCGTCATGAACAGCGTCGCGCCTTCGCGCACGCCGAGGTCGCGCAGCGCTTCGGTCGTCGCGCGTGGCAAGCGCAACCACGCCGTTCCGCCGTCTCCGCTCTGCGTCGTCGGTCGCGGCCTGTCGGTGGGCAACTCGAGCGCCTGCGGCGCGCCCGCGAGTTTCGTACGCCAGTACTCCAGCTGCCGGTCGAGGGTCGATCCCTTCATCCAGTCGCGTTGCCACGCCGAGAAATCGGCGTAGTCCACCGGCAGCGGCGCGAGCGCCGGCGCGCGGGAATGGCGGTGCGCGTCGTACAGCGCCGACATCTCCTCGTAGAAGAGATCGAACGACCAGCCGTCCCAGACGACGTGGTGCGGCATGAAGAACAGCACGTGGTCGTCGGCCGCGAGGCGGAAGAGGCGTGCCCGGAACAGCGGCGCCCGCGCGATGTCGAACGGCAGCGCGCACTCGCGCTCGAGGCGGCGCATGAGCTGCGCCTGGCGCTCGTCGCCGGCAATCCCGGAGAGATCCTCGAGCGGAATCGCGGTGTCGACCGAGTCGAGGACGACCTGCGACGGCTCGCCTTCCACGGTGGCGATGCGGGTGCGCAGCACCGCCTGGCGCTCGACGATGCCGGCGAACGCCTTGCCGAGAGCGCCGATGTCGAGCTCGCCGCGCAGCCGATGCGCCGACGGCACGTTGAACACCGTGCGCCGCGGGTGCAGTTGCTCGAGGTACCAGATGCGCTGCTGCATCAACGAGAGCGGCGCCGGCCCGGAAGCGCCCCGGCGCGGAATCGCGGGTTGCGCGGCCGTCGCCGGCGCCTGCTTCTCCAGCCACGCCGCGAGCGCCGCGATCGTCGGGTGCTCGAAGACCACCCCCATCGGGATGCTGCGCCCGAGGTCGCGCCCGAGCCGCATGGCCATCTGCGCGGCCAGCAGCGAGTGCCCGCCGAGCGCGAAGAAGTCGTCGTGGATGCCGATCAGCGGCATCGACAGCGTCTGGCGGAAGTGGGTGGCGACCTGCTGCTCGAGCTCGGTGCGCGGCAGCTCGATCGCCGCCGATGCGGCTTCGGTCGCGATGGTTGCGGGTGCCGGCAAAGCACGCCTGTCCACCTTGCCGTTGGCGGTCAGCGGCAGTGCCGCGAGCGGCACGAAATGCTGCGGGACCATGTAGTCCGGAAGCGATTTCGCGAGATGCGCGCGGAGTGCACCCGCATCCGGCTGCGCGTCACGGGCAACGACGTAGGCCACCAGGCGCACGTCGCCCGGTGTGTCCTCGCGCACCGCGACCGCCGCGCGTGCCACCGCGGCATGGCCAGCGAGCGCCGCCTCGATTTCGCCGAGCTCGATGCGATGGCCGCGCACCTTGACCTGCAGGTCGCTGCGCCCGAGGTGCTGCAACTGCCCATCG
>CALKUS010000213.1 GCA_937996755.1 uncultured Pseudomonadota bacterium | reverse complement strand
AGACCTCGGAGATGCGCGCACGCATGGCCGAGGCGATCCAGAAGGCGCACACGGCGGCGGGCCACGCGTTCTCGCTCGATTCGCCGAAGCAGCTGCAGCAGGTGCTGTTCAACGAGCTCGGGCTGCCGGTGAAGAGCCGCACGCCGACCGGGCAGCCGTCGACCGACGAAGCGACGCTCGAGGAGCTCGCGGCCGAGCACGAGCTGCCGCGCATCATCATGGGCTACCGCACGCTCGCGAAGCTGGTCGGCACGTACACGGAGACGCTGCCCGAGCAGGTGAACCCGAACACCGGGCGCGTGCACACGTCGTTCCACCAGGCGGTCGCCGCGACCGGCCGTCTGTCGTCGTCCGATCCGAACCTGCAGAACATCCCGATCCGCACGGAAGAAGGACGGCGCATCCGCCAGGCGTTCATCGCGCCGCCCGGCTTCGTCGTGATGGCGGCCGACTACTCGCAGATCGAGCTGCGCATCATGGCGCACCTGTCGCAGGATCCCGCGCTGCTGCGCGCGTTCCGCGAAGGCGCCGACATCCACAGTGCGACGGCGGCCGAGGTGTTCGGCGTCGCGCTCGCCGACGTCGACGGCAACCAGCGCCGCGCCGCGAAGGCGATCAACTTCGGCCTGATGTACGGCATGGGCGCGCACGGTCTCGCGCTGCGCCTCGACATCGGGCGCGGCGAGGCGCAGGAGTACATGGACCTGTACTTCTCGCGCTACACGGGCGTGCGCGACTTCATGCAGGCCACGCGCGAGAAGGCGCGCAACGACGGCTACGTCGAGACCGTGTTCGGCCGCCGCCTGTACCTGACCCACATCCGCGCGCGCAACCAGGCGCAACGCGCGGGCGCCGAGCGCGCGGCGATCAACGCGCCGATGCAGGGCACGGCCGCGGACATCATCAAGCGCGCGATGATCGACGTCGACCGCTGGCTGCTCGGCCGCGACGACGCGGCGATGCTCCTGCAGGTGCACGACGAGCTCGTGCTCGAGGTGCGTGAAGACCGCGTCGACGAGATCGCAGCGGGTTTGCGCGAACGCATGTCGGCGGCCGCTCAGCTCGACGTTCCGCTCGACGTCGACGTCGGCCACGGTGCGAACTGGGATGCCGCGCATTGACGGTACCGGCGCGTAGCGCCGGGACCGTCATCCCGAGCGCGCAGCGCGAGGGATCTCGAGCTCCCTCACGTCGTTCGGGACGAATTCGACGACGTTACAAAATCGTAACGTGGTCGGATTCGGTTGCAGATTCATGGCGAAACGCGGGCAGGCGTGAATTTCCGTCCGCATTCAGCGACCAGCAGGCCGTTTCGCGCGACCTTGTGCATGCGGTTGGTGCGCGTGGTCCGAATCTGAATCGCGGCTAAATTCATCCCCCGGGTCGCGATGGAACTTTCCGCTCCATGCTCCATCTAATCGTACGAGTCCTCTCCCCCAGGACTCGACGTCATCACTCACCTCCCTGAGTGTGACACCCCAGGAGACAGGCTCCTCCCCAAGCCTCCTCCGACCCCGGCCCCGGTTGCCCCCCCAGCAACCGGGGCCAATTTATTTTTGCGCCTCGATTTCTCGCGCTGCGCGCGAGAAAACGAGTCGATCTCAGAGCAGTCCTCGCTCGCGCGGGAAAAGGCGCGACTTTTCCCGCGCGAACACCCTCGAGGTTTCTTTGAGCGCTTCGCGCTCCGACCGCGGCGCTAGAGCCAATCTCGCGGGACGAGATAGTCGGCGAGCTTTGATTCGGGCGAGCCGGGTTCGGGTTGGTAGCCGTATTCCCAGCGCACGAGGGGGGGCAGCGACATCAGGATCGACTCGGTGCGGCCGCCGGACTGCAGTCCGAACAGCGTGCCGCGGTCGAACACGAGGTTGAACTCGACGTAGCGGCCGCGCCGGTACAGCTGGAACGCGCGCTCGCGCTCGCCGTGCGGCGCGTCGCGGCGGCGCGCGACGATCGGTGCGTACGCGCGCATGAAGCCGTCGCCGACGGCGCGCTGGAATTCGAAGCAGCGGTCGAACGACCAGCGATTGAGGTCGTCGAAGAACAGGCCGCCGACGCCGCGCGTCTCCTGGCGGTGCTTCAGGTAGAAATACTCGTCGCACCACTTCTTGTACGCGGGGTAGACGTCCGCGCCGAACGGCGCGCAGAGGTCGCGCGCGACCGCGTGCCAGTGGCGCACGTCCTCGTCCACCGGGTAGTAGGGCGTGAGGTCGAAGCCGCCGCCGAACCACCACACGGGCGGCTGGTTCGGCGCGTGCGCGCGGAACACGCGCACGTTCATGTGCGTGGTCGGGATGTGCGGGTTGCGCGGGTGGAACACGAGCGACACGCCGCACGCGACCCATGCCTTGCCCGCGAGCTCCGGCCGATGCGCCGTCGCCGATGCCGGCATCGTCGTGCCTTCCACGTGCGAGAAGCCGATGCCGGCCTGCTCGAACACGCTGCCGTCGCGCAGGATCCGCGTGCGGCCACCGCCGCCCTCGGCGCGCGTCCACGCGTCCTCGACGAAGCGCGCGCCGCCGTCGATCGCCTCGACTTCCGCGCAGATGCGGTCCTGCAGCCCGCGCAGCCAGTGCTCGACCGGCGCAATGTCATCCATGTCGCTTTTCCGGCAGGGGAAATGGGAAATCGGAAATGGGAAATCGGGACAGCCGCGCGATTGTCGCAGCCGGCCGTGCCGATTTCCCATTCCCCATTTCCGATTTCCCGGTCCGTTTCAGCTTACCCGCGCGAGCAGGCGTTCGCTGCGGATCAGGCGCGCCCAGCGCGTGCCGACGGCACCGACGAACACGATCGCGGACTCGGCGAGCAACGCCGGCAGCCGGCGCCACGACCACGCGTCCTCGGCTGCGCACAGCACGTGCGGAATGCCGAAGTGGCGCGCGAGCTGCTCGACGCGCGCGAGGTGGTAGCGGTTGCTGACGAGCGCGACGCAGGTCGCGCCACCGAGCAATGGCCGCGCATGGCGCAGGTTTTCCAGCGTGTCGGCCGACTCGTCCTCGATCGCCACGTCGACGGCTGCGTCGAGGCCCATGCGCTCCAGCGCCGCGTGCGCGACGCGCGCTTCGCTTACGCCCGCGATTCCCCGCCCGCCGAGCAGCACGAGCGAGCGCGTGTCGCCGGCGGCGACGAGCGCGAGCGCGCGCGCGAGGCGCAGGTGCAGGTCGGCGTCGGGCGCACCGTCGACGAGGCGCTTGCCGAACACGAGCGCGTGGTCGACCGCACCGCTACGCACGGGCGCGGCGCGCGCGACGCGCCAGCAGTGAACGAGGCAGGCCAGCCACGGGAGCCCGGCCAATGCGACGAACACGGCGAGCGACACGAGCAGCACCTGCCAGACGTCGGGGTCGCGCCAGTAGCGACGCTCGAGGGAACGGGAAGTCATCGATCCGGGCCGTCCATGGCGGTGCGATTCTGCCGGAAACTCCGTCTTATGGCGGAGCAGCGGGCCCTGCCGGCATACTGCGGCACGAATCCGAAACCGCGTTCCCGCTCGTGCCCGCCCCGATCCCACCCCTGCGCATCACCGCCCATACCGCCACGAGCGCGGCGGGCCGCGGCCGCGCCGCGTTGCTGGACGCGCTCTGTGCGCGCCGTACCGGCCTCAGCCGCAACGACTTCGGCGCCGCGCCGCTGGACTGCTTCATCGGCCGCGTCGCGGGGCTCGAGGATGCGCCGCTGCCGGCGGAATTCGCGAACTGGGAATGCCGTAACAACCGCCTCGCCTGGCTCGGGCTGCAGGCGGACGGTTTCATCGACGCCGCGCGCGCCGCGCGCGCGCATTACGGCGCCGACCGCGTCGCGCTCGTGCTCGGTACGTCCACGTCGAGCATCGGCGCGAGCGAAGAGGCGTACCGCACGCTCGACGCCGACGGCAACTACCCGGAGCACCTGCGCCGGCCGATCGTCCACCAGCCGCATTCGCTCGGCGATTTCGTCGCGGCCGCGCTGGGCCTCGACGGGCCTTCGGTGACGGTCGCCACCGCCTGCTCGTCGAGCGCGAAGGTGTTCGCGCAGGCCGAGCGACTGATCCGCAACGGCCTCGCGGATGCCGCGGTCGTCGGCGGCGTCGACACGCTGTGCGACAGCGTGCTGTACGGCTTCAACTCGCTCGGCCTCGTGTCGCCCGAACCGTGCCGACCGTTCGATCCCGAGCGGCGCGGCATCAGCATCGGCGAAGCGGCCGGTTTCGCGTTGCTCGAACAACGCGGCGCGCCCGCACGCGGCGACGCGCCGTGGCTGCTCGGCTACGGCGAGTCGAGCGACGCGCACCACATGTCGTCGCCGCATCCGGAAGGGCTCGGCGCGCGACGCGCGCTGGAGGACGCACTCGCACGTGCGAACCTCGCGGGCGACGCGATCGACTACGTGAACCTGCACGGCACGGCGAGCCAGAAGAACGACGAAGTCGAGGCGCTGGTCGTCTCCACGATGTTCCCGACGACCACGCGCGCGAGCTCGACGAAGGGCTGGACCGGCCACACGCTCGGCGCAGCGGGCATCGTGGAAGCCGTGGTCTCGCTGCTGGCGATCGAGCACGGCTTCATGCCCGGCACGTTGAATGCGCGCACGCTGGACGCCGCGTGCGGGCCGCAGATCCTGCTCGACAACGAACAGCGCGAGGTGCGCCGCGCGGCGAGCAACTCGTTCGGCTTCGGCGGCAACAACTGCGTGCTGCTGTTCGGCGCGCCGGGGACCGCATGAGCGGCTCGGCGTACGTCGACGGCATCGCGCTCTGGTCGCCGCGCCTCGCGGGCTGGCAGGCCGCCGCACCGATCCTGCGCGGCGAAGCACCGCCGCATGAGCCGCAGCCGCGGCCCGCGCCCGCGCTGCTCGCGCCGACCGAGCGCCGGCGCGCGCCCGACACGGTCGCGATCGCGCTGGAAGTCGCTTCCGCCGCGTGCGCGGCGGCGGATGCCGACCCGAAGTCGCTGCCGAGCGTGTTCGCGTGCACGCACGGCGACCTCGCGATCACCGACTACATGTGCAGGACGCTCGCGGGCAATCCCGCCGAGATTTCGCCGACCAAGTTCCACAACTCCGTGCACAACGCGGCCGTCGGTTACTGGACGATCGGCACCGGCTGCATGGAGCCGTCCACGGCGCTGTCCGCGTTCGACTACACGTTCGGCCAGGGCCTGCTGGAAGCGTTGAGCCAGGTCGGAGCCGACGACAAGCGCGTGCTGTTCTCCGCGTACGACATCGAAGCGGTGGGCGCGATGCGCAGCGTCACGACCAGCCGCGGCCTGCTCGGCGGCGCGCTCGTGCTCGCGCCGGCGCGCGGCGCGCGCAGTACGGCGCAGCTGTCGTGGCAGGTCGTGCGCAGCGGCGACACGCCGGCCGCGGAACCGATGCCCGCGGGCGTGGACGAGGCGGTGGCCGACAACCCGATCGCCGCGTCGCTGCCGCTGTTCCGCGCGCTGGCGCGTGGCGCCGGTCGCGCCAGCGTCGCGCTGTCGCCGGCGCAGTCGCTGCTGCTCGAGGTCTCCGCGTGTCGCTGAACGCCCCGCCGCGCATCGCGGTGGTGATTCCGGCGTTGAACGAAGAGCTCGCGATCCGCGCAGTCGTCGCGGCCGCGCGCACGCAGCCGTACGAGGTGATCGTGGTCGACGACGGCTCGACCGACGGCACGCTCGCCGCGATCGCCGACCTCGGTGCGCGCGTCATCCGCCACGAACGCCGCATGGGCAAGGGCCAGAGCCTGCGCGACGGCATCGCCGAGGCGTTGCGCCTCGGTTGCGACGCGGTCGTGAGCATGGACGGCGACGGGCAGCACCACGCGATCGACACGCCGCGGCTCGTCGCGGCGCACCAGCGCGACCCGCGCGCGCTCGTGCTGTGCGAGCGCAGCCGCGGGCGCGAGAAGCAACCCGCGCTGCGCCACTTCGCGAACAACGTCGCGGATTTCTGGATCTCCTGGGCATGCGGCCAGCGCGTGCTCGACTCGCAGTGCGGTCATCGCCTGTATCCGCGCGCATTGCTGGAGGCGATCCCGATGCCGACTTCCGATGGCTTCGCCTTCGAGAGCGAAGTGCTGGTCGAGGCGGCGCGCGCCGGGTTCCCGATCGCGTCCGTGCCGATCGAGGCGCGCTACCACGAGGGCCGCCGGCCCAGTCACTTCCAGCCGCTGCGCGACGTCGCACGCATCACGCGCATGTTGTTCTGGAAGATCGTGAAGCGGGGTCTGGACCTGGGCGGGCTCTACAAGTCCCTCACCACGAAGCCGCTACGTTTCGAGGTGTAGAGGCGTCTCTCGGAGGGGGTGGGAGCGGCCCATGGCCGCGATGCGAAAGCCTCGCATGTATCGATCGTGCCTCGGAACCACGAGGGAATCGCGGCCATGGGCCGCTCCTACTTCCTTCGAGACGAGTTGAGGTAGGCTCCTTTTCCTTGCAGTTCGGGAAGCCCGTTGTGAAACCAGACCATGACGTCCTGATCATCGGCGGCGGCCTCGCCGGCCTCACGCTCGCGCTGCAGCTGCGCGGGAAGTTCCCGACGCTCGGCATCCGCGTGCTCGAGCGCAAGCAGCATCCGGTGCCGGAAGCCGCGCACAAGGTGGGCGAGTCGTCGGTCGAGATCGGCGCGCACTACTTCGACACGGTGATCGGCCTCGCGCAGCACCTGAAGGAACGGCACCTGCGCAAGTTCGGCTTCCGCTTCTTCTGGAACGAGTACCGCGACGACATCGAGAACACGACCGAGCTCGGCGCGAGCTCGTTCCTGCCCTGCCCGAGCTACCAGCTCGATCGCGGCATCCTGGAGAACCACCTCGGCGAGCGCTGCGTGGCCGAGGGCATCGTGTTCGACGACGGCGTCGCCGTGCGCGACGTGGAGATCGGCAAGGACGGCGCCGAGCACGTCGTGCACTACGACAAGGGCGGTCGGCGCGAACGCGCCACCGCGCGCTGGCTGATCGACGCCGCCAGCCGCGCGAGCCCGATCAAGCGCAAGCTCGGCCTCGCCGAGACGAACGCGCACGACGCGAACGCCATCTGGTTCCGCATCGGCACGAAGATCGACGTCAACGAGTGGGTGGACGATCCCGAGTGGATCGCGCAGTGCAATCCGCCGAACCGCTGGCTGTCGACGAACCACCTGTGCGGCCCCGGCTACTGGGCGTGGCTGATCCCGCTCGGCTCGGGCTCGCATTCGGTCGGCATCGTCTGCGACGCGAAGATGCACCCGCTCGAGACGATGAACACGTTCGAGAAGGCGATGGGGTGGTTCGCGAAATACCAGCCGCAGCTGCACAAGGAATTGCTGACGAAGGCGCACCTGCTGCAGGACTTCTGCTTCCTGCGCCACTTCTCGCACGGCTGCAAGCAGGTGTTCTCGGGCGACCGCTGGGCGCTCACCGGCGAAGCAGGCGTGTTCCTCGACCCGTTCTACTCGCCGGGCAGCGACTTCATCGGGATGTCGAACACCTACATCACGGCGCTGATCGAGAAGGACCTCGCAGGCGAGGAGTTCGCACCGTACGCCGGCATCTACGAAAAGCTCTACATGTCGTTCTACGAAAGCACGCTCGCGCTCTACACCGACCAGTACCCGCTGTTCGGCGACCCCGAGGTCATGCCGGTCAAGGTGCTCTGGGACTACACGTACTACTGGGGCATCCTCTGCCAGTTCTGGTTCCAGGGGAAGCTCACCGACATGCAGGCGATGGGACGGCTGCGTTCAGAGCTATCGGAGTCCAAGGAGCTCAACTTCGCGATGCAGCGCTTTCTCAGGGCATGGAGCAAGGTGAGCGCGAAGCAGGAGAGCGACATCATGCTCGACCAGGCGTCGCTGCCGTGGTTCGTCGAGCTCAACCGCGGCCTGCGCGACACGCTCGACGACGCCGCTTTCCGCGCGCGCGTCCGCGAATACGCGCAGCTGCTGAAGGCCATGGCGCGCGAGATCGTCGACAAGGCGCACGCCGAGGCGCCGTCGCTGGACGCGAGCGAAGTGCTCGCGATCGTCGGCGACACGAAGCGCCATCCGCACTCGCTGCTGTTCGATTACCTCAAGCATCCGGCGACGGCGGCGGCCTGACTTTCCGGGAAATCGGAAATGGGAAATGGGAAATAGGAGAAGCGCGTCTCGGCACCCGAGGTGCAGCGCGCCAACCGATTTCCTCGGCCCCGCTCACCCGATTTCCGATTTCCGCTTTTCCATTTCCCGCTCGACACGCGGGAGAATGCCCGGCTGACTCATGTCCCACGCTCCCCTGCTGCTGCAGCTCGTGATCATCCTCGGCACCGCCCGCGTGCTCGGGCTGCTGCTGCGCTGGTTCGGCCAACCACCCGTGATCGGCGAGATGGCGGCGGGCCTCGTGCTCGGTCCGATCGTGTTCGGCGCGTGGTTCCCCGAGCTCCATGCGCAAGTGTTCGAGAAATCGTCGCTGCCCGCGCTGGCCGGGCTGTCGCAGCTCGGGCTCGTGCTGTTCATGTTCGTCGTCGGCGCCGAGCTGCGCATGCCCACGGGCGTGCGCAGGCAGATGATCGCGGCATCGTGGATCGGGATCCTGTCGGTGCTCGTGCCGATGGCGCTCGGGCTCGCGATCTCGCCGCTGCTGTGGCCGGCGCTCGCGCCGCAGGGCGTGGCGTTCTGGCCATTCGCGCTCTACATGGCCGCGGCGATGTCGATCACGGCGTTCCCGATCATGGCCCGCATCCTCAAGGAGCGGCGCATGACCCACACGACGATCGGCCGCCTGTCGCTCACGGGCGCCGCAGTGGCCGACGTGTTCGCGTGGATCATGCTCGCGGTCGTTGTGATCCTCGCATCGGCGAAGTCCGACTGGACGAGGCTGTGGACGATGCTGGGCGGCGTCTCGCTGCTCGCGCTCGTGGTGTTTCTGCTGCTGCGCCCGTTGTTCGCGAAGCTGCTCGCGCGCTACGCGGCCGACGGCAAGCCCGGCGGCGCGATGCTCGCGACGCTCATGGTCGGCATGTTTTCCTGCGCGTACGCCACGAACATGCTCGGCGTGCACGAAGTGTTCGGCGCGTTCCTGTTCGGTGCCTGCCTCCCGCGCGACAACCGCCTGCTCGAGGCGCTGGTCGAACGCATCGAGACGCTCGCGATCGTCGTGCTCATGCCGATCTTCTTCGCGCTCGCCGGCCTGAACACCACGCGCGACGCCTTCGTCGGCGCCGGTCTCGGTGCGATGCTGCTGATCCTCGGCGCCGCCGTGCTCGGCAAGATCATCGGCGGCTCGGTCGGCGCGAGGATTTCCGGGCAGGTCTGGCGCACGTCCCTCGCGGTCGGGTCGCTGATGAACGCGCGCGCGCTCATGGAGCTGATCGTCATCAAGGTGGGGCTCGACGCCGGCATCATCGGCCCGCCGCTGTTCACGATGCTCATG